>NZ_JBEXNE010000004.1:0-406482 GCF_040610915.1 Streptomyces sp. NPDC003300 | reverse complement strand
TCACCCGCGCCACCGCCGTGGCTGAGCACGCCCACGCGGCGGCAGCCGCACATCAAACACAGCCCCGCGCCCCTAAAAACCCGTGCCTGACCCCCGTACAAAAAACGGTCCGCCCCACCCGGGGGCGCGGGGAACTGCGCGGCCCGCCCCCACCGGGCTGCCAGCCCGAAAACAACCGCATCTGCCCCACCGGGGCCGGTTCTTCACCCGCGCCACCGCCGTGGCTGAGCACGCCCACGCGGCGGCAGCCGCACATCAAACACAGCCCCGCGCCCCTAAAAACCCGTGCCTGACCCCCGGACAAAAAACGGTCCGCCCCACCAGGGGCGCGGGGAACTGCGCGACACGCCCCCACCGGGCTGCCGGCCCGAAGGCAACCGCATCGGCGGCGTACGCAGGGGCACGGCCTTGCGGAGAGGCGAGGCGGTCTTCCCGCGCCCGGAGGGCGGGAGGGGGCGAAGTGGTCGGGTCCGGCCGCGGCGTGCCGCGCCCCCGTTGCGGCGGTGGATGGACCCACCCGCGCCGCCGGGCCGGACCCGGAGGTCAAGCATGGAGGGGGGCGCCAACCGGCCGCTAACATGGGGCTAACGCGCCGTTCGGGGGAACGGCCAGAGAGGGCCACGGATGCGGTTCGAGCTGCTCGGAGCTGTGACCGTGGAGGGTGGCGGCGTCGGCTCGGCGAAGGCGCGGGCACTGCTGGCCGCGCTGTTGAGCAGTCCGGGCCGGGCGGTGCGCCCGGAGGCCCTGAAGGCGGCGATGTGGGGCGAGGAGCCCCCGCCGACGGCGACGGCGTCGCTGCACAATCATGTGGCCCGGCTACGACGGCTGTTGGCCGAGGACGACCGCCCGGGTTCGCGCCTGCGGGCGGTCCCGCAGGGCTACGTACTGGACGTGGCGGTCGGCGAGCTGGACGCCGAGGTGTTCGTACGGCATCACGCGGCGGCGCGGGCGGCGCACCGGGACGGGGACTGGCCGGCGGTGCTGGCCGAGTGCCGGGCGGCACTGGCGCTGTGGCGCGGCGACCCGCTGGCGGACGTACCGGCGCTGTCGGACCCGCTGCGGGCGTACGCGGCGCATTTGGCGGAGGCCCGGCTCCAGACCCTGGAGTGGCGGTTCGACGCGGAGTTGGCGCTGGGCCGCCATCAGGGAATGGCGGCGGAATTGGCGGCGCTGACGGCGGCGCATCCGCTGCGCGAGCCGTTCCACCGCCAGTGGATGCTGGCCCTGCACCGAACGCACCGGCAGGCGGAGGCACTTGCCGCCTTCCACGACCTGCGCCGCACGCTGGTCGACGAGTTGGGCGTGGAGCCGGGCCCCTCGGTGCAGGCCGCGTACCGCGAGATCCTGGCGGCCCCCGAGGACGAAGCGGCCCCGCAGGAATCCCAGCCGTCCACTCCCCCGGCCCAACTCCCGGCCGACACCGGCGACTTCACCGGCCGTACGGACGAATTGGCCGCGCTGCTCGGGGTGATACGCCCCTGCGACCCGGACGCCCCGCGCGTGGCGGTCGTCACCGGCATGGGCGGCATAGGCAAGACGGCGCTCGCGGTGCACGCGGCGCACCGGGCGCGCCGCGACTTCCCCGACGGCGTGCTCTACGCCGACCTGCGCGGCTTCGGCGCGGGTGACGCGCGCCGCCCGCGCGACCTGCTGGCCCGGTTCCTGGGCGATCTGGCCGACGGCGGCGCGCCGGGCACCGGCGGCGCGCTGCCGCTGCCGGACGACCCGGACGACCTGTCGGCGCTGCTGCGGCAGGCGCTGCACGGCCGCCGGGTGCTGCTGGTGCTGGACAACGCGGGCGACGCGGCGCAGGTGGTGCCGCTGCTGCCGGGCCGCGGCGACAGCGCGGTGATCGTGACGAGCCGCAGGACGCTGGCGGATCTGCCCGGAGCGGTACGGCTGCCGCTGGAGCCGCTGGGCGCGGAGGAGCAGCACCGGCTGCTGGTCGCGGTGTGCGGGCAGCAGCGGGTGGCGGCCGAACCGGCGGCGGCGGCCGGGGTGTTGGCGGCCTGCGGCGGACTGCCGCTGGCGCTGCGCATAGCGGGCGCCCGGTTGGCGGCCCGCCCCAACTGGCCGCTGACCGCGCTGGCGGAGCGGCTGGACGGCGCGGGCGACCGGCTGCACGCACTGTCCGCGGGCGGCCTCGCCGTGCAGGACACCTTCGCGATGAGCTATCTCGCGATGCGTGACAGCCCGCAGGCCGCCGAGCGCGAAGCGGCCCGCGCCTTCCGGCTGTTGGGCCTGTGGCCGGGCCATCCGCTGGACCTCGTCCCGGCCGCCGCGCTGATCGGCCGCGACCCCGCGCCGGCCGAGGACCTGCTCGAAGCGCTGGTCGACACGCACCTGTTGCAGACTCCGCGGGCCGGCCACTACTCCTTCCACGACCTGTTGGGCGAGTACGCGGCGACCCGCGCCGCCGAGGAGGTGCCGCCGCGGGTCCGCGAGAACGGCCTGCGCCGCCTGCTGGTCTGGTACACGGTCACGGTCGCCGGGACCGCGGCCCTGCTCGCGCCCGAGGGCCATCCGATACCGCCGCTGCACGAGCAACCGGCCGTGCCCCCGCTGGAGTTCGACAGCGAGGAGGCCGCGCTGCGGTGGTGCGTCAAGGAGCTGCCCGCGATCAAGGAGGCGATACGGCTGGCGGCGGCGCGCCGCTGGCCCGACGTGGCGTGGCGGCTGGCGGCGGGTCTGTTCGGCTACGCGCAGGCGTACTGGTGGACCGGTGAGTGGGACCTGTGCCTCCAGGAGGCGATGGCCTGCGTGGAGGAGACCGGGGACGTCCAGGGCAGGGCGTGGATGCACAGCAGGCTCGGCGTCGCGCACGGCATGGCCGACCGGGTGGACCCGTGCCTTGAGCATCTGGGCGTCGCCCGGCGGTACTTCGAGGCGGCGGGCGACCTCCAGGGGCAGGCGGCGATCCTCAACAACCTCTCGGGGCTGCACCACGCGCTGGGCGACCACGATCTCGCGCTGGAGTACGGCAGGCAGTCGCTCGACCTGCATTACGCGGTGGGCGACGCCGACCGGGTCGCGACCGTGCTGGGCAATCTCGGTGACGCGCACCTGGGCGCGGGCGACCCGGCCGCCGCGATCGCCTGCTACCGGCGGGCGTTGGGGATGTGGCGCGAGCGCGGGCTGCTGACCAGCACGGCGCGCAGCCTCACCAGCCTCGGCGAGGCGCTGCGCACGGTGGGCCGGTACGACGAGGCGGTCGCCGCGCTGGAGGAGACGGTCGCGATCCTGGACCGGCTCGGGGACCGCGGTACGGCGGCCGACACCCTGGAGGTGCTGGCCCGTACGCACTTCGAGCGCGGCGACCCCGCCTCCGCCCGCAAGCACTGGGACCGGGCCCTGGAACTCGCCCGCACCTACCGCCTGGAGGCGAAGGCGCGGACGATACTGGCGGGCCTGGCGCGACTGGACGCGTGCGAGTCGGCGTGCGTGCGGCAGAGCGAGGACGGGGTCGCGTAACAGAGGACGGGGTCGCGTAGCAGCGGGGCCGGGTGCCCGGCCCGAACTCCGCCGCGCGGCAAGGGCCTTGGGCCCGCGGGCCCGGTGGTCAGACGGCCATCTCGCGCGGCACGGCCGCCAGCGCGTCCTGGATCGCGGTGATCAGCGCCCGCGCGGAGTCCGCGGTCAGCTCCAGGGCGACGCGGGCCGAGGGCCCCTTGGCGGGGGCGGCGAAGTCGATGTTCAGGGTGTGCTCGGCCAGCGCGTGCACGGGGTGGTCGAAGTAGACGGTCACGTCGGTGACGTGGAACCAGGAGCCGCCCGGCCCCTTGGCGCTGCCCTCGACCTCGGCCTTGACGGTGGAGTACGTGCACATGGTCAGCCCTCCAGGTGCTTGCCGTAGAAGTCCGCGATCCGCTCCCAGCCGTCCTGGACGGCGGGCACGTTGTAGTTGGGGCGGTCGACGGCGAAGAAGCCGTGCCCGGCGCCCTCGTAGCTGTGGAACTCGTACTCCTTGCCGAGGTCGGTGAGGATGCGCTCCAACTCGGCGACCTCGGCGGGGCTGGGGTGGCTGTCGGCGGCGCCGAACAGGCCGAGCAGCGGGGCGCGGAGGCTGGGGAGCTGGTCGACGAGGTTGGTGATCCGCAGGACGAAGCCCTCGGGGACGGTGCCGGTGACGAAGGCGCCGTAGCAGTCGACGGCGGCGTCCACGTCGAGGTGGCAGGCGCTGAGCACGGCCTGACGGCCGCCCGAGCAGTGGCCGATGACGCCGGCCTTGCCGTTGGAGGTGGGCAGGGCGCGCAGGTACGCGACCGCGCCCTCGACGTCGCCGACCAGCCGCTCGTCCGGGACCCCGCCGTTGGCGCGGCCGACCGCGGCGGCGTCGTCGGGGGCCGCGCCGGGGGCCTCGCGGTGGAAGAGGTTGGGGCAGACGGCGTCGTAGCCCATCTCGGCGAACCGCCGCGTCATCTCCTTGGTCGGGCGGTCGTATCCGGGCAGGTGGTGGATGACGACGACACCGCCGCGGCGGTGGTCGCCCTCCGGTCGGGCCACGTACGCCTCGATCTCGTCGCCGCCGTGGCCGGTGATCGTGACGGTGGTGGCGGTCAGCGAACCGCTGGGGGAAACAGTCATGCGCCAGCTATACCATAAGCCTGGACTGATAAGTTTATACTGATCATCATGACGACCAGCAGCGACGCGGCTGGCACCGCGGCCGACCCGACCGGTACGGCGGCGAGCCCGGCCGGTACGGCGGCGAGCCCGGCCGGTACGGCGGCGAGCGCGAGCCCCGGCCCCCGCGCGGCGGGCGGCGCGTCCGCATCGGCGAACAGCCCGGCCGGTCCCGACGGTCCGGGAAGTCCGGCCGGTCCGGGTCGTCCGGCCGAGGCCGGACGCATCGCGGTGGACCTGCGCGTGGCGCTGAGCCCGCTGGTGCGGCGGCTGCGGCAGGTGAAGCCGGACGGGGAGCTGACCTTCTCGCAGATCTCGGCCATGGTCCGGCTGGACCGGGAGGGCCCGGCCACCGCGACGGAGCTGGCCGCGGGCGAGGGCATCAGGCCGCAGTCGATGTGCACGATCATCGGCGTGCTCCAGGAGCGCGGCCTGGTCGTCCGCGACCCCGACCCGTCCGACGGCCGCCGCATCGTCGTCTCCCTCAGCCAGGCCGGTCTCGACGGCCTGCACGGCGCCCGCGCCGAGCGCGCCCGCCGTCTGGCCCGCGCGATCGACGAGGAGCTGACCCCCGAGGAGCAGCGGCTGCTGGCCGACGCGATTCCCCTGCTGGAGAGGATCACCCGCCGTGTCTGACCCCGCGGAGCCCGACCCCTCGGACATACCCGCCCGCGCCGCCCCGCCCGGTCCCGGCCCCGCGGGCCCCCGCCCCGACCGCTACAAGTGGATCGCGCTGTCGAACACCAGCCTCGGGATGTTCATGGCAACCGTGGACTCCTCGATCGTGATCATCTCGATGCCCGCGATCTTCCGCGGCATCCACCTGGACCCGTTCGCGGCCGGGAACATCAGCTACCTGCCGTGGATGATCATGGGGTATCTGCTGGTCACCGCGGTCCTGGTGGTCACCCTCGGGCGGCTCGGCGACATCGTCGGCCGGGTGCGGATCTACAACCTCGGCTTCGTCGTCTTCACCCTCGCCTCGGTCGCGCTCTCCTTCGACCCCGCGCACGGCGGCGCGGGCGCGATGTGGCTGATCTGCTGGCGGATCGTCCAGGCCGTGGGCGGCTCCATGCTGATGGCGAACTCCGCCGCGATCATCACCGACGCCTTCCCCGCCGAGCAGCGCGGCATGGCGCTGGGCATCAACCAGATCTCGGCGCTGTCCGGCCAGTTCGTCGGCCTGGTGCTGGGCGGGCTGCTGTCGGCGTGGGACTGGCGGGCGGTGTTCTGGGTCAATCTGCCGTTCGGCATCCTCGGCACCGTGTGGGCCTACCGCTCGCTGCGCGAGACCTCCACGCGCAGGCAGTCCCGTATCGACTGGTGGGGCAATCTCACCTTCGCCGTCGGCCTCGGTCTGCTGCTGGTCTCCATCACCTACGGCATCCAGCCCTACGGCGGCCACACCATGGGCTGGCTGAGCCCGAAGGTGCTGACCGGGCTGATCTCCGGCGTCGTGCTGCTCATCGTCTTCGTGGTCGTCGAGACGCGCGTGGCGCAGCCGATGTTCCGGCTCGCGCTGTTCCGCAGCCGCGCCTTCGCCGCGGGGAACGCGGCCTCGCTGCTGGCGGCGGTCGCCCGCGGCGGCCTCCAGTTCATGCTGATCATCTGGCTCCAGGGCATCTGGCTGCCGCTGCACGGCTACGCGTTCGACGACGCGCCGCTGTGGGCCGGGATCTTCCTGCTGCCGCTGACCGCCGGGTTCCTGATCGCGGGGCCGCTGTGCGGGTGGCTGTCCGACCGGTACGGCGTACGGGCGTTCACCACCGGCGGTCTGCTGGTCTTCTCGCTCAGCTTCGTCGGCCTGCTCCTGCTGCCGATCACGTTCTCGTACTGGGCGTTCGCGCTGCTGATCATGTGCAACGGGATCGGCTCGGGGATGTTCTCCGCGCCGAACACCTCGGCGATCATGAGCAGCGTGCCCGCCACCGACCGCGGCGCGGCGTCCGGGATGCGCTCGACGTTCCAGAACTCCGGGATGTCGCTGTCGATCGGGGTGTTCTTCTCGCTGCTGATCGTGGGCCTGGCCGACCGGCTGCCGTCGGCGCTGGACAGCGGGCTGCGGGCGCAGGGCGTGCCCCCGGACGTGGCCCACCACGCGGCGTCGCTGCCGCCGGTCTCGACGGTCTTCTCGGCCTTCCTCGGGGTCAACCCGGTGCAGACGCTGCTCGGGCCGACCGGTGTGCTGGACACCCTGCCCGCGCACAACAGGGCGGTGCTGACCGGGAAGGAGTTCTTCCCGCACCTGATCTCGGCGCCCTTCCACCACGGGCTGGTGATCGTCTTCGCGACGGCGGCCGGGATGGGCCTGCTGGCCGCCACCGCGTCGCTGCTGCGCGGTGGACCCGCGACGCGGGCGGTGACGGCCGAGGCCACGCCGCCCCAGGTCAGGGCCGGTTCAAGACGATCGAGTTGACCGGGGTGAGGTTGTAAGACCAGTGGTCGTTCAGCTCCAGGGTGATCCGGCAGTCGCCGCCGTTGTACTGCCAGCAGAGCTGCGAGCGCGGCGGCGCCCCGCGTGATCCTGCGCATGGTGATGTCCCTCCGTCCGCGGCCGGACCCCCGCCGGCCGTCGTGTCGGCGGCCGGGTCGCGCCGGCCGCCGTCACCGCCTGACGCTAGGAGACGCCGGGCCCGGTCCGCTCCTGACGAATGACAGGGACCGGCGCGATGGTGCCGTCGAGGCGGACCTGGAGGGCGGGGTGCGGCGGGGTCGCGAAGCCGAGGCCGGTGTAGAGACCGGCGCCGTCCGCGGTCGCGTTGAGGTTGATCACCCGCGCCTGGGTCTCGTCGGCGAACCAGTCGAGCACCGCCTCCATGCAGGCCCGCGCGTAACCGCGGCGCAGGCGGCGCGGGTCGGTGCAGACGTTGGAGATGTGGCCGTGCAGACCGCTGAGGTTGGTCGGGCCCGGCGCGTGCCGGTCGCAGGCGCCCACCGCGTTGCTCACCACGCCCAGTTCGGGGTCGTCCACGACGAAGGCGGCGAACTCGCCCGTGGCGGCGAGGCGTTCGGTGAACCACGTACGGGCCCGCGCCCGCCACGGCGCGTCGTCCCCGCCGACCCGCGTGCCCATCGCGTCGAGCATCACCGCTCTGAGGCGTACGAGGGCGTCCGCGTCGGCGGCCGTCGCGCGGCGCACGATCACGTCGGGGGCCGGGTCCGGGGCGGCCGGGTCCGAGGCGGCCGGGTCCGGGGCGGCCGGGCCTGAGACAGCCGGGTCCGAGACAGCCGGGTCCGAGCCCAAATCCCGCTCGGGGGCGGGGAGTTCACCGTCGGTGCCGATCTTCATACGGCGCATTGTCACTCATACGGACAGCGCACGGCATCTCAGTTCCCCGAGCCCTTCACAACAGCGCTCAGGAGTGGTAGGTGGGGCGGATGGTACGTGAAGGTGGTACGGGCGGCCTCGCGGTCGTCCGTACCACCGGGTTCCGGAGTCGGTGCTCCGGACTCAGTACCGGATCAGCGCTCGGGATCGATCCTTCGCTCGGGGTCGATCCTCCGCTCGGCGCCCAGCCCACGGTCGGAACGCGCACCGCGGTCCGTGCTCATCGCGCGGTCCGAGCTGAAGCCGCGCTCCGCGCGGTCCGAGCCCATCCGGCCGCCGCCGGCCGGGAGCCCGCGGCTCCTGGACCGGTTACGGCCGAGCATGCCCATGCCCATCGTGGCGAGTCCGACCAGGCAGATCACCGCTCCGGTGATCACGTTGCTGAGGATGGTCTTGTGCACGTGGGGGCTACCGGACACCACCCAGGGTGCGACGATCGTGAACGCGCCGATCACCACGGCGGCCCAGCCCAGTCCGTGCGTACGTTCCAGGACGGAGCCGAAGCCCAGGGCCAGGACGGCCAGGGCGATGCCGAGGATCAGGTTGGTCACGGTGAGAGCGTGGAAGCCGGTGAATCCGGCCACCCACGGCGAGATCGCCAGGTAAAGCCCGGCCAGCAGGGCCAGACCTTCAACGAGACCGGCCCATGGCTTCGCCGCCGCTTCCTCGTACCGGCCCCGAAGGGCCATCAGGTCCGGGTGGGTATCGATTCCCGTCGTCGGGTTGGTCGATTCGGTGGCCATTCCAGCCACCTCCTTTGCTGAGTGCAGTCGCTTCTACCACCGGATGTCCTTCGGGTCTCCGCCCCGAAGCTGCCGCATCCTCACACAGCGTAAATCGCCTGATACCACTCAGGCCACTCGGATGGCGTACATATCTCCTCATATCGCCCTGCCGCCCCCCGCCGGACCCTTGCGACGACCGCCCAAGGGCGTTCCTCGCCGATTTCCTCACCGAATCACGGGGCAGGGGTGCGGGCGGGGGTGCGGGCCGGGGGCGGCACGGCCTCGGACCCGGCGGATCACGGGTGGGGGGTGCGGGCGAGGGGTGGCCGGGGCGCACGGCCTCGGCCCGGCCCGGCTCGGCTGATGGCTCGTCGCCCCGGCCGTACGCGTCAGGCGGTCGGGGCTCAGCGGGCGCCGAGCGCCTCCACCGTACGGACCAGCGGCGCGAGTTCGGGCTCGCGGGCGGCCTCGTCGAGGGCTTCGCGCAGGGCGCGGTCGTTGGTGGGGCGGGCCTCGGCGAGCAGGGCGAGCCCGGTCTCCGTGACGTCGGTGTAGATGCCGCGGCGGTCGGTGTCGCAGAGGTAGCGGACCAGCAGGCCGCGGTCCTCCAGGCGGCTGACCAGCCGGGTCGTGGCGCTCTGGCTGAGCACGACCGCGTCGGCGACCTTCTTCATCTGGAGGTGGCCGCCGGGGCCGCTGTGCTGCTTGCTGAGCACGTCGAGCAGCGAGAACTCGCGCACGCTCAGCTCGTGCCCCGCCTGGAGCGCGCGCTCGATGTGCGCCTCGATCCTGCCGTGCAGCAGGGACAGCGCGCACCAGCCCTGGGCCAGCGCCACGGTCTCGGTCATCCTCGGCTCCTCCACCGGCCTCGCGGCGGCTCGCACCACCCTCGTCCCCGACCGGCCGGTTCGCGCCGGTCGGTCCCGCGGTCGTCGTCGGCCGCGCCTTCAGGATAGCCCGCTTCCGCAATAGGCGGCGTTTGCACTTACCCCGCGTCTGCAATTATTGTGGGCGCTGGTTAACCGCGCACCGGTCCCGTACCCGTCCGTACCGCCGGTTCCGTCCCCTCTCCTCCGGAAGGTGTTTCCCATGCCGCTCGCGCTGCTCGCCCTGGCCCTCGGGGCCTTCGGCATCGGCACGACCGAATTCGTGATCATCGGGCTGCTGCCCGACATCGCCGGGGACTTCGGGGTGTCCATCCCGACCGCGGGCTTCCTGGTGACCGGCTACGCGCTCGGCGTCGTCGTCGGCGCGCCGCTGATGACCGTGCTCGGCACCAAGATCTCCCGCAAGCGGATGCTGATGCTCCTGATGGGGCTCTTCATCGCCGGGAACCTCGTCTCCGCGGTCGCGCCCACCTTCGCCCTCATGCTGGCGGGCCGCATCGTGGCCTCCCTCGCGCACGGCGCCTTCTTCGGCATCGGCTCGGTCGTCGCGGCCGGTCTGGTCGCCGCGGAGAAGAAGGCCGGGGCCATCGCGATGATGTTCACCGGCCTGACCGTGGCCAACGTGGTCGGCGTACCGCTGGGCACCTTCGTCGGGCAGTCCGCCGGGTGGCGCGTCACCTTCTTCGTCGTCGCCGGTTTCGGCGTCCTCGGCCTCGCGGGCATCGCGAAGCTCGTCCCCGAGATCCCCCGGCCCGAGGGCGTACGCCTCGGGCACGAGCTGGCCGCCTTCCGCAACGTCCAGGTGCTGCTCGCCATGGCCATGACCGTGCTCGGCTTCGGCGGCGTCTTCGCCGCGATCACGTATCTCGCGCCGATGATGACGAACGTGACCGGTTACGCGGACTCGTCCGTCACCTGGCTGCTGGTGCTCTTCGGGCTCGGCATGGTCGGCGGGAATCTGCTCGGCGGCCGGTACGCCGACCGGCGGCTCATGCCGATGCTCTACGCCACGCTCGGCGGGCTCTCGCTCGTCCTCGCGCTCTTCACCGTCACCGCGCACAACAAGGTGGCCGCCGCCGTGACCGTCTTCCTGATCGGCGCGCTCGGCTTCGCGACCGTCCCGCCGCTCCAGAAGCGGGTGCTCGACCAGGCGTCCGGCGCCCCGACGCTCGCCTCGGCCGTCAACATCGGCGCCTTCAACCTCGGCAACGCGCTGGCCGCGTGGCTCGGCGGGCTCCTTCTCTCGGCCGGGCTCGGCTACACCGCCCCGAACTGGCTCGGCGCGGCCCTCGCCGCGGCGGCGCTGGCGCTGGCCGTGACCTCGGCCGCCCTCGGCCGCGGCTCCGCTCCCTCCGGCCGACGGCCGGGAAGCGTCACGGCCGCGCGCGCCCCGAAGGAGCGCGGGGAACCGCGCGAGCAGCCCACCACCGGGCCGGTGGCCCGACGACAGCCGGACTACCCCGCTGGGGCCGGTGGTGACCTGCGCGAACACCGTGGCTGAGCGCGCGGTTCCCCGCGCCCCCGAAAGGGCCGGCTCGCCGTCGCGCCCAGGGCACCGGCCCCGCGGGGGCCGGCGGGCGACCCGTGGAGGCCGGCGGATCGCCCGTGGGGGCCGGCGGATCACCCGTGGGGGCGCGTCGGCGCAAGGTAGTGACGGAGTGTCAGCGTCCGTGCAAGAGTAGTGAGTTATGACTCATGGGGACGGGGAGCCGGGCCGCAGGATCCGGATTCGGGTCACTGGCGACGACGCGCAGGATCTGGAAGCGCTGTACCGCTGGCTGAGCCTGGAGGACTGGTTCGCGTAGGCCGAGGCCGCGCATCAGCTCACGGCGGAGGTCCGCGAGTACGACGGCGGGCGGCACGACCCGGAGGAGCGGCGGGACGGCCCGCCGATGAGCGGCGGCCTCGTCGAACTGGTGCTGGTGATCGCGGGCGCGGCCATCACCCCGGTCTTCGAGGACCTCTACAACCGCGCGAAGGTCGCCGCCCACGCGTGGGCGGCCAACAGCAGCAGCGACGACCACCCCATGGTGACCGACGTCCAGGCGGACGGCGCGGGCGACGGGGTCGACGGCGGCGACGGGGCCGGGGACGGAGCCGGGGCCGGGGCCGGGGCAGCCAACGGGGGCAACGGGGCGGACGACACGGACGACGCCGACGAGGAGCCGGAGGACGACGAAGGCGGAAGGAACACCTAGCCATCGTGTCCTCGCATGCTTACGACCCACGCGGCAAGGCCAATCGCGCACTGCTCTTCGGGGTGTACCGGTACGACCACTTGGACGACCTGCCGGGCGTGCGGCACAACCTCGGCCAGTTGGTCGAAACCCTGATGGCCGGAGGGGTGTTCGGGGCCAACGAGGTCCGGCAGGTGCTCCCCAGGACCCAGCTCGAATTCCTCTCGCACCTGGAGAACGAGGCCAAGGCCGCCGAGGGCCTGTTCCTGCTCTACTTCGCCGGACACGGCGGAGTGGACCGGAACGGCGACAACTTCCACCTGCTGGTCGGCGAGTCCCGCAGGATCGGCCGCGACGACTACGCGGAGGCGGTGTCCTGGAGCAGCCATGTGCTGCCCAGGCTCAGGGACATCGCCGAACGCCGGCTGGTCGACCGGATCGTGGTGATCCTGGACTGCTGCTACGCGGGCAACGCGCTGCTCGAATTCAAGCCGGGCACGCTGCACCGCGGCAGGGACCGTATCTCGGTGCTGACCGCCGTCCAGATCAACCGCCGGATACCGGGGGGCAACGGGCACGAGCCGACGCCGTACACCAAACAGCTCATCCGGCTGCTGCACGACGGGCTGCCGAGGACCGATGAGGACGTCGGGCCGGAAGAGGCCGCGCGGATCGAGCTGATCCCGCTGTCGGCCGCGCTGTACGAGGCGATGCGGCACAAGTTCACGGAAGGCGGCGACGACCCGTGGGTGCCGCGTCACCACGCCGCCGAGTCCCGGCAGGACGTGCTGCTCGGGCTCTCGCCGCGGCTGCTGGAGGAGATCGACCGGCGGAACGCCGCGGGCCGGGCGGCCTGGTGGCGGGCGGCGCTCGCGGCGGCCGGGATCGGCGCGGGCGAGGGGCGTACGGGGCGGGGCCGTCGCGGAGAGCGCGGAAGCCGCGGAGAACGGGGCCGTCGCGGAGAGCGCGGAAGCCGTGGAGAACGGGGTGGTCGCGGGGAGCGGGGAAGCCGTGGGGAGCGCGGCCGTCCTGGGGAGCGCGAGCAGCGCAAGGGCCGTCCCCGTAAGGAGAGTTCGGGCACAGCCGGTCCCGGCAAGGGCCACAACCTCAAGGTCCTGATCCCGCTGTTCACCGCCTTCGCGGTGCTCCTCGCCGGAGGCGGCTACGGCGTCTACACCTGGGTCGGCGGGAGTACGGCCTGCGCGCCGCCGGTCGAACTGCGGCTGCTCACCGACCCGGACGCGGCGCCGACCGTGAAGAAGGCCGTGGCCGCGTATCTGACCTCGGGCGCCAACCATACGGGGAGCGGCTGCCGCCGCTCCGGGATCAGCCTGGTCGACCCCAAGTCCGCCGACGCGGTGACCGGTTTCCAGCACGCGGCCGACTGGCGTACGCCGCGCTCGACCGGTGAACTGCGCCCGCAGCGCGACATCGGCGCGCAGCCGGACATCTGGATACCGGGCTCCGACGTCACCCTGGCCCGCGCCAAGTCCCTTGTCGGCAAAGGCGACGACGTGGAGCTCGGCTCGCTCGGCCCGGTCGCGTACACCCCGGTCGTGCTGGCCATCCCGACGACCCTGGCCAGTACCCCGGCCTCGGTCACGGGCACCCCGCTCGGTCAGCTCCTCGACCAGCTCAAGCGCAACAACCCCAAGTCGGTGCCGGTGCTCCGCGCCGATCCCGAGTCCACGGATTCGGCGCAGCTCGCGACGGTCGGGGTGTACGGGCAGAACGGCGTCGCGCCCGTGAGCGACGCGGTCGTGGGGCAGTTCGAGCGGCAGGCGGCCCAACTGCGGCCCGCGCAGCCCGACTCGTACGCGCTGATGTGCGCGCTGGCCGGGGCGGACCCCGAACTGAAGGACAACGCGGCGGTGTTGGTGCCCGAGCAGGTGATGACGCAGTTCAACACGCACGCGGACGCCAAGGCGCGGGTGGGCTGCGACAACAACAGGCTCCATCCCCGCGCGCCGCAGTATCCGGCCGATGTCGCGCCGCTCGACCTGCCGTTCGTGCACGTCACGTGGAAGGGCGCGGAGCGCGACGCGACGGCCAGGAAGGACGCCGTCGACCGTTTCCACACCTGGCTGACCGGCGCGGCCGGGCAGAAGGTCTTCACCGACGACGGCTACCGGACGGCCGGGGGCGCGACCGGCACCACCAGCGGTTCCGCGAGCGGCACGGCGACGGACACGGGCTCCGGGGCCGTCGTTCCCGGCAGTACGGTCATGCCCGGCACCTACCCGCCCGACGCCCAGTGGCTGGCGAGGTACGCCGCCGCCGTGGGCAGTGCGCTGGACCGCTACCGGCACGCGCTCGGCCCCGGCCGGGTGCTGTATCTGCTGGACAAGTCCAGCTCGATGGACACCTACTGGAGCAATTCCGCGGGCGCCCTCGACCTGCTGTCGCAGTCGCTCGACACCTTCGGGCCGGACGACGCGTACGGCGTGTGGACGGTGGTCGACAAACCGCCGACGCAGCAACTGGTGCCGCTGGGCAGGCATTCCGACCTGGCCGGTATCCGCCGCGAGGTCAAGGCGACGAAGCTGGTGGACGAGGAGTCCTACCCGGGACCCGCGCTGGACGCCGCGCTCACCGAGATGACGGAGCGCCAGAAGGCCACGGGCGGGGCGCAGTTGATCGTCTACATCACCGACGACGAGGACGACGAGCACTTCAAGGGCCGGGATCTCCCCGACCTGCTGGCGCGGATCGCCGCCCGTCCCGTACCGGTGGAGTGGGTGTCCCTGGCGCCGGGCGGCGGCTGCGCTGCCGGTTCGGTCGGCGCGCAGATCGCCAGGACCAGCGGCGGGCGCTGTCTGAACGCGTCGAGCAGCCAGGTCTCGGAGCTGCGCGACGACGTCGCCCGCGCGGGAACGGGGAACGCCCGGTGAGGCGGCGTCGCGCGGCGACCGCCGCCGCCCTGTGCCTGCTCGCGCTCGCCGCCGCCGCGTGCACCGGCGGGGGCGGCGGGGGCCGTGCCGCGCAGCCCACGACGACCGGCGGCGGCGAGATCATCGTGGCCAGCGGTCTGGACGTGACCGGCAGCGACGGGGTGCGCCAGCAGCTCATCGAGCAGTGGAACGGGACGCCGGAGGGCAGGCGGCACCCGGCGCGGCTCGTCGAGCTGCCCGGCGAGGCCGACCAGCAGCGCAGCCAGTTGCTCGGCGCGCTCCAGTCCGGCAGTTCCGCGTACGACGTGGTGAATCTGGACGTCACCTGGGTGCCGGAGTTCGCGCAGGCCGGGCTGATCAGCCCGCTCGACCACCAGATGAATCTCGACGACGGGGACGTCATCCCGTCCGTCGCGGGCACCGCACGGTGGGACGGCCACACCTACGCGGCGCCCTTCAACAGCGATGTGGGGCTGCTCTATTACCGCGCCGACACCATCAAGGCCATCGGCATCGATCCGGCGAGCTTCCCGAAGGCCGACACCACCTGGCAGGAGCTCCAGACGCTCATCAGCGATGTCGACGCCGACAAGGACCACCAGCCCAAGGGCTACATGGCGGGGTGGACGAGCCAACTCGGCGCGTACGAGGGGCTGACGGTCAACGCCATCGAGGCGTTCGCCTCGGTGGGGGTCCAACTCGCGGACGCCGAAGGTCATTACACGGCCGACCCGGCGAAACTGCGGGCAGCTTTGAGCGAGTTGAAGTCCCGCGCGGGCCATGACGAGACGCTGCCCGAGGCGCTTACCTCCGACGAGTCGACATCGCTCGGCGACTTCGCGGCCGGGCACACCGTCTTCCTGCGGCATTGGCCGTACGCGTACGGCGCGCTGTCGCGGACCTTCGGCCCGTCGCAGATGCAGGTGGCGCGGCTGCCGGGGAAGGCCGTGCTCGGCGGGCAGAATCTGGCCGTGGCGGCGGGGTCGCCGCGCGCGAAGTACGCGCTGGACCTGGTCAAGTACCTGACGGACGCGCAGTCGGAGCGGTGCCTGCTGGACGCCGGATTCGCGGCGACGCGGGAGTCGGCGTACAAGGACGCGAAGGTGCGGTGCACGCTCGCGCCGGGCACGAAGGGGTCCGGGGGTTCCGGGGGTTCCGGGGGTTCCGGCGGTTCCGGCGGCTCTCCGAGTCCGGGGGCCTCGGCGTCGTCGGAGTCGCTCGACATGCCGCGCGACGCCGACGGCCGCCCCGCGTACGCCGCTTCCACGCTGCTGCCCGCGCTGACCCAGGCGGTGCAGCGCCCCCGCACCCCGTACTACGGCGCTCTCACGCAGCTTCTCCAGGCGCAGTTGCACGACTGGATCTCCGACACCGGTCCGTTCAGCGGGGGCGGCTCGTCCATCGACCCGGGGCCGCTCGCCGATTCCCTCGACCGGTCGCTGGCGAAGATCCTGAAGGGCAAGTAGGGCGCTGGGGGTCGTCTTTGACACGCCTGGGGCCGGTGAGGCAACTCGGGCGGTGCTCCAGCGTGTTGACCGGAGTATGAGATCTCCTCTTCGATCCACCGTCCGCACGGCGGCGGCCTCGCTGCTGCTGGCCGCCGGGCTCCTGGCGGCGGGCACGCAGACACCGGCCGTCGCCGCCGTACCGCATGCGACCGCCGAGACCGCCGCCACGACCGCAGCCACGACCGCCGCCACGACCGCCGCCGGCGTCGGGACCGCCGAATACGACCTCGGGGACACGGCGTTCACCGATCCGGAGTCCGGCACGGTCAGCGAGGTGCGGGCCGTGGTGCACTACCCGCGTCATCTGACCGGGCGGCTGCCGCTGGTCGTCATGTCGCACGGCTCCTGGTACGCCTGCGACGACGCGGACGCGCAGACCTGGCCGTGCCCGGCGGGCTCGCACCCGTACCCGAGCTACCGGGGCTACGACTACCTCGGCCGGGCGCTGGCCGAGCGCGGCTTCGTCGTGGTCTCGCTCAGCGCCGACGCCATCAACATGACGTCCTTCGACTACGGCGACCGCGCCCGCCTGATCAATGAACACCTGCGGCTGTGGCGGGACTTGGCCAACGGCGGCGGCGCCCTGAAGGGCCGCTTCACCGACCCGGCGACCGGCCGCGAGGTCGCGCCCGCGTTCACCGGCCACGTCGACATGACGCGCGTCGGCACCCTGGGGCACTCGCGCGGCGGCAAGGGCGCCATGTGGCAGGCGTCCGACAAGCACCGCGCCGAGTGGCCGACGGGCGTACGGGTGAAGGCCGTTCTCGCGCTGGCGCCGGTCAAGTTCGACTACCCGGAGGGCGAGAACAGCGACACCCTCGATACGAAGGTGCCGTTCGCGGTCGTCACCAGTACCTGTGACGGAGCCGTCCACGAGCAGGGCCAGGAGTATCTGGACGACATCGCGGGCCTGAACACCGTGACGGACTTCTCCGTCTCTCTCCAGCACGCCAACCACAACTACTACAACCGGTCCTGGACCCCGCCGGCCTCGCTCGGCGAGGACGACAGCACCTGCCCCGCGCAGGAGTTGACCCCCGCCCACCAGCAGGACGCCCTCACCGCGTACGCCGTCGCCTTCTACCGCTACGAGCTGTACGCCGACCCCACGGGCCTCCCCGTCCTCACCGGCCGCCACCCCCTCCCCCACACCCCCGCCACCACCCGCATAGCCCTCCCCGCCCCCACCCCCTAGGCCCGGTCAGCGGCCCGCAACACGGCGCCGTACTTCACCAACCGCCGCCGGGACAGCAGCACCCCCAGCCCCCACAACCCGACGAAGAACGCCCAGACACCGCCGCAGACGAGCAACGGCCCCGCCGTGAACCCGAACTGGGACAGCGGGATCAGCAACGCCAGCGGCAGCACCACTACTTGGATCAGGCCGCGCCTGCGATGACCTCGCGCGTAGTCCACCTGAATACGCGCGTGCAGCAGCTCGACCTCTTCTCGCACCTCCGGCGACGGCCGCAGCCGCCGCCGTCCCGGCCGCATTCCCGGCAACTGGCCGCCGCGCAGTCCCTCGGGATACCGCGCGGCGGCCAGGGTCGCCCGTTCCGCCGCGTCCGCCTCCCGCCGGAACCCGAAATACGGATTCGGACTCCCCTTCGGCGACGTCGCCGCCATCCCCTCGTACCGGTAGCCGTACTGCTCGGCGACAAAGGCGAACGCCGCGAATCTCCGCCACGACCCCACCAGATTCCGCGCCTCATGCCGCGCCGCCCCCCGCGCCCCGTCCCGCATCAGCGCCTTGAGCTGAGCCTCCACGAACATCACGACCTCCGGCCTCCGTGGTCTGGCATGACCTTCTGTCCGGTCCCCGCCGCCGGGCCCGCATCCGGGACTCGGCGGAACCATCCATACCGCAAGGATCTTCTTATAGCTTGGTCAAGAAAAAGTCATCTCTGAACGAAGCGGCATGAGTTCGTCATGCGGATGGGGGGCGAGCGTGGGCTCGTTGAAGTATCCGAACCTTGGCTTCGATCCGGCTCCGGGGGATCTGGAAACCGTCCGTCTGATGGTCTCCGCGGTGGGGCAAGTGGCCCACAATAGCGGCAGCGCCCAGAGCCAACTGAGCAAGATCGGCACCTCGGACGGTGTATGGGTGGGGAAGTCCGCCGATGCCTTCACGGAGTCCGTGGAAAAGATTCCGCCATATCTCAAGAAGGCCCTTGACGCGGTGAATTCGGCGCACCGGGCCCTGGCGGGCTGGGAGACCAGTCTGGACGGCTTCCAGTCGCGGGCCCGCGGGCTGGAGGAAGAGGCGGCTGCCGCGGCGCGGAAGGTCGACTCGACCAAGAGTTCCTTGACCGGTCTTCCCGCGGACACCTCCACGATGTCCGACACGGAGAAGGAAGCGCACGAGCGGGACAAGAAGGGCAAGCAGCAGGCGTACGACACGGCGCACGGCGAACTGGAGTCGGTCCGGGGGCGCGCCCGTACTCTGCACGTCGAGTACACCACCGCGGCCGACTCGACGGCGCGCGCGCTGAAGGACGCCACCGACGACGCCCCGCCGAAGCCGGGTTGGTTCGACAATCTGGTCGACAGCGTCACCGACTTCCTCGCCGACGCGTGGAACGTCCTGTCCGATCCGAACTTCTGGAAACTGGTCGGCGACATACTCGCCGACGTCGCGATGGTCATCGGCGTGATCTGCCTGGTCGCCCTCGCTCTCGGCACCGGAGTGGGGGCGCTCGGCCTGATCGGCTTCATCGTCGGCGTGGGCGCGCTCGCCGCGCACAGCGCCGCGATGATCGGCGGCGCCGAAGGTGTGACCTGGCAGACTCTGGCCTGGGACGCCGCGGGTGTGATCGCGGGCGGTATCGGTCTGGCGGGCGGCAGCATGATGAAGGCCGGGCGCGCGATGGTACAGGCGGGGCGTGAACTGCGGGTCGCGGAAGGCATCGTGGCGACGCTCGGCAAGATCCGGCCCGGCGCTCTGGGCAACATCGCCAAGATACCCAGCGGTGTCGCCAACACCCTGCGCGGTTTCAGCATGGCAGGGCAGGGCTGGACGTATGTGGCCACGGGCAAGGTGTTCGACTTCGTGGGCACCGTCACCGGCGCGGGCTTCGCGCTCGGGTCCAACGCGAACGACGGCCGGTGGACCGACGGCGACTGGAACATCTCCGACATCCCCGTAGTCGGGCCGATCGCCGGATTCGTCAACTACAAGGCGCCCGACAACAGTCCCACGGTCATGGCGCCCGGCCCGCTCGGCCCGACGTTCGACGTCCCCACGACCTTGACGTCAGCGGGCAACAGCTTCGCCAAGGGGCTGGAGCAGGGGCAGTACGGGACAGCGGCGTGAGCGGCCCGACTGCCCAAGGCACGGCAAAGGGCGCGGGGCGGGAGATCCCGTACGCGTTCGGATACCAGGTACCCGACGAGTTCATCCGGCTGCCGGAACCCACTGAGTCCGAAGGCTGGCACGAGGCGCTGGCCACGTTGATGCCCGACGCCGACGAGGAGCAACTGGCCTCTGCGGGAGCGCAGATGCGTGCCAGTCTGCCGGGTCTGGCCGCGGGCAGCGGGGACACCGTCGTCCTTACCGCGATGTGCCTGGGTACGGAGGACGTGGAGGGCGACGAACGCCTGTCGATGGGCCTGCTGGCCGTGACGGTACGGCCCAGCACGCACCGGGACCGGTTGCTCGCCGCCGAGGCGATCTTCCAGGCGGAGCAGCGCAAGCTCTTCGCACGCGAGGGCCGGCTTCAAGAGCTGAACTTCCCTCTGGGCAAGGGTGTGCAGGGCAGGCAGGACATCCTGATCGCCGCGAAGCTGCCCGCGGGGCCCGGCGTGATGTCGACCTCGCTGCGGCTGCTGACGCTCCCCGCGGGCATGGCCGCCGCGGCCGGAGTCGAGGATCCTACCGGCGCCGCGGCGACAATACGGCCGACGCTGCCCGTGGCGGCGCTGCAACTGATCGTCCCGGCGCCCCGCGACTACTGCGTCTACGTGACGATCTCGACGCCGTCGCTCTTCCTGCTGGACTCCTACAGCGGGCGGCTCGCACACATCGGGCGGACGTTCACCTTCAATCCGTCCCAGGAGCACGACGGTTGAGGCCGAGGCGCGGGGAGTGAGCCCGCGGGGCGAGCGGCGGACGGATTACTCGCCGCCGCCCTCGCCCGCCTTCTTGAGTTCGTCGAGGAGCTTCTGATCGATCTTGGCGAACTCCTCGGCGGCCTGATTCGCGAACTCCGAGACGCCCTGGGTGAGTTTGGAGAGCTGGCCGAATCCGTAGTCCCAGGAGTCGGCAAAGTCGTCACACGCCGATTCCAGGCCGGAGTGGCCGATCTCCTTGGTGTTGGCGTGCTTCATCTCCTTCGAAGCGCTCTTCATCTGGTCGCCGCTGGTCTCCAGCTTGCGTGCCATGTCCTTGACCTCGTCGCCCGCGAACCGCAGAAAAGACATCCGGCCCCCCGTCCGTATCGCGTCTTCGTGTCGCGCCTCTGCCGATTCCCAGAATAGGTCCAACTGCCCTGGCGCGGCGGTGAGCTCAGGGTTTGAGGAGGGCGTGGAGTTCGGCTTCGTAGAGCTGGGCGGGGTCGAGGGACATGCCGGTGAAGTGGCCGGCGGCTTCGAGGGAGAGGACGCCGTGGAGGCGGGTCCAGCAGGTGAGGGCGCGGTGGAGGGCGGTGGTGGGGGCGGGGTGGGGGTCGGCCCATGCGCGGTGGGTGGCGAGGTGGGTGTCGAAGGGGGTGACCGGGGCGGTGGCGTCGGGGTCGAGGGCGACGCAGGCGTCCAGGAGGACGGCCATGATCTCGGACGCGATGCCGGTGATGTCGTCGGGGGCGTGGTAGCCGGGGACGGGCGTGCCGTAGAGGAGGAAGTAGCGGTGCGGGTCCTCCAGGGCCCAGCCGCGCAGGGCGTGGGCGAGGGCGACCAGCTCGGGCCGGGAGTCGTAGGCCGAGGCTGCGGCGTGGACGCTGAGGAAGGTGTCGGCGAGGCTGCGGTAGCCGTCCCTGACCAGCTCGGTGATGAGTTCGTCGCGCCCGGCGAAGTAGCGGTAGAGCGCGGGGCCGCTCATGCCCATCTGTTTGGCGATGGCGTTGAGGGAGAGCGCTGAGGCGCCCGCCGTCGCGATCTGCTCCCACGCGTGCTTCTTGACCTCCTCGCGGACCTGGGCCCGGTACCGCTCGCGCGGGGTGCTGGTGGTCGTACCCGGTTCAGCCACTGGCCTTGCCTCCTTCCCGTACGTCGTGCCCGAGCGTCGTGCCCGCGTTCCCGTTAGTTAGAGGCTATCACGAACGCTATTGACACTCCCGATCGTGAGGTGTTAGAACTTCTAACGAACGCAAACGTCAGTAACGAGCAGCTCGCAGCGGAGGCCGCCATGAACACCACCGAAGAACTCACCGAGGTCGTCCTGCCCGGCAAGGTCGAGCCGGAGGGCCTCCAGGTCAGGCACGGCGCCGTCCCCACGCCGGGCCCCGGCCAGGTCGTGGTGCGGATGGAGGCCACCGGCGTCTCCTTCGCCGAGCAGCAGATGCGCAGGGGCCGCTACTACGACCAGCCCCCGTTCCCCTTCGTGCCGGGTTACGACCTGGTCGGCACCGTGCAGGCGGCGGGCGAGGGCGTCGGCACGGACCTGGTCGGCACGCGGGTCGCCGCGCTCACCAAGACCGGCGGCTGGGCCAGCCACGTGGTGGTCGACGCCGCCGACACCGTCCCGGTGCCCGAGGGGGTCGGCGCGGCCGAGGCCGAGGCGATGGTGGTCAACGGCGCCACCGCCTGGCAGATGCTGCACCGCAAGGCGCGCGTCCGCGCAGGACAGACCGTCCTCGTGCTCGGCGCGAACGGCGGCGTCGGCTCCGTCCTGGTCGAACTGGCGCGGGTCGCGGGCGTCAAGGTGATCGGCACGGCGTCCGTACGGCACCACGACGCGCTCAGGGAGCGCGGCGTCACACCGGTCGACTACCGCGCGGGTGACGTCGCCGCCCAGGTCCGCGCCCTCGCGCCCGGCGGGGTGGACGCCGTCTTCGACCACGTCGGCGGCCGGGGCGTCGTCGACTCGTGGCGGCTGCTCGCGCCCGGCGGCACGCTCGTCTCCTACGGCACCGCGTCCACGCTCAACGACGAGGGCTCCAAGCAGTGGCCCGTGCTCAAGATCATCGCCCGCGTCTGGGTCTGGAACACGCTGCCCAACGGCCGCCGCGCCTACTTCTACAACCTCTGGGCCGGAAAGGCCCTGGCCAAGGACCGCTTCCGGGCCCGGCTGCGCGCCGACCTCACCGAGGTCTTCGCCGCGCTCCAGCGCGGCGACGTCACCGCCCGGGTCGCGGCCCAACTGCCGCTGGCACGCGTGGCGGAGGCGGTCCGGCTGGCCGAGTCGGGGACGGTCGCCGGGAAGGTCGTCCTCACGGCGTGACGCGCCCGCCGCCCCGGTCGAGCACGGGCCCGGCCGGTCCGGCACCGGCACCCACCCCGACCCCGCCACCGCCACCGACGCACCGCTGACGCCACCGACGCACCGCCACCGCCACCGACGCACCGTTGACGCCCGGACGGGGTCACGGCATCGGCAGGGCATCGGCCTTGCGGAGCAGCAAGGCGCGTTCGCGGGTGTTGGGGCAGTGGCGGGCGGCGAGGTGGAGTGCGGCGCGGGCTTCGGCGGTGCGGCCGAGGCGGGCGAGGAGTTCACCGCGCACGGTGGGGAGGAGATGGGAGTGGGAGAGGTGACCGGCGGCGGCGAGTTCGTCGACGAGGTCGAGGGCGGGCTGCGGCCCGTGGGCCATCGCGACGGCGACCGCGCGGTTGAGGTCCACGACCGGCGAGGGGGCGATACGGCCGAGGGCTTCGTAGAGCACGACGATCCGTTCCCAGTCGGTCGCGGCGACGGAGGGCGCGGAGGCGTGGCAGGCCGCGATGGCCGCCTGGAGGCCGTACGGGCCGAGGCCGCGCCCGACGGTGGAGGCGCGTTCGAGAGCCGCCCGGCCACGGCGGATCGCCGAGCGGTCCCACAGGCGCCGGTTCTGGTCTTCCAGGAGTACGGCCTCGCCGTCGGGGCCGGTGCGGGCGGGGAAGCGGGCGGCGGTCAGTTCGCAGAGGGCGAGCAGACCGTGCACCTCGGGCTCGCGCGGCAGCAGGGCGGCCAGTACGCGGGTGAGCCGGATCGCCTCGTAGGCCAGGTCGGGGCGGAGGAGGTCGTCGCCGGACGTCGCGGTCGACCCCTCGGTGAAGATGACGTAGAGCACGCTGAGGACGCCGCCGAGCCGTTCCCGCCGTTCCTCGGCCGGGGGCAGGGCGAACGGGACCTCGGCGGCGGCGATCGTACGTTTCGCACGGGTGATCCGCGCCTGGACGGTCGGCACCGGCACCAGGAAGGCGCGCGCGATCTCCTCGCTGGCCAGGCCGCCCACCGCGCGCAGGGTCAGGGCCACGCGGGCCTCGGGCGAGAGGACCGGATGGCAGGAGATGAACATCAGGGCCAGGATGTCGTCGTCGATACGGTCCGGGTCCCAGGGCAGGTCGGCGTCGGCCGCCGAGCCCACACCCGTATCCGGGCCCGCGGCCCTTCCCGTGGCCGCGCCCGTACCCGCGTCCTCGGCCGCCTCCCCCGCGAGCAGCGCGTACCGCTGGTCCAGCGCCGAGCGGCGGCGGAAGGCGTCGATCGCCCGCCGCCGCCCGGTCGCGAGCAGCCAGCCCACCGGGTTCGCCGGTGTGCCGTCGCGTGACCAGCCGACCAGCGCCTCGGCCAGGGCCTCCTGCGCCACGTCCTCGGCCAGCTCGAAGTCCCCGGTGTAACGGGCCAGGGCCGCGACGACGCGGGCCGACTCGATCCGCCAGACGGCCTCGACGGCGCGGCGCGCGGCCTCCGTACTGCGGAGAGCCGGTCCGTCGGGAGCCGACCCGCTGGGGGCCGACCCGCCGGGAGCCGGTCCGCCGGGAGCCGACCCGCCCGGAACCGACCCGCCCGGAACCGACCCGTCCCGAGCCACCCCGTCAGGAACCGGTCCGCTCAGATCCGACCCGCTCAGATCTGGCCCGTCCGCTCGCGCCACGCCCGCTCCTTGGTGATCCACTCGTTGTCCTGCGGGAACTCCTCGATGCTCGGCACCCGGCGCACCTCGCACTTCGAACCGGCGACGGCGGGCAGCCGCTTCGCCCACTCGACCGCTTCCTCCTTCGAGGCCACGTCGATCAGGTAGAAGCCGCCGAACAGCTCCTTCGTCTCGCCGTACGGGCCGTCGGTGACCACCGGCGCCTCACCGCTGAAGTCGACCACGACCCCCTGGCCCGGGTCGTCGAGCCCCTCCGCCGCCACCAGGACCCCGGCCCGGATCAGCTCTTCGTTGAACCGGCCGACCGTCTCCAGCATCTCGTCGAACGGGGTCTCCATCATCTTCGCGACGGACTCGTCCGTACCACGCATGATCAGCATGTACTTCGCCATGACGGCTGTCTCCACTCTGTTCTGTTCCGTGCGTTCAGCGCTGACGCGCTCCGGGGGCCGTTTTCCGACCCTCTCACCCCCAAGGTCGAACGGCGCGGGAGCGGATCGACACGGCGGCCGGATCGAATTCGGAGAATTCACGGGACCTGGCCGGAGGCCACCGCCAGGTCGGCGTCCGGGACCGGCCCGGCGTCGGTGTCCGCACCGCCGTGGGACGGCGTGCGGTACGCCCGGAGCGGCGCGTTCGTCGCGGCCACGGCCAGCACCGCCAGGACGGCGGACACCCCGCCGAGGACCAGGGAGAACGGGGCGGAGGTGGCCGAGGCCAGCAGACCGCCCCGGAAATTGCCGAGTTCGGGCCCCGCGACACCGATCACGTGCTCCACGGAGGAGACCCGCCCCCGGTACGCGTCCGGCGTCTCCCACTGGACCAGGGCGCTGCGCGTGACGACGGACACGGTGTCGGCGGCCCCCGCCGCGGCCAGGCAGCCGAGCGCCAGCCACAAAGGCCCCGCCAGCCCGAACCCGGCCAGCGCCAGGCCCCAGACCACGGCGGCGGAGAGCTGTACGAGGCCGCCGCGCCGCCAGCGGGTCACCGTGCCGGAGAGCAGACCGGCCGTGATGCCCCCGACCGCGACGGCCGAGAGGAACAGGCCGAGGGTCCGCGGGTTGCCGCCGAAGCGGATCTCGTTGACGAGGGGGAAGAGCGCCACGGGCATGGCGAGGAGCGTCGCGGCCAGGTCGGTGGCCATCGAGCCCCAGAGGGTGGGTCGGCGCAGGACGATCCGCCACCCGCCGCGCTCGGCACGCCGCCGCCCGCCCCGCGAAGGCCCCGGCCCACCGCCCTTCGCGCGCCCAAGCCCACCGCCCTTCGCGGGCCCAAGCCCAAACACGCCGCCCTTCGCGCGCCGACGCCAGCCACCGCCCCTCTCGGACGCCGTCCCCTCACCCCCCTCCGGCCGCATCGCCGGCAGGCGAATCACCGCGAGCATCGAGACCGCCATGGCCACGGCCTGAATCCCGTACGCGGCGGGGAAATCCCAACGGGCGATGATCAGTCCGGCCGCGGCAGGCCCGGCCAGCATCGCGGCCTGGAAGGAGACGTTGGTGAGGGCGAGACCGGCCGCCACCTGGTCGCCGGGCAGCAGCCGGACGGGAAAGGTGCGCCGGGCGGGAGCGCCGAGCGCGCTGAAGACGGTGGCCAGAGCGACGAGGGCGAGCAGGAGCAGGACGTTCCTGTTGTGGGCCAGGGCCTGGGCGCACAGGGCGGCGGCGACCAGGAGTTGGCCCGTGGTGGTGGCGCGTACGAGCGCGCGGCGGTCGACGGTGTCGGCCAACGCGCCGCCGAGCAGCCCGAAGAGCAGCATCGGCAGGCCGGTGGCGAGCCCGATCGCGCCGGTGCCGACCGGGCTGCCGGTGAGGTCCCAGACCTGGGCGAGGACGGCCACATTGGCTATCTGGCCGCCGAGTTGGGAGACGGACGTCCCGATCCACAGGTCGCGGAAGGGCTGACTGCCGCGCAGCGGACGGGTGTCGAGGAACCGGACGCGTATCCGTCCGCTCACGTCGTCCCGCTCACTTCGACCCGCTCACTTCGACCCGCTCACTTCGACCCGCTCACTCACGTTCGGTCCGCTCACTTCGACCCGCTCACTTCGGCGGCTCGACAAGGCGGTTGAGGATGCGCTGGCGCATCGACCGGTGTTCCAGCGCGCGCCGCACCTCCTCGACGACGGCGGTCATGGCGTACGGCACCTCGGCGTCCAGTTCGGCGACGGTCTCGTGGGTGGCGCGCCACTCCGCCTCCAGGAACGGTACGAGCGACCGGCCGCGTTCGGTCAGGTCGATCCGCCGGGTGCGGGCGTCGGGGCCGGGCTCCGAGGTGACCAGGTCCTCCTTGCGCATGGCGGCGACGGTCTGGCTGATCGCGGAGTGCGAGCGGTTCAGGGACTTCGCCAGCTCGCGGATGGTCAGCGGCCCGGTGTGCGCGAGCCGGATCAGCGGATACGCGAACCGGGGCCGTACGCCCGTGATGCCGCGCTCGACGTAGAGCTGCTCGATCTCGGCGTCCATGGCCGCCAGCAGCTCGTGCAGGGTGTGCCAGGGGTCGGGGAGCGCGGTGGGATCAGAAGTTGTCACAGTGCTAATATAACAGCGCTGCGACAATTGCGGAGGCTACGGCTCCGGGCGCGCCGGGGCCAGCCGCGAAGTGGCCCCCGGACCCCGGAGATCGGGGCGGCTTTCCCTTGCCCGAATCGACATTTCGTGGCTCCAGCCGACCGCCCGTACGGTCCCTGGCATGGACAGAAGCTTTCAGACGGCGGAAGAACTCAGTACCGCCCTGCGCGCCGGTGACGTGACCTCGGCGGAACTGACCGACGAGGCGATAGCCCGTATCGAGCGGGACGACGAGACGGTCAACGCGATCTGCGTGCCGGACTTCGACCGCGCTCGGGCCGCCGCGCGGGAGGCCGACGCGGCGCGGGCCCGCGGCGAGGACCGGCCGCTGCTCGGCATTCCCGTGACGGTCAAGGAGTCGTACGACGTGGCCGGGCTCCCCACGACCTGGGGCATGCCGCAGCACCGGAACCACCTTCCGGCCAAGGACGCGGTGCAGGTGTCGCGGCTCAGGGCCGCGGGCGCGGTGGTGCTCGGCAAGACCAATGTGCCGGTCGGGCTCCAGGACATCCAGAGCTTCAACGAGATCTACGGCACCACCAACAACCCGTGGGACCACGGCCGCACGTCGGGTGGCTCCTCCGGCGGATCGGCCGCGGCCCTCGCGTCCGGCTTCGGCGCGCTGTCCATCGGCTCGGACATCGCCGGTTCGCTGCGCACCCCCGCGCATTTCTGCGGGATCTACGCGCACAAGCCGACGCTCGGGCTGGCGGCGAACCGCGGCATGGCCCAGCCGCCCGCACCGGCGCTGCCGGTCGACCTCGACCTCGCCGTCGTCGGCCCGATGGCGCGCTCCGCGCGCGACCTCACGCTCCTGCTCGACGTCATGGCAGGACCCGACCCGCTGACGTCCGGTGTGGCGTACGAGGTGAGGCTGCCGCCCGCGCGCCACGAGCGGCTCGGCGACTTCCGGGTCCTGGTCCTCGACCAGCACCCGCACATTCCGACCGGGGCCGCGGTACGGGCGGCCGTGGGCCGGGTGGCCGACGCCCTGGCCGACGGCGGCGCCCGCGTCGAACGGCACAGCCCGCTGCTGCCCGATCTGGCCGAAGCCGCGGTGGTCTACACGCAGCTCCTGATGTCGAGTTCCACCGCGCACTTCCCGGTCGAGGCCCAGGAGCAACTACGGGCCCTCGCCGCCGACTTGAGCCCGGACGACCAGAGTCTGGAGGCGACGCGGCTGCGCGCCATGGTGTTGAGCCACCGCGACTGGCTCGGCGCGAACGGCCGCCGCGAGCTCCACCGGCACGGCTGGCGGCGGTTCTTCGCCGAGTTCGACGCCGTGGTCTGCCCGATCACGCCCACCCCCGCCTTCCCGCACGACCACGGCCCCGATCCGAGGCGACGCCGGATCGACATCGACGGCACCGGGTACCCGTACTTCGACCAGCTCGTCTGGGCCGGTCTGCCCACCATGCCCGGCCTGCCCGCCACCGCGATTCCGGCGGGCCGGTCCCCCGAGGGCCTGCCGGTGGGCGTCCAGCTCGTCGGCCCGATGTTCGAGGACCGCACCCCGCTGCGCCTGGCCGAACTGCTCGAACCACTGACCGGCGGCTTCCACCCCCCGACATAACCCCCGCCTCAGCGGGCCGGGGTGGTGGGGTGGTGGTCGGGCCAGGGGAGGGCGTAGGCGGAGGTGGCGGCGGGGCGGGGGCGGGTGAGGCGGGTGAAGCGGAGGAGTTCGCGGACGATGCCGGCGGTGCCCATGGCCCAGCCGGGGTGGGGTTCGAGGGTGCTGGGGGTGGCGCGGTGCTCGATGTTGGACCAGCGGGCGCCGTCGCGGTCGCGGGTGGCGCGGGAGGAGAGGTCGGCGGCGAGGAGTCGGGCGAAGTCCGGGGGGTCGCCCTGTTCCGCCAGCCGGTCGCAGGCGAGGGCGAGGACGCCCGCGGTGCCGCAGCAGCGGCCGTTGTTGTCCCAGAAGCGGGGCCGCAGGCGGCGGGGCAGGCCGGAGTGGGTCACGGTGTGCCAGCAGCGGTCGGCGAGCGCCTGCCAGGCGGCGGGCTCGTCGAGGACGTCCCGGAGCAGCCGGAAGACCTGGGCGTCACCGGCCGGTCCGTGACACCAGCCGTAGCTGTAGCGCTCGATGAGTTCGGGCCGGTCCTGCGGGTCGGAGTGGGGTACGAGGAAACCGTCCGGCCCGTCCTCGTCGCGCGCCACGACGTCGGCGGCGCCCGCCCGCGCCAGCTCGACCAGGTCGGTGCGGCCGGTCGCCGAGCCGACGCGGGCCAGCGCGTACACGATGCCGAGCGTGCCGTGCGAGATGTGGTGCAGGCGCGGGGCCGCGTCGGTGCGCACCTCCCAGTGGACGCCCGCCGGGGTCTCCTCGGCCGTCCGCAGATACGGCTCCACGGCGAGCACGGCCAGGTCGGCGTCGCCCATCGCCAACGCGCCCAGGCCGATACCGGCGTTGCCGCCGAGGAGTTCGAACAGCACGCCCCAGCGCGTCCCGTCGAAACGGGAGCGCACCAGGTCCAGGGCCCGCGCGGCGCCTGCCGCGGCCTCCGGAGCGCCCAGTTCGTCGTGGACGGCCCGCAGCGCGAACGCCATGCCGGTCAGGCCGAAGTACAGCGAGCTGCCGTCCCAGCCGTCGACGGCGGCGGCCACACTGCGGGCGGCGCGCACGGCCGCGTCGCCGTACCGGTCGTCCCCGAAGTGCCGCCGCGCTTCGAGGAGTAGGGGGATCACACCGGCCGTACCGCTGTAGAGCGAGGCGTTCGGCTCGTCGTCCGAGGGCGTGGTGGTCCAGGCGAGCCCGCCGTCCTCGCCCTCCCGCGCGTTCCCGAGCAGCCAGCGCAGCGCGTCCGCCGACAACTCCTCGACCTCATCCGCTGTTACGTCTGTTGCGTCAGCCGTCATAACGCCCACTTTGGCACGCTCTCGCTACGGGGCCGCTTCCAGGGGAAGGGGGAGGTCGAGTTCGGCGCGGAGCGTCTTGCCGACGGGGTCGCGGGGGAGGACCGACCAGCGGGTGGCGAGGGCTTCGACCAGGAGGAGCCCCCGGCCGGAGTCGGAGAGCGGGGAGGCGGGACGGAGCTGGCCGGGGTCCGGGGGACGGCGTTCCCCGCGGGCGTCGGAGACGTCGATACGGAGCAGGGTCGCCGTGAGGCGGATACGGAGTTCGAAGTCGCGCCCGGCCACGCGGCCGTGGGTGGCGGCGTTGGTCGCCAGCTCGGCCACCAACAGGGCGGCCGTCTCGGCCAGTTCGGTGCCGTGCGCGACACCCCACAGGTGGAGCTCGTTCGACGCCGCGTGCCGCGCCAGCCGGGCCCCGCGCCGCGTGGCGCTGAACCGCTGGCTGAACTCACGTTCGGTCACGGGGAGTTCGTGCATCGTTGGTGCTGTCATACCGCCCAATGTGACCCCGGCCCCGCCCCTCCCACCAGGGTCCCGCCGCGTACGCTGCGCCAGCGTACGCGCACAAAACGTAGACAGTACCCGTCACCCCCTGTGAGCATTGTCCGACTCGATGTGGTCAAACGAGCGGGCGCGCGGGAGGTGGCCAAGGATGGCCGATGGCATGGACGGTGCGGGAGAGGCGGAAACTTCCGCCGGTACGGGTGCCGGCACTCCCGGCAGCGAGCCCGAGACCTCGGACAGCTTGCGCACCTTCGGTGCGTTTGTCCAGGCGCTCCGGGAACACGCGCGCCTCAGCCGCGAGGAGTTCGGCAACCAGGTGCGCTTCTCCAAACACACGATCGCCTCGATCGAGCAGGGGCGACGCATGCCCGACGCCGACTTCGTGGACCGCGCCGAACCGGTTCTCGGCAACACCGGCGCCTTACGCAAGGCCCACCAACATCTCGGGCGGCAGCGCGGATTGGCCAGTTGGTTCCGCCAGTGGGCGCGGCTGGAGAAGAGCGCGATCACCCTGTACACGTACGAGAGCCGCATGCTTCCGGGCCTGTTGCAGACCGAGGCATACGCCCGAACGTTGTTCAACGGCCTCCTGCCTCCGCTGACGGACGGCCAGATCGAAGCACAGTGGACGGCTCGTGCAGAACGTCAACGCCTGCTCGCGAATCGGCCGAGCACCGCCTTCAGCTTCATCCTCGATGAGCACCTGTTTCTCCGGCAGACAGGCGGCCCCGACCTCACGCGAGAGTTGATCGACCACATCCTGGAGCTGTCCGAGAGGCGGAACATCGAGGTGCAAGTGCTGCCGTTGACCACGGGGGTCCACGCAGGACTGAACGGGCCCCTCGTGCTTCTGGAGACGCCGGACAACCGATGGCTCGCCTACGTCGAGGGGCAGGAGACAGGACACCTGGTCTCCGACCCGAAAGGGGTCAGCATCCTCCAGATGCGGTATGCAAAACTGCGCTCGCAGGCCCTCACCCCAGAGGACTCCAGGGGCCTGCTGGAGCGATTTCGAGGAGAACTATGAGCACCCCCGAACTGGCCTGGTTCAAGAGCAGTTACAGCAGCGGTTCTGGCGACAACTGCATCGAGGTAGCGGCTACTTGGCACAAGTCCAGCCACAGCAGCGGCAGCGAAGGTGACTGCGTAGAGGTCTCGGCCTGCCCGAGCACCGTCCACGTGCGGGACTCGAAGGACAAGGAAGGGCCCCAACTCGCCTTCTCCCCCGCCCAGTGGGCGGACTTCCTGAGCTTTGCGAGCCAACTCTGAGGCTGGCGGGGTAGGAGGAGGCCATGAAGGTCGGATTCGCACTGCCGCAGTTCAACAAACAGGCTTTCGAGGTCGCGCGGGCCGCCGAGTTCGCGCGCGGGATCGAGTCGGCGGGCGGAGCCAGCCTGTGGGTGGGCGACCGGAATCTGGCCGCCATCGATCCGAGCGTCGGGTACGGCGGCGGGAGCACGATTCCGCCGGAGTTGAACGCGGCGGCCGATCCGTTCGTCCTGCTCGGCGTGGCCGCGAGCGCCACCGAGCGCGTCCTGCTCGGCAGCCACGTACTCGTGGCGCCGCTGTATCCGCCGGTCCAACTGGCCAGGTCGCTCACGACCGTTGACCTGATCAGCGGGGGACGCCTGCTCGCGGGGTTCGGCGTGGGCTGGTCGCCGGAGGAGTACGAGGCCGCGGACGTGGACTTCGCCACGCGGGGCGCCAGGATGGACGAGACCCTGGACGTACTCGAAGAGATCTGGACGAAGGACCCGGCCGGGTACAGCGGGGCGCGGTTGTCGGTGCCGCTGCACCACGCGCCGCTGAAGCCCGCGCGGCGGCCCCGGCCGCCCGTGTACCTGGGCGCGCGCTCGGGGCGGGCGCTGCGCCGGATCGGGGAACGCGCCGACGGCTGGCTGCCGGTGTGCGTGGTGCCGGGCTTCGTGGACTTCGACGGCATCGTCCGGCAGCGGGGGCGGGTGGACGAGGCGGCGCGGACGGCGGGCCGCGATCCGCGCGTCATCGACGCGGTCTTGCGCGTCAACATCGAGGCGGGCACGTCCACGGAGCAGGTGGTGACGGTGATCAAGGCCGCGGGCGAACGTACCGGCATCGACCATGTGATGGTCGACACGATGTACAGCGACGCGGGCGTCGACCAGTCCGTGGAGCGGGCCTTGGCGATCCTCGACGGCGTCCGCGCGGGCTGATCCGAGGAGCCGGTACCCCGGCCGGGCGCCGTACGTCGCCCGGCCGCCGGTTCGTACCCTCGCGGGACTGCGGACTCGCGGACTCGCGGGCCCGCGGACTCGCGGGCTCAGAGGATCTGGATGCTCTTGACCCGCGGGGGGCGGTTCGGGAACGTGATGTCGGTCCAGCGGTTGATCCGCACCGAGTCGCCGTTGACGTCGTAGTAGATCAGGTCGTTGTTGCCCGTGACGATCCGGTCGACCCACCAGCCGCCGAAGTCGGTCCGGCCCGAATTCGCGTAACAGTCCACGCTGTCACGGCCGTTGAGGTGCGAGTAGATCTTCAGGTAGTCCGCGCCGCCGACGCACTCGACGTGGTCGATGGCGAAGGCGGGGCCGCTCGGCACGGCGACGGTCAGCGCGGCGGCGGCGGCCAGCGCCATGGTCATCGAGCCGATGACCTTCTTGGCTTTCGAGATCACGTAAATCCCCTTCACACGGAGCCCGGCACCCGGCCCGGCTCGCTCGCTTCTTCGGGCCGGACAGCGGCCCGCCGCCGATCTTGGTGTGATGCCTCTGGCAAATGCGGCAAGCGGAGCGATGTCGTCGGTTTTTGACTCGATCGAGCGAAGGTGTGTTTGTTCCGGGCGCGATTGGTTACGGGGCGGGCTCGGGGCGGGGGCGGTCCGTACGCGCGTAGACCAGGGCGGCTTCGGTGCGGTTGCGGACGCCGAGCTTCTCCAGGATGTGGGAGACGTGGACGGCGACGGTGCGGTCGCTGATGTAGAGGGAGCGGGCGATCTGGCGGTTGCTCTCGCCGCGGGAGAGCAGGGCGAGGACCTGGGCCTCGCGTTCGGTGAGGTCGAGGCGGGCCTGGGCGGCGACGGACCGGGTCGTGGGGTCGGGCGGCCGGGTGAGACGGCCGCGGGTGGCCAGTTCGTGGGCGAGGCGCAACAGCGGTGCTGCGGACAGGGGTTCGGCCAGGCCGAGGCAGGCGGCCAGGGCGCGGGCCGCCTGTTCGCGGCGGCCCGCGCGGATCGCGGTCCCGGCCTCGCGCAGGCGTGCGTACGCCTCGCGGTAGGGCTGGTCGGCGGCGCGCCAGGCGTCGGCGACCTGCCGCCAGGTCGCCCGGTCGTCGGAGCCGTCGGCGCGGGAGTGTTCGGCCGCGGCGAGGGCGCCGAAGGCGGCGACGACGGGTTCGCCGCAGTGGCGGGCGGCGATGGCGGCGGCGCGTTCGGCGAAGGTCACGGCGGAGCCGTCCCAGGCGGCGGGCAGGCCGTGGGGGCGTACCGGGCCCGGCAGCAGGGCGAGTTCGGCGGCGAGGCGGGCGCCGTCGGCGAGCAGCCGGATCTCCTCCTCGGCGAGGGCGCCGCCGCCGACGGCCCGCAGGCCGTGCAGGACGTGGTCGGCGGCTGTCGCCAACTCCCCCGCGTCCAGCGCCTGTTCGGCCTGGCAGGCGTGGCAGGGGCCGAGCAGGCGGGGGTCGTCGGGGGCTTCGGCGAGTACGGCGGTGAATTCCGCGGTGCGGCGGCGGTCGCCGCGGGCGACGGCCAACTCCAGTTGGAGCAGGTGCAGATAGCGGGTGATGTGGGCGGTGGACTGGCCGACGAGTTCGGCCAGGAGCTGGTCGGCCTCCGGCCAGCGGCCGGTGGCGACGAGGACCGCGGCCGTGTTGAAGTCCAGGACGGCGGTGAGCGGGGGCGGCGCGCCGAGTTCGCTGGCCGCGCGGCGTCCGGTCAGGGCCACTTCGCGCGCCTCCGCGAAGCGGCCCCCCGTACAGAGCAGGTACATGTGGTTGCTGGCCGCGCGCAGGACGTCCTCGACGGAGTCCGTACGGCGGGCCAAGTCGCGTGCGGCGCACAGGGCTTCGAGGCCCGCCTCCAGGTCGCCGCGCTGGGCGCGGACGATGCCGAGGGTGGTGAGGGCGTGGGCGTGCTCGGCGAGGGCGCCGATGCGCTCGGCCATCCGTAAGGCCCGTTGCGCCAGCGGCAGCGCGCCGTCCGGGTCGCCGACCTGGACGCGCATGTCGGCCGCCGCCGCCAGGACTCTGGCTTCGAGGGCGCCGGTCGCCTCGGGCGCCGTGGCCAGGAGCCCTTGCGCCTCTTCCAGTGCGGCGATGGCGCCCCAGGGGTCTCCGGCCTCGCGGCGGTAGGCGCCGAGGCGTTCGAGCAGGCGGGCGCGGTCTTGTGCGTGTGCCTGTGCCTGCGCTTCTGCGTGTGCTTGTGCGTGTGCCTGCCCTTGTACGGCGGCTGCCGCGTGGCTTCCGTCGGCGCGGTACGCCTCGGCCGAACGCGGGCCGTGACGTGGTGTGTTGAGGGTGGCCGGGCCGCCGCCCGCCGACAGGGCCAGCGCGCGGGTGACGTACTCCGTGGCGCTCTGGGGCTCGCCCGCGTAGCTGGCCGCGCGGGCGGCCTCCGGCCAGAGAGAGGTGGCGGCGGCCTCGGAGAGGTGGTCGGAGAGGGTGACGGCGAGGGCGTAGAGGCGGTGGGCCTCGGGGTACGCGCGGGCGTTGACGGCGAGGCGGGCGGCCGTCAGGGCCGAAGTGGCCGCGCGGGCGGGGCAGTCGGCGAGGTGCCAGTGCCGGGCCAGGAGGGCGGGGTCCGAGGCGGTACGGGCGGCGAGGGCGTGCGCGTAACGGCGGTGCAGGCGGCGGCGCTCGCCCGGGAGCAGATCGGCGTACAGGATCTGGCGGATCAGGCCGTGCGGGAGGGCGTAACCGTCCTCGGTGGAGGTGAGCAGGCGCTGCTCGACGGCCCGGCGCACGGCGGCCAGCAGCGTTCGCTCGGGTAAGGGGACGGTGGCGGCGAGGAGTTCGTGCGTCATGCCGTCGTCGGTCACGGATATCTGGTCGATGACCTCGCGGACGTCGGCGTCCACGCAGCTCACGCGGGCGAGGACCACTTCCGCGATGGACGCGGGCGGCCAGGGGCGGGCGGCCCGCGCCAACTCCTGTGCGTACAGCGGGTTTCCCTCCGCCGCCGATACGGCCGCCGCCACGTCGGCGGCGTCCGCGTCGGCCGGGAGCAGCGCGGTCACCAGCTCGGCGACCTCCGCGTCCGCCAAGCCGCTCAGCCGCAGCCGCGTCACCCTCGGACATCGGCCCAGCTCCGCGAACCAGCGCCGCGCGTCCGCCGTCAGCTCCTCCTCCCTCACCGTGGCCACGATCAACACCGGCTGTCGTCTCAGCCGCACCGCCAGAAACGCCAGCAGATCGCGCGTCGACGCGTCCGCCCAATGCAGGTCCTCCAGCACCAGCACCAGCGTCGTACGCGCCGACATCTCCCCCAGCACCCCCAGCACCCGCTCGAACACCCGCTGCCGCGTAGCCGGCCGCCCCCCACCGAACGCGTACGCCGCGCCCCGTCCACCAGCCGGCCCGGTCTCAGCCCACCCGTCAAAGCCCCCGCGCCCGCGCGCAGCACCCCCGGCTACGGGCGCGGGGCCACCCCCCGCATCGCCGAACCCCCTCCCCGCGCCGGAACGGCCGCGCCCACCGCCCACACCGTCCGCCACCGGGCCGCCGTCCGACGGACCGGCCGCACCCCCGAAGCTCCCCGGCGAACGCGCGCCGCCGTCCGGCGAGGGTTCGCGCTCGTGTGGAGCGGCACCGGGGGCGGGGTGGGGGGCCGCGCCGGAGGCGAAGAGGTCGCGGAGGGCGGCGATGAAGGGGCCGTAGGCGAGGGTGGGGCCGGTGAGGGGGACGGAGTCGCCGGTGCGGAGGTGGGCGTGGCGGGGGGCGGTGGTGACGAGGGTGGCGAGCTCTTGGACGAGGCGGGTCTTGCCGAGACCCGCCTCGCCGGTGACGAGGAGGAGTTGGGCCTGGCCGGCCGCCGCGCGGTCGAAGGCGGCGACGGCGGCGCGCTTCTCGGGGTACCGCCCGACGAAGGGCGCTGACTTGGTCATGTGCGCAGTGTGAGCACGCGGCAGCGGTGTGTCGACGGCGAAGCGAAGAAGCTGCCATCGGGGGCGGAGCGAAACCGGCCCATTTTCATCGTGGCCGGTACGGGCGTTCCGCAAAGGCCGCGTGAAGGTTTGGTGCCTGGTGGCGGACGGTGTTCGCTCACCGGACGCGGCGGGAATCCGGCGTAATTCCCCGCGCCGCGCCCCGGCGGCGGTCTCGTATCTGTCGCAAACAGAAATCCGTGAAGTCCCCCGCCGTACACGGGTATACGCCGAAAAGGGGTCACCCGGCGGTCGTGGACGAGTACATCTAGTCAATTCCCACATACGCGCCTACGTCATGTTGCAGACGTGCGCGAGCGCTTTACCACCGCATAGTTGGCCCGGTTCGGCCCGGCGGCCAGCCGCGGCCGAAGACCGCTCGACGGAACCGGGAGGAGGAAACCCCATGAAGAAGATGTCGATCCGCAAGGCCGGCACCATCCGCCTGACCAGCTCCGCGTACTACTGCTGCTCGGCCCTCTAGCAACACCGCCGGAGCCGGGCCCTGTTGACCACTTCGCGCAGGCCCCGGCTCCGGTGACCGGCTCCGGTCACCGACTTCCCCGTAGAGAGGCACCCCGCATGACCGTGACCTCGTCGGACGGCACCACGACCGCGCCGGACGGCGGCGGCGGCGCGGTCCTGCTGCACAAGCTCACGATGATCCCCGAGGACGACGGCGTGATGGTCGGCCGTCCGGACACCGCCTCGTACGCCGTCTTCCCCGAGGAGGGCGCTGAGGCGCTGCGGATGCTGGAGGCCGGGGTGCCGGTGGCCGAGGTGGCCGCCTGGTACGAACGGACCTGCGGCGAGCCGCTGGACGTGGACGACTTCCTCGACGTCCTGGCCGATCTGGGGTTCCTGCGCGGGGACGGCGAGGACGAGCCGGCCGGCCCGGTGCGCTGGCAGCGGCTCGGCGCCTGGACGTTCTCCTGGCCCGCCTGGCTGGTCTACCTCGCGCTGATGGTGACCGCCGCCGCCTGGATGATCAGGGACTCGTCGCTGCGGCCCTCGTACCACGACGTGTTCTTCACGGACCATCTCGCGCTGATCCCCATCGCCCTGACGGTCGTTCAGATCCCCTGCATCCTCGTGCACGAGGGCTATCACGCCCTGTCCGGGCGGCGGTTGGGGCTGCCGTCCACGCTCACGATCAGCCGCCGGCTGTACTACCTGGTCGCCGAGACCCGGCTGGACTCGCTGTTCAGCGTGGAGCGCAAGCGGCGCTATCTGCCGTTCGTGGCCGGGATGCTGGCCGACGCCGTGCTGATCTCGGGCCTGACGCTGCTGGCCGTGGCGCTGCGCGGACACGGCCCCGCGTGGCTCTCCGCCCTGATGCTGGCGATCTCCTTCACGTGTGTGATGCGGCTGCTGTGGCAGTTCATGTTCTACCTGGAGACCGACCTCTACTACGTCCTCACCAACGCCCTGCGCTGCTCCGACCTCCAGAACGCCGCCCGCTTCCAGGTGCGTACGCTCTTCCGCCGCTGGACGCGCAGGCCGCCCCCGGTGGCCGACCCCGACGCCGAATGGTCCGACCGCGACCGGCGGATGGCGCGCTGGTACGCGCCGATGCTGGTGGTCGGTTACGGATTCTCGCTCGGCAGCCTGCTGTGGGCGGGGATTCCGACCACCGTGCACTTCTGGTCGCAGATCAACAACCGCTTCAGCGATTCCGGGACGGCCACCAGCGGGATTCTCGACGCGATCAGCTTCGTCGGCCTCACCGCACTCCAGTTCGGGCTGCTGCTTTACGTGACAGTACGGGACCGGCGCGCCGCGAAGGAATCCCGTGGGGATTCGGAACGGGAAGAGGAGCAGGGCCCGAACGGCCAGGAGCCGGAAATCGCAGGCGTCGCTTAAAGCACGCCTTTCCTCTTGGAGCGCTCGGCTCGCTTCCCCCGCCTTGTTCGCTCACCACGCTTTGTTCGCTCGCCCCGCTCGGCTCGCATGAACCCCACGAACCTCAGGAACTCCCAGGAACTCCAGGACCACAAGGAGCACTTCATGACCTCGTCCCCGCCTCGGCACTGCTGGGTCGCCGCCACCGGCACCGCCGCCGACCCCGCCGACCCGGCCGGTTCCGTCACGTACGGCGACCTCCCGCCCGCGCCCGAGCCCGACATCGACGTGCGCTGTCACCGCCGGCTGCGGGGCCCGTACACCGGGGGCGGGGCCTTGCTGCGCGCGGTGATCCCCGAACTGGCGGGCGAGCACGACGAGTTCATTGCCGCGCGGGCCACCGAGGTGATCTCGCTGGCACCCGACCTGGCACCCCGGGTGCCGATCGCGCCGCAGACGCTGACCGCGCTCGCCAGCCGCGCCGAGCGCACCCGCTTCTACTCCGTCGCCCGTACGCTGCGCGTCTCGCACGGCGTCGCCGAGCTGCTGACGGACTGGGCGCGTACCGTCCGCCCCGGCGGTACGGTGATCCGCTTCCGTGAGCTGGACGACGCCGACCCCACCGACCGTGAGCTGGTCTCCGTCCTGCTGCGGCGCTGCGACCCGACCGTCCTGCGGCTGGTCGTGGAGACGGACGGTCTCGCCGACGACGAGTTGGGGCAGGCGCTGCGCACGTACGCCGACCGGGCCGCGCCGGAAGCGGCCGGGACCCCGGACGAGCGGCCTGCCGAGCGGCCGGACGAGCACCTGGACGAGCACCTGGAGGGCGCCGATCTCGCGCAGCTCTTCATCGACGCGGACGGCACCAGCAAGGACCCGCGACTGATCGCCGCCTACGAGGCGTTGGACCCGGCCGAGCGGGCCGCCCGGCACAGCGCCCGCGCGGAGCTGCTGGCCGAACGCGCCGAGCCGGGTGTGTCGTTGGGCGCGCACCTGTACCACCTGGAGCACGGCACCGACCCGGCGGCCGGGGCGGGCACCGCCTTCGTGGACGCCTGCGAGTCCTGCTTCGACAGCGGCTTCTACGAGGCGGCGCTGGAGATCTCGCAGCGCGGGCGGGCGCTGTTCGGCGACGCGCGGCCCAAGCCGTACTGGAACCTCACCAACAAGATCGGCGCGTGCCTGTCGTATCTGCGGCGCGGCGAGAAGGGCTTCTCGTACTTCGCCGAGCTGCGGTCGGGCAGCACCGAGCCCGAGATCCACATGAATAGCTGCTACATGATGGCGATGCTCTACACCCGCCACCTGCCCAAGGGCATGCACGACGAGATGCGGGCGCTGGAGTGGGTCAACACCGCGATCGCCATCGCGGACTGGAACCCGGACCCGCACCGCCGGGTCTTCGTGGGCGCTTTCATGCGGAACGCGAAGGCGCTGGTCGAGCTGCACCGCGCCGACCTGGACGCGGCGCTGGCGCTGGTCAACGACGCCATCGCGATGACGGACGAGGATCTCGGCCCGGACGAGCAGCTTCTGCACCGCTCGGTGCTGCGCTACAACCGCGCGCAGATCCTGGCCGCGCGCGGCGACCACGAGGGCTCGCTCGCCGACTACGACCTGGTGATCAGCCGCGACCCCGACTACGGCGACTACTACTTCGAGCGGGCCGGAGGGCGGCGCGCCAACGGGCAGTTCGACGCGGCGCTCGCCGACTACGCCGAGGCGATCCGGCTCAGCCCGCCGTTCCACGAGGCGCACTTCAACCGGGCCGATCTGCTGCGGGAGTTGGGCGACGAGGAAGCCGCGCTGCGCGATCTGGACTACGCGGCGATCCTCGACCCCGGCCACGTCGACACCCTCGTCAACCGGGCCGACCTGCTCATGGCGCTCGGGGAGATCGAGCAGGCGACGGCGGACGTCGAGGCGGGCCTCGCGCTGGACTCCAAGAACGCCAACCTGCTGTGCGCGCAGGGGACTCTGCTCGCCGAGTCCGAGCAGGTCGACGCGGCCTTCACCAGTTTCACCGCCGCCCTGGAGTCCGACCCGTCGTTCGTGGCCGCCTGGGTCAACCGGGCCGTGCTGTCGTACTCCGCCGGGCGGCTGCCGGAGGCCGTGGACGATCTGGACCACGCGATCGAGCTGGCCGACGACCCGGTGCTGCGCGGCAACCGGGCGCTGGCGCTGTACGACCTGGGCGCGTACGAACGGGCCCTGGCCGACCTGGACATCGCGATCCCGGCGCTGGCCGACGAGGACCCCGACCTGCTCTACCGGCGCGGCGCCGTACGCCTCGCGCTCGGCGAGACGGACGGCGCCTTCGCCGACTGGCGCGACCACCTGGCGGCCTACGGGGAGGGCGAGGCGTCGCCCTTCGTGGAGGAGATCGCCGAGCGGATGCGGGAGTTCGTGCCGGGCGACGGGGAGTCCGCGACGGTCGGCCGGGAGTCGGTACCGAGCGGCCGGGAGGGCGCGGCGTGACCGCGTCCGCCGAGGCGCCCGCCTCCGTACCGGAGTTGGAGGCGGGTGTGGGGCCCGGGCTCTACCGGGCGGTGATGCGGCAGCACGCGAAGGGCGTCGCCGTCATCACCGCGGGCGAGGACGCCGGGCCGCCGGTCGGCTTCTGCGCCACCTCGCTGACGTCGGTCTCCCTCGACCCGCCGCTGGTCTCCTTCACCGTCGGCCTGCACGCGGCGTCCTTCACCGCCGTGGAGAGCGCCCGCCATGTCGCCGTCCACCTGCTCGCCGAGGGCCAGGAGGACACCGCCCGGCGCTTCGCCCACGGCGGGGCCGCGAAATTCGGGGCGGCCACCGCCTGGCACCGGGGGCCGCGCGGCCTGCCCGTGCTGGACGACGTCCTCGCCGCGCTGATCGTCTCCCTCGTCCAGCTCGTGCCGGTCGGCGACCACGCCCTGGCCATCGGCCGGGTCGTCGAGGCCACCCACGCCCCCTCCCCCGCCCGGCCGTTGATCCACCACGACGGCGCGTTCGTCCATCTGGCGCTTCCCTAGGGTGTGTTGACGGCCCGGCGGGACGACCCCGCGGGCTCCCCGTCCACCGTTCGGTGGACAGCGGAGTACCCGTACGGTCGTCCCGCCGGGCCGTCCGCCCGGTCGACCGGCTCGGCGCCCGGCTGGAGCGCCCCCGGCTGTCCGAGCGCGATGCGGTACGGATTCTGCGAACCCCTCTTCCGCGTCGTCGGCTTGACGGGGGGTCAGCCGGTGGCGGTCACCGGCGCCATCTTGTCGGCGATCCCCGGATTCTTCGCGAGCCACTTCTTGACGCCCGCCGCCGTGTTGTCCTGGCCGGCGGACTGGATGTCGGCCTCCAGGGAGCTGAGCTGCTCCTCGGTGAGGTGGAAGTCCTTCATCCAGGCGGTGACCTGCGGCAGCTTGTCCGCCCGGCCCTTGTTGGCCAGATTGTGGATGGAGTCGGCCTTGCCCCACAGGCCCTTGGGGTCGGCGAGCTTGGTCAGCTCGTACGTGCTGTAGGCCCAGTGCGGGGACCACAGGACGACGGCGACCGGCTTGTGCTGCGCGTAGTCCCGCTTCAGCTCGGCGAGCATGGCGGAGGTGGAGCTGCTGACGACCTTGTACTCGCTGTCGAGGCCGTAGCCCTTGAGCACCGTGGAGTTGAGCAGCTTCATCTCGCCCGCGCCCGGCTCGATGCCGATGATCCTGCCGCCGAACTCCTTGCCCCGGCCCTTGAGATCGGCCATGGACGAGACGCCCTTGACGTAGGACGGGACGGAGACCTCCAGGGACGTCTGGTCGTACCACTTGCCGAGGTCGGCGTAGTCCTTGCCGTACTGCTGGAGGTAGGACGCGTGCGTGGTGGGCAGCCAGGCGTCGGTGAGGTAGTCGAAGTTGCCGGTGGACAGGCCGGTGAAGGCGGCGCCGGGGTCGTAGGTGTTGACCTGGGCCTTGTAGCCGCGCGAGTCCAGGACTTCCTTCCACAGGTTGGCCGACGCGATGGACTCGTCCCAGTTGAAGGAGCCGATCTTGACCGTCCGGCCCTTGCCGACGTCCGCCGAACCGGCCGTCGCGGGGCCGTCGTCGGAGTCGCCGCCGAAGATGCCGGTGCCGCAGGCGATCAGGGCGAGCGCGACGACGGCGGACAGGCCGACGGCGGGGCGCGGGCGGTAGCGCAGCACGCTCAGGCCGCGCGTCGGGAGCTTCGCGCGGGCCAGCGCGAGGGCGCGGCGGCCCAGCGGCGAGACCTGGTCGCCGAGCGCGCCGGTGATCCGGTCGAGGTAGATGGCCAGGATGACCACCGCGATGCCGCCCTCGAAGCCGAGGCCGATGTTGACCTGGCTGATCGCGCCGAAGACGGTCGAGCCGAGCCCTTCCGCGCCGACCATGCCGCCGATGACGACCATCGACAGCGTCAGCATGATGACCTGGTTGACGCCCGCCATGATGGTCGGCAGCGCCAGCGGCAACTGCACGCGCATCAGCGTGCGGCCCGGCGACGTACCGAACGCGTCGGCGGCCTCGACCAGTTCCTCGTCCACCTGTCGGATGCCCAGCTCGGTCATCCGGACGCCGACCGGCATCGCGAAGACGATGCAGGCGATGACGGCCGGGACCGTGCCGAGGCTGAAGAAGATGATCGCCGGGATCAGGTACACGAAGGCGGGCAGCGTCTGCATGACGTCGAGCACCGGCCGGACGACCATGCTCGCGGTCCGGCTGCGCGCCGCCCAGATGCCCAGCGGCACCGCGAGCAGCAGGGCCACGACACCGGAGACGACGACCAGGGACAGCGACTGCATCGCCTCGTCCCACTGGGCGATGGAGTCGATCAACGCGAAGCCGAGGAAGGCGAGTACGCCCGCCGGGAGGCCGCGCATCCACAGCGCGATCACCGCGAGGATGGCCGCCATGAGCAGCGGCGGCGGGCCGCCGAGCACCCATTCCACGCCGTCGTACATGTGGTTGACGACGCTGCTGATCGCGTCGAAGAGCCAGGAGAGGTGGTCCGTCAGCCAATTGACGGCGTCCTCCGCCCAGTTGCCGAGGTGGATCCTAGGCACGGGCGGCCTCCTTCCCTTCGAAGGACCCGGATTCGACGGAGCCGGAATCGACGGACCCGGATTCGGCCCCGGCTTCTACGGTCCCGGCTTCGGGCGCGGTCTCGTCCTCGTGGTCGCCGAGCGCCGCGAGCAGCGCGACGCGCGGGATCACTCCGGTGAGCCGCCCGTCGTCGTCCACGACGGCCAGCGGCAGCTTCGTCCGCGAGGCGGGCGTGAGCAGGCCGGACAGCGGGGTGTCGGCCTGGGTCGTCACGCAGTCGGTGTCCATGAGGTCGCGCACCGTGCCATCGTTGTCAGCCTGCGTGCAGCTGACCTCGGTGACGGTGCCGACCAGCTTGCGACCGCCCTCGGCCCCGCCCTCGACGACGAAGGCGGCGGACGCGTGGTCGTCGCGCAGGACGCTCATCGCGGCGCGCGGCCCGTCGTCCGGGCTGACCATCACGCGCGGTTCCTCCATGATCGAGGCGGCGGTGAGCACACGGGAGCGGTCGACGTCCTGCACGAAGCTGGCCACGTAGTCGTCGGCCGGTTCGGTGAGGATGTCCTGCGCGGTGCCGATCTGGACGATCCGGCCGTCGCGCATGACGGCGATACGGTCGCCGAGCCGCATGGCCTCGTTCAGGTCGTGGGTGATGAAGACGATGGTCTTGCGCAGCCGCTGCTGGAGTTCGAGGAGCTGGTCCTGCATGTCGCGGCGGATCAGCGGGTCCAGCGCGGAGAACGACTCGTCCATCAGCAGCAGTTCGGCGTCGGTGGCCAGCGCGCGGGCCAGGCCGACGCGCTGCTGCATACCGCCGGACAGCTCGTCGGGCCAGGACTTCTCCCAGCCGCTGAGGCCGGTCATCGCCAGCGCCTCGGCGGCCTTGGCCTCGCGCTCCTCGCGCGGGCGGCCCTGGACTTCGAGGCCGTAGGCGGCGTTCTCCAGCACGCTGCGGTGCGGGAAGAGCGCGAAGTGCTGGAAGACCATGCTGATCCTGCGGGAGCGCAGGTCGCGCAGGGCCTTCGCGGACAGGGCCGTGAGGTCCCGCCCGTCGAACATCACCCTGCCCGAGGTGGGCTCCAGCAGACCGTTCAGCATGCGCAGCAGGGTGGACTTGCCCGATCCCGACAGGCCCATCACGACGAATATCTCGCCGGGTTCCACGGTGAAGGAGGCGTCGACGACCGCCGCGGTCGTCCCTTCCTCCCTCAGTTTCTCGCGGTCGGCGCCTTCCTGAAGCCGACGTACTCCTTCCTTCGGCCTTCTGCCGAAGATCTTGCTTACGTGCTCGACGACGAGCTGTGTCACGGTGGCCTTTCGGGGCAGGGGACAGAGCGGAGCCGAACCTTCCGACTCCGCGTCGCCGCCTACCCGAGGTCACACGCAGCGCAAACAAGACGGCTTAAATCGGTCCCCTATGCCCGATTTGATGTCGCTTTGCGGGGCAGCTCATTGTGACCGGATCGTGTCCAAGAACACAGGGGGCTCGTCAGCCCCGCCTGACACTCAGGCCCCGTGCGGCGCACTGGCGGCGTCCGTCTCCGTCATCGTGTCCGTCTCGACCGCCGCGCCTGTCCCGGCCGCTGCGTCCGGCTCGACCGCCGCGTCAGGCTCCGCGTCCGGCTTCAGGGTGCCCGCCGCGACGCTCGCGATGACACAGAAGGCGACCGGCAGGGCGAAGGTGGCGTTCAGCGGCATGAAGTGGGTGAGCGGGCCGATGACGGCCGGGCCCGCGAGCATGCCGAGGTAGCCGAGGCCCGCCACGCGGGAGACGTTGGCGCCCGCCGCGTCCTTGTCCGCGTGGCCGGCGGCGCTGAAGAGCTGCGGGATGCAGCCGGACAGGCCGATACCGAAGACCGTCCAGCCGATGAGGGCCAGCGGGACGCTGTTGGACAGCGCGGCCGTGGCGAGACCGACGGCGCCGAGGGCGGAGCCGTACCGCAGGACCGCGACCGTGCCGACGCGGGCGGCGACCGAGTCGGTCAGGAAGCGGCCGACGGTCATCGCGGTGGCGAACGCGCCGTACGCGAGGGCGGCGGTGGCCTGCGGGGCGTCGAGGACGTCGCGCAGGTGGAGCACGCTCCAGTCGTTGGCGACGCCTTCGCTGAGCATGAGCATCAGGGCGAGGGCGGCGAGGATCCAGATACGGGAGGGGGTCTTGCGCGCGGACTTGGCCGCCGCCTTGGGCGTATCCGTGGCCGTATCCGTATCCGTCGCCGCGCCCGTGGCCGTATCCGTGGCCGCGCTCGCGTCCGCCCGCTCGGCCACTTCCTTGGGGAGCAGCGCCGGGGCGGCCAGGGCCATGACGGCGAGGCCGACCAGGGCCGCGGCGCCGAGGGTGACCGCCGGGCTCCAGCCGAGCTTCAAGGTGAGCGCGCCGAGCAGGGAGGCGATGACGCCGCCGACCGAGAAGACGGCGTGGAAGGCGGACATGATGGGCCGGGCGTATCCGTGCTCGACCTGGACGGCGTGGGTGTTCATGCTGACGTCGAGGGAGCCGTTGCCGAAGCCGAAGACGAACAGGGCGGCGGCCAGCGCCCACGGGTTGGTGGCCAGGCCCGGCAGGACGACGGCCGCGGCGCACAGCGTGGCGCTCGCGGGTACGACCTTGCGGGAGCCGATCCGGTCGGTGAGGGGCCCGGCGAGCTGCATGCCGATGAAGGCGCCCCCGCCGAGCAGCAGAAGGAGCCAGCCGAGCACGGCGTGGCTGATGCCCACGCGGTGTTCGATGGCGGGAATGTGCACGATCCACATGCCCAGGACGAAGCCGTTGAGAGCGAAGAAGGCGAAGGTGGCCAGCCGTCCGGCCCGCAGGGATCTCTCCATGGTTCGAACGTAACGAACAGATTCTCTGTTTGTAAAGTTGCAATCCGAACATCTCGGGTGTTCGATTGCGTCATGGCGAGTACGGCGGGCGGTACTGAGGGAACGGGCGGCGCGGCGCACGCCGGGGCGGCGGAACGGCTGCGGCGGATCGCGGAGGCCGTGCGCGAGGCGGGCCGGATGAGCGTCGCGGACCTGGCGGAACTCACCGACACCTCCGAGATGACGATCCGCCGCGACCTGGAGGCGCTGGCCGAGCAGGGCGTCATCGAGCGCTACCGGGGCGGCGCCCGGAGCCTGCTGCTGCGCGGCGAGGAGCCGCCGTTCGCGCTGCGCGCGCAGGACGGGAGCGACGCGAAGCGGCGGATCGCCGCCGCCGTCGCGCAGATGCTCACCGACGGCGAGTCCGTCGTGCTCGACAGCGGCACCACATGTCTTGAGGTCGCGCGCGCCCTGGAACACCGGCGCCTGACCGTCATGCCGCTGTCCCTCCACGCGGCCAACGCCCTCACCGGCGCCGCCCACGTCAAGCTGCTGCTGCCGGGAGGCGAGCCCCGCCCCGGCGAACTCGCCCTCACCGGACCGCTCACCGAGGCGTCGCTCGCCTCCCTGCGCTTCGACACCGCCGTCATCGGCTGCTGCGGCCTCACCGCGGCCGACGGCCTCACCGCCTACGACCTCGCCGACGCCGCCGTCAAGCGCGCCGCGATCTCCGCCGCCCGCAGGGTCATCGCCGTCGCCGACGCGGCCAAGTTCTCCCGTACGGCGCTGGCGTTCGTCGCCGCGCCGACCGCCCTCGACGCCGTCGTCACGGACGGCGCGGCCCCCGCCGAGGAGACCGAAGCCCTCGCGGCGGCCGGAGTCACCGTCCACACCGTCTGAGACGTGCCCCTCAGGGGCCCTTCCCGCGTCCCGCGAACGGCGCGCGGGCAGGGGGCGCGCCGGGGTGAAACCTTGCGACGGGGGGATCACCCGAACCCGTGAAGGGTGGGGAAAACGCCTGGCGGCGGCGTTGTGGCGGCGGGCTGAGGTGATCGCGGGGGCGCGCGCCCCTTCCCGCCTCGGCCGGCAGGTTTGCACCACTCGCGGCGCGAAGTCGCCCCCCGCGCGCCGTACCGGGACGGCGCCCCGGGCTGTTTCGCTGGTTCCCGTGCGGTGGGCCGTCCGGTCCCGGGGCCGTTCGGTCCCGCGGGCCGTCCGGTCCGCGACCGGCCTGTGCGCACAGCTCTGTTCCCCGTCCCGGAGGCAAAGTGCCCGCTTCGGAAAGCACCATCAGCCCCACGACCGACGAGCCGCCGCCCGCCGCACCCGGCGACGGCGCGCGGCTCACCAGCCTCAGCACCCTGGGGGCGCGGCAACTCGCCACCACCACCAAGTCAGAACCGCAGATGCGCGGGATCAGCTCGCGCTGGCTGCTCAGGATGCTGCCCTGGGTGGACGTCCCGAGCGGCACCTACCGCGTCAACCGCAGGCTCCAACTCCACGTCGGCCAGGGCAGGGTGAGCTTCGACCAGAACGGCGCCGACGACGTCCGGGTGATCCCGGAGACGCTGACCGAACTCCCGGCGCTGCGCGGCTACCAGGACACCGACGTGCTGCGGGAACTGGCCGGCCGCTACGAGGTCCGCCAAGTGCGCGCCGGAGAAGCGCTGTTCACGGCAGGGCAGCCGATCACCGACACCTACCTCGTCGTCCACGGACGGCTGACCCGGTACACCGAGGGCAGGTACGGGGAGGAGGCGGTCACCGGAGTCGTCACCGACGGGGGCCAGTTGGGGGACGAGGCCATCGGCCAGGACGAGCCGCGGTGGACGTCCTCGGCGCGGGCCGACACCGCGGCCGTCCTGCTCACCGTCCCCTGGACCGTCGTGGCCGAAGTCGCCGACCGCGTCCCCTCCTTCGCCGCGCACCTGGCCGCGTACGCCGAGCGGCAGCGGCGGCCGACGAACCGGCGCGGCGAGGCGGACGTCCCGACGCAGGCGGGGCACCGCGGCGAGCCGTCGATCCCCAGCGGCTACGTGGACTACGAACTGGCCCCGCGCGAGTACGAGTTGTCGCTGACCCAGACCACGCTGCGCGTGCACAGCAGGGTCGGGGACCTCTACAACGACCCGATGGACCAGACCCAGCAGCAGCTCAAGCTGACCATCGAGGAGATCCGCGAGCGCCAGGAGTGGGAGCTGGTCAACAACCGCGACTTCGGGCTGCTGCACAACACCGAGTACGACCAGCGGATCAGCACCTTCAGCGGGCCGCCGACACCGGACGACCTGGACGAGCTGCTGTCCATGCGGCGCGGCACCCGCTTCCTCATCGCCCACCCGAAGGCGATCACCGCCTTCTTCCGGCAGGTGAGCAAGCGCGGTCTGATGCCGGGCCTCGCCGACGTCAACGGGCACGCGGTGCCCGCCTGGCGCGGTGTGCCGCTGCTGCCCTGCGGCAAGATCCCGGTCACCGGGCACCACACCAGCAGCATCATCGCGCTGCGTACCGGTGAGGACGACCAGGGCGTGGTCGGCCTGCTCCCGACCGCGCTGCCGGATCAGCTCCAACCGGGCCTGAACATGCGCCACATGGGGGTGAGCACGACGGCGGTCATCAGCTATCTGGTCACCGCCTACTACTCGATGGCGATCCTCGTGCCCGACGCGGTCGGCATCCTGGAGAACGTCCAGCTCGGCAGGACCGTCGAGTGACCGGGCCGAGCGTGGACCACGCGACGGGCGCGCCCCCGGACACGGACGTGTCGCGGGCGGCGGCCACCACGGTGGCCGCCGTCACCCCCACCGTCCCCCGGCAACTGCCCGGTCCGCAGAATCTCACCCGGACGCTCAAGGCCCGGCGCACCGGGGCCGTTCCCGGTCTCAGGTACCAGCCCGCGCCGCCCGTGGACCAGGCGAAGGTCGACGAGGTGGACCGGCGGCTCGAGGAGTGGGCGCGCGGCCTCGACCTGTTCCCGCCCGCGTGGAACGGGGACTTCGCGGGATTCCAGTTCGGCCGGGCCGTGGTGCTCCAGCATCCGGGCGCCGCCGACCTCGAACGGCTCACCGTCGCGGGCGAGTTGCTGCTCGCCGAGAACCTGGTGGACTCCTGCTACTGCGAGGAGGAGGAAGGAAGAGGCGGTTCCCACCAGGGCCTCGGCGGGCCGCTGCTCATGGCCCAGTCGGCGATCGACCCGCACCACGGCACGCCCGAGTCCGAGGCCCAGTGGCGGCTCGGCATGCAGGCGGACGGGCCCCTGCGCTCGTACCACTGGGCGATGAGGGACTACGCGGAGTTCGCCACCCCGAGCCAGACCACCCGCTTCATGCACGACATCGCCCGGCTGCACCTGGGCTATCTCGCCGAAGCGGCCTGGGCGGAGAAGCGTTTCGTCCCGCAGGTGTGGGAATACCTGGTGATGCGGCAGTTCAACAACTTCCGCCCCTGCCTGTCGATCATCGACGCGGTCGACGGGTACGAGCTGCCCGAGGCCGTCTACGCGCGGCCGGAGATCCAGCGGATCACGGCGCTGGCCTGCAACGCGACGACCATCGTCAACGACCTCTACTCCTTCACCAAGGAGCTGGAAGGCGACCCGACGCACCTCAATCTGCCGCAGGTCGTGGCCGCCAACGAGGGATGCGGCCTCAAGGCGGCGTATCTGGAGAGCGTCGAGATCCACAACCGGATCATGGGCTCCTTCGAGGAGGAGGCCGCCGCCGCGTCGGCGACGTCACCGCTGGTCGCGCGGTACGCACGCGGGCTGTCGGACTGGGTGGCCGGCAACCACGAATGGCACGCGACCAACACCCACCGATACCGCCTGCCCAACTACTGGTAGGCGCAGGCCGCTTCACCCGCTCCACGGCACGATGACCGATCCCAGTACCAAGAGGAGTCAGCGTTGACCATTTCGCACCCCGGCGTCGCCAAGGCACCGGTTCCGGCCCAGTCCACGTACCAGACCCGCGTCGCGGACTACTGGAACGCCGAACAGAATCCGGTCAACCTCGAACTCGGCAGGATCGACGACCTGTACCACCACCACTACGGTGTCGGCGACGTGGACTGGTCCGTACTCGACGAGACGGACCCCGCCAGGCGCCGGGATCTGATCACCACGGAACTGCACCGGCTCGAACACGCCCAGGCCGAACTCCTCGCCAAGCACCTGGGCCCGCTGAGCCCCGAGGACCGGGTCTTCGACGCCGGTTGCGGGCGCGGCGGCGGCAGCGTCACCGCGAATCTGCGCTACCAGTGCCACGCCGACGGCGTCACGCTCTCCACCAAGCAGGCCGACTTCGCCAATGAGCAGGCGCGGGCGCGCGGTATCGACGGCAAGGTCCGCTACCACCACCGCAACATGCTCGACACCGGCTTCCAGACCGGCGGTTACGCCGCGTCGTGGAACAACGAGTCGACGATGTACGTGGAGTTGGACCTGCTCTTCGCCGAGCACGCCCGGCTGCTGCGCCGCGGCGGTCGCTACGTCGTCATCACCGGCTGCTACAACGACACGTACGGGCGTGCGTCCCGCGAGGTGTCCCTGATCAACGCCCACTACATCTGCGACATCCACCCGCGCTCGGCGTACTTCCAGGCGATGGCCAAGCACCGGCTGGTGCCCACCCACGTCGAGGACCTGACGGCCGCGACCATCCCGTACTGGGAACTGCGCAAATCCGCCGACCACTTGGTCACCGGAGTCGAGGACGCCTTCCTGACCGCGTACAAGAACGGCAGCTTCCAGTACCTGATGATCGTCGCCGACCGCGTCTGACCTTCGGCGCGCGAGACCTCCGGGGGGACCCCGGCTCGGACCAACACGAGCCGGGGTTCCGGGGGTCAGTGGCGGCGCGGCGGAAGGGGGGCGGACAGGCCCGTACCGAACAGGCGGTGGTCGACCTCGTCCAGGGCCAGGCGCAGGGCGCCCAGGGCCACGCCCTCGTCGGCGAGCGTGGAGGCCCGGATCTCGGGGAGACGCAGGCACAGGCGGCGGACACGGTGTTCCTGGCCGTACACGGCGTCCAGACCGGCGGGCTCACCGCCGCGAGCGAGCCGGAGGCCGACATCGGGCGGGCCCTGATCGCCGCCGCACGGCGAACCGTCGTGCTCCCCGACTGATCCTGGCCGGCGACCCATCCGCGGCCGGAGCGGCTCCGAATACGGGGCAGGAGAGCGTCTCCGTGTGGTCGTCGTACGGGAAGGACCGGGCCTGCCGCTTACCTCCACTGAGCTGTGGAGGTGTCGTTTCCGGACCGCGGGATCTGCTGAATTTCTGCCCATTCAGCCCGCGTCCGGAATTTGTCGTGCCCGAATACCGGGACGCTCCCGATGAGCTTTGTGGTGCGTGAGTGAATTACTCGCGAGTAAAAGGATCACCGTAATGATCATCACCACTCTCGCCGCGCTGACCAGCATGTTTGATCGCATCGGCATATTCGGGATTCACTCCGTGTCCGAGATTGAACGGAAAGTGAGAGGGCTTGTCAGTTTCGTTCAAGTGTGCTGATATTCGGGCTGGATTCCTTTCGCTCCGAGGCGCTGCGGAGTCGGCTTCCTCAGGGGGGAGGCCGATTTCGCGGAAGCGGGCACCAGCCCGTGACGCCCCGGTCCCGGTCGTCCGGGCGGCGGTCGTCACCGCCGCGCGGGCGCCGTTCCCCTTCCAACCCGTGAGCGGTCCATGTCGCAGAACTTCTTCGAGCCCCGCACACCGGTACGGCGGCCACGGCCGCCGGGACCGGCGCTCGGCCTGCCGCCCGGCCTGGTGCCGGGGCTCGAACCCGCGGCCCGGGAGGGGAAGGCCGCGGGACCGTCCGGGGGCGGGGGGCCGTCGGGGCCTGGTGAACCTCCCAGACCCGGCGGCCCCGACGAGCCGTCCTGGCTCCGGATCTACTGGAACACCCTGCGGTCCTTCGTCCGGCGCCACCTCGGGCTGAGGCCGAAGGCGCCGGCCGCGCCCGGCGAACAGGCCGCCCGGCGGCACCGGGGCCGGGCGCTCGCGGTCACCGTGCTCGTCCTGGCGGTGGTGTCCGCGGCGGCCGTGGTCGTCCTGCGCGACCGCGGCGGCTCCGGGACCGGGTCCGGGACCGAGGGCTCCGACCGGCCGACGGCGGCCGTCGATCCGAACGCGTCCGCGTCCGGGTCGTCGTCCGCGTCGTCGTCCGCGTCGTCGTCCGCGTCGGTCTCCCCGTCCACGCCGCCGCCGATCCGCGACGCCGTCGCGACCTGGGTGGCCGGGCACATCGGCCCCACCCACGTCGTCGCCTGCGACGTCGCCGTCTGCGCCGCGCTCGTGTCGCACGGCTTCCCCGCGGGCTCCACGCTCACCGTCACCTCCTCTCCGCAGCAGCTGCTCGGCGCCGATGTCGCCGTCGTCACCGGCCCTTTGCGCGCGATGGCGGGGGACGCGCTACGGGATCTGACCGGCCCGCAGCCGCTCGCCGTGTTCGGCGGGGATGAGGGTGACGGGGCCGGGGCGGGTGACGAGGCGGGTGACGGGCCCGGCAGCGCCAGCGGGACGGACGCGGCGGCCGGTGCGCAGCGCGCCGAGGTGCTGCCGATCGCCCACGCCGGGCGTACGGCGTACGAGCGCGTGGCCGCCGCGGACCGCGCGGAGCGGCGCTTCTCGGGGGCGGCGCTCGCCGCCAACCAGCGGATCACCTTCCAGGGCGGCACGCGCGCGTTTCTGACGAGTGGTCATGTCGACCTGCGCGTCTGCGCGTTGCTCGCCGTCCTCAGCAGCGGTCACACCCTCACCGTCGCGTCCTTCGACGCGCCCGCGCCCGGCGCCGGTGCCGACGTCCCGCGCGGCGGTGTGGCGATCTCGCGCGTGGACGGCTCCCCGGCCACGGGGAGCGGACCGCAGGCCGCCGCGCTGCGCGCCCTCGTCGACGCCCAGCAGCCGCCCTACCGCCCGCTGCGGACCGCGGCGCGTACCGGTGGCGCCGGAACCCCCGCCGTCCTGACCGTGCTGTACGACCAGCCCGCGCCCGACGGCCTCGTCAGCGCCAACTCGCCGTCGTGAACGCCGCATCGCCCCCGCCCGGCCCGCCCTCCGGGCCCGGCCCGAACCCGGACCTCGACCGTGAACGCCGAAGCCGACCCGGTACCGGCCCCCGGCCCGACCGTGAACGCCGGACCGACCGGCCCACCCCGTTGGCGGCCCGGCCCCGAGCCGACCCGACACAGGCCCCGCCCCCGAACACCGAGCCGACCGGCACACCCGCCCGTCAGACGGCCCGGCCCCGCCCCGCACCGACACACGCCCAGACCGCGCCCCCGACCCCGCCCCCGCCCCTGAACGCCGGACCAATCGGCGCATCCGCCCGTCAGAAGGACTTCGCATGAGGCTTTTCCCGCGGGCGACCGCGCGCACCGGATCGTCGTCCAGACCGTCGTCCAGATCCTCGGCGCGGGCCGCCGCGCTCGGCGCCGCCGCCGTTCTCACGCTCAGCGCCGCTGTGCTGGCGGGCCCGGCCGCGGCCGGTGCGTCGGCGGCGCCCGCCTGGTCCGGCGGCTGGCTGCGGCTGGCGCACTTCTCGCCCGGTACGCCGCCGGTGGACGTCTACCTCTACCCCTTCGGCGGATCGACGGCCGCGATGGTGCTCAAGAGCGTGTCGTACGGGCACGCTTCGCCGTACGAGTCGGTCGCCACCGGCCAGTACACGGTCGCGATGCGCAAGGCGGGCGACCCGGCGTCGGTGTCGCCGGTCATCTCCTCGACCGTGCGGGTCGTGCAGGGCCGCGCGTACACCGTCGCCGGGCTCGGCCCGAACTCGGCGCTGCAACTGCGCACGCTCTCCGACCAGTTGTCGGCCCCGCAGGGCCAGGCGGCGGTACGGGTCATCCAGGCGTCGCTGAGCCAGCCCGCCGTCGCGGTCCATGTGGCCGCGCTGAACCAGGGTTCGCTGCGCTTCCCCGCCTCGACCCCGTACCGCACGGTGTCCGCGGGCAGCACGACCGTACGGGTCTCGGCCGGGGCCGCGACGACCTCCCGTACCGTCCAACTGACCGGCCGCAGCACGCACACGCTGGTCGTCCTGTCCTCCACCGGCTCCGCGCCCGGCCTGCTCGACCTCACCGACTCCGCGGGGCCGAGCCGTCAGCCCCACGGCGGCGTGGACGCGGGCTTCGGCGGTCTCGACCAGCGGAAGGCGGCGGCCGAGGGCTCCCGTACGCCCCAACTGGTCGGCTGGGGAGCCGCCTTGGTCATCGGTTCCGGCCTGCTGGTGCTGTCGGTACGCCGACTGCGGCGCGGCTGAGCGGCGTCATGGCGCCGCGACACGCACGGCCCCGGCCGCGTCATCGGGGAGCGGCCGGGGCGCTCGCCGTCCTCGGAGTGGTGACGGTCGCGGGCGGCGCCGTCGGCCTCGCCGCGAATCTGGGGACGCGGCCGGGCTCCGGCCACGCGCGCGCCGCCGTCGGGGCGGTCGCCCCGGAGCCGGGCCGGGTCGTCAGCCGGCCCGTGGCCCCGACAGAGGCGACCGACGCCCGGCCCCGCGCGCTCGCCATCCCGGCCATCGACGTCGACACCCCGCTCGAACCCCTCGGCCTGACCCCTTCCGGCGCCCTGGACACCCCCTCGCGGCCGAGCCGGGCGGGCTGGTTCGACGCGGGTCCGGTCCCCGGTGCCCCCGGCCCCGCCGTGCTCGTCGGCCACGTCGACTCCCCCGGCGGCCCCGCCGTCTTCTCCCGTCTCTCACTCCTGCGGGTCAACGACGTCATCCGCGTCACCCTCGACGACAACCGGACCGTCCGCTTCCAGGTGACGTCCGTCCGGAGCTACGCCAAGGACGCGTTCCCCACCGAGGCCGTCTACGCCCCGCGCCCCGACCCCCAACTCCGCCTGATCACCTGCGGCGGCCGTTTCACCGGCCACACCTACCTCGACAACATCGTCGTCTTCGCCCGCCTCCTGCCCTGAGGCCGCCCGCCTCGTCCCCCGCGACACAGCGCGCCGTGAGGATTCCGAATGCGTTTCGCGGGAGCGGTCTCACATTCCCGCAACGCCGTTCCGGATAGCCGTACTTCGCGGAAAACGGAATGCCACGCCTTACTTGCAGCGTGAATCAAGTTGAATCCGGAATTCCGCGCCGGAGGGCCGTTTCCCGGATCTGATTCAAGCCGCATACCGCCGAGAACGCGCCAAGCCTCGGTACGGGATTCGAGGTCGGCCGGATCCGCGCCTATCGTCGGCCGGGTTGCCGCGGACCACCCGGCACCGGCACGGGGGAGCACACATGCGTGGGATCAGAAGACCGCCCATCGGCGCAGCGCAGCACGTGAGACGGTACGGGCCCGCAGCGGCGACCGCCTGACGCGTCGCCGTCCGCACCGGCGCCCGGCCGCCCGCGCCGGGCGTCCACGTACCCCGTACCGCCCGAAATCCGGCCCGCGGCCGGACATCGCGCGGTGCGGAATTCCCGCTTCCCATTCGCCTGCCGACCACCGCCGTCGCCGCCCGCTGACGCCGGTGGATTCAGGCATGGGCGGACCGTTCCGACCCGCCCGCGACAGGCAATTCCCGGAGCGCAATTTCATGGTTGCCAGTGCAACTGAATGTGTGCCAGGGTTCTGCCTCGTCCGATCAAGCCCACGAGAAAGCGGAGTTCATTCATGAACAAGAAAACCGGAATTAAGGTCGCCGTCGCCGCTGTCGCCCTCAGCTTCGCCGCCGCCACGCCGGCCCTGGCCACCTCGGTCGACGTCGGCGGCGGCAAGTGGAGCTACGACCACGGCGCCAACACCGCGTGGTCGAACTACAAGCACCCGACGAACAAGCACGCGTCGTCGGTGAAGATCGGCACCGTCGTGTTCGGCAGCGGCTGCACGGCCAAGGGCGTATGGTCCCTGGCCTCCGCGGGGCTGAACGGCAACTCGGTCAGCTACTACTACAACCCGTCCTGCTGACCCTCCGTCAGCGAGGGGGCCGGTCATGGCTGACCGGCCGGGCGGTACCGGTCGGGCGGTAGCGGTCGGGCGGTAGCCGCCGGGTGGTAACGGCCGGGTGATCCGGCGCGGTTGTGGAGGCGGGGACGTCACCGCCTCCACGGCCGCTCGGCGCTCCCGCGCCCGCGCCCGCCCTGAGCCGTGAGCCGTAGCCGCAAGCCGCAAGCCGCAAGCCGCAAGCCGTGAACAGCCGGTACGCCGTACGTCGCCGTCACGCCGTCACGCCCGTCTGAATTCCCGAGCGCCCTCAACCGAGGAATCACCATGCTGCATCGCGGTATTCGAGTCGTCCACGCCGCCCTTCTGGCCTTCTCCGCCGTCCTGGCCTTCCTCTTCGTGCGCGGACTCGACGAGGACGGGGTGCTGGGCAACTCCGCCATGGTCGACGTGCTCGACTCCGACGGATCGACGAGCGCGCCCCACGTCGTCCAGGCCGTCGAGTCGTTCGCGGCGCGGCACGGGGTCGGGGTCGCGCGCGAGGTGCCCGACCTCAAGAACCCCGACACGGTCCGCCACCTGTACCTCGCGCCCGGCGGCACCGGTACGCGGACCGCGAAGTGGCTGGACCACGGCTACCCGGCGTTCAGCGAGAACTTCACCACCCGCGTGCACCCGCTCGCCGATGTCGGCCAACTCGACCCGCGCGGCACGTACTACGTCTTCGGGCCGGCGGGCGCCGCCGACGCCCTGCGGCTGGAGTTCACGCACCTCGGCATGACGGTCGAGGTCAGCCACCCGCTGTCCGTACGGGGGTTGATCGACCGGTACAAGAACGACTCGCTCTTCCGTTCCTTCTACGTCGTCGCCCTCGCGGCGCTGACGATGACCGGCGCGAGCGTGCTGCTCAACGCGCGGGCGTACGGCGTACTGCGCATGCAGGGCATGTCCTTCACCGGCATCCTGCTGCGCGACCTGCGGCGGCTCGCAGTCTTCTGGCCGCTGTCGGCCGCCGTCGTCGCGGCCGCGGTCCTCACCTTCCTCGGCCTCTACAACGGCCTCGCGTGGCTCGGCCTGTTCGCCGCCGTGGCCGCGGTCCTCGCCGTCCTGCTGGCCGCCGTCGTCCTGGCCGCGCACGCGGCGGCGCTCGCGCTGACGTTCAAGGTCGGCGTCCTGCCCGCGCTCAAGGGCGAACTCCCGTCCCGCGCCGCGTCCTTGAGCGTCTACCTGGTCCGTGTCCCGGCGCTGCTGCTCGCGCTCAGCATCGCCACCAACGCCACGCTCGCGAGCCGCGACGTTCTCACCCGTGAGGACAACCGGGACGCGTACCACGCGGTCGGCGACGCCGTGTCGATCCGGCTCAGCGGCGCATTCGCCATGCACATGGACCAGTTGGACCAGCACGTCGGGCCGTGGCTGCGCAGAGCCGACGCGCGGGGCGAGGTGATCGTGGCCGGGCGGCGGGACCTCCAGATGTCCGCGCCCGGTGAGCACCTGCCCTCCGGCGAGATCCTCGTCGTCAACGACACCTATCTGGCACGGCAGCCGATGGTCGACCCGGCGGGGCGGCGCTACGCGTCGCAGGCCGGGAGCGCGACGGCCGCGGACGCCCGCGCGGTACGGCTGCTGATCCCCGACACGCTCGCGTCGGACACCCCCGCGATCACCAAGGCCGCCGAGGCGATCATCGACCCCGACCTCACCGGGCGCGTCCCCATGAAGGTCTCGGCGACCCGCGGCGGCCAGCGCGTCTTCGGCTACAACACCGGTGAGTACTCCTACCGTTCGGGCCACGACGCGGCCGAGGACCGATCCATGGTGCGCGACCCGGTCGTCATCGTCGTCCCCAACGGATCGCGCTTCCTCACCGACGACGCCTACACCGCCATCGCGACACAGGCCGGAGTCGTCTTCCCCGACCCCGCCGACGTGACCGCGGGCATCCGCGCGGAACACCTCCAGGACTACGTGAACTCCATGAGTCCGGTGGGCGAGAAGACCGCCCTCGACCTCAGGAAGGCGCTCACCGAACTCCGGGTCCAGATCTTCAACCTGGTCATCGCCGCGATGGTGCTCCTCATCGCCGCGGTCGGCGTCTGCCTCATCTACGCCCGCAAGAACGCGCAGAGCATCTTCGCCCAGCACGTCAGCGGCTGGCGGTACGTCGCCTCGCACCGCTTCCTCCTGGCCGTCGAGGTGGCCATCGCGGTGATCTTCGCGACCCGGGTGCCGTTCCAGGCGTGGCAACAGCGCCAGCACCTGCGGCAGTTGGCCGCCGCCGGTGAGCCCGCGACCTTCGAGCCGACCCGGCTGACCGCGCTCGACCTCGGTGTCATCAGCGGTCTGGTCGTCTTCGAACTGGCCGCCGTGCTGCTCGCCCTCGCCTACTTCCACCGCCGCATCGTGAAGGAGGGCGCGACCGGGACCTGAGCCCGGCCGCGCCCACGGAATTCCTCCACCGAGCAGGAGTGTGCCTGTCATGACGAAGCTGATCGAGATCGAGAGTCTTTCGAAGTCCTATGGTTCCCGCACGTTGTGGGACAACGTCAACCTCGCCGTGGAGCGCGGCGAGATGCTGGCTCTCGTCGGACCCAGCGGATCGGGAAAGTCGACCCTCCTCAACTGCCTAGGTCTGCTCGACCGCCCGACGTCCGGTGCCATCCGGTACGAGGGGAAGGACATCACGCGTTTCGGCCGCCGCGACATCCGGCAATTCCGCCGTGACACCCTCGGATATCTCTTCCAGCACTACGCGCTCATCGAGAGCGAGACCGTCGAGCAGAATCTCGAAGTCGCGGCCAGGCCGAGGCCGTTGCTGCGCGGCAAGGCAGGGCCCGCGATCGCCGAGGCCCTGGAGCGGGTCGGCCTCGCGGGGCGCGGCAAGGAGACGGTCCATCACCTCAGCGGCGGTGAGCAGCAGCGGGTCGCGCTGGCGCGCGTGCTCGTCCAGCGCTCGGCGCTGGTGCTGGCGGACGAGCCGACGGGCGCGCTCGACGACGCCAACTCGGCTGTGGTGGTGGACATTCTGCGGGAGCTGAGCCGGTCGGGGTGCGCGGTGGTGATCGCCACGCACGACGCGGGCGTGCGGGACCGCTGCGACAACGTGTTCGCGGTGGGTAGGGGCGCGGGGGCCGCACCGGGGGCAGGGGCCGCACCAGGGGCAGGGGCCGCACCGGCATCCCCCCGGCAGGCCGTACCCGCGCCCGCATCGACCGCCGCATCGGCCGCCGCGCCGAACAACGTACCGAACAACGCGCCGAACAACGTTCCGACCACTGTGCCGACGGCCATTTCGAGCGGTGCGCGCGCGGAGAAATGACGTTCCGAAAGTCCGCCGCGCGCGCCGGAGTAGGATGCGTGTCACCGCCATCAGTGGGTGTCGATCACGCTTCCTCCAGGCGGTTCACAATTCAACAAACTGCCTCGGGTGCCTCTTTGACGTCCACCGACAGCAAATCCCGTTCGATACAAAGCCGTTCGGGATTCAAAGCAACCATCACGGCCTCTCGGGCATCTTTACCGAGTCGGGCGATGCTGATCTGGCTGATTCCGCCGCTGTGGACTCTCGCCCTCGGCCTCTGGGGACTCTCCCGGCAGCACACCGTCTGGCGTGACGAGGCGGCCACCTGGCAGGTGGCCGGGCGGTCGACCCCCGAGATCCTGCGCATGCTGCACCACGTGGACGTCGTGCACGGCCTCTACTACCTGCTGATGCACGCCCTGTTCAGCGTGTTCGGACCCCACACGACCACGCTGCGGCTGCCTTCGGTGCTGGCCGGCGCGGTGGCGGCCACCTGCGTCGCGCTCATCGGGCGGCGGCTCGCCGGTCCCGCCGCGGGCCTCGCGGGCGGGCTGGCGTTCGGGCTGCTGCCCGCCGTGCAGTTCTACCTCCAGGAGGGGCGGCCGTACGCGCTGGTCGCCGCAGGGGCCGGGGTGTCGACCCTGCTGCTGGTCGCCGCGCTCCAGGAGGACACCGGACCGCGCCGCCGCGCGTGGCGCTGGGCGGGATACGGCGGCGCCGTCCTCGTCTGCGGGCTGCTGAACTGGTTCTCGCTCCTGATCCTCCCCGCGCACCTGGCCACACTGCTCTGGTCCCGGGCCGCCGACCGCCGTACGTGGGCCGCCTGGACGGCCGCCTCCGCCGTCGCCGTCCTGGCCGTCACTCCGCTGGCCCTCTTCAGCCGGGGCCAGTCGGCGCAGGTGTCCTGGATTCCGCCGCTGACCTGGCACATGCTGATCGGGCCCGGGGTGCTGGTGCTGATCGGCGGCGTCTGCGCGGCGGTGTCCGACCGCCGTATCGCGGGCCGCGCCCGTACGGACGTCTTACGAATCGCCCCACCTCGTACCGGCACGCCTCGTACCGCCCCACCCCGGTCCGACGCGCCTCGTACGGACGGGCCCCGTACGAACGGGCCTCATGCGCGCGCGCCTCGTACGGACGGGCCCCGTACGAACCGGCTGTCCGCCGCCGCCGTGGGGCTGCCGTTGCTCGCGGTGCCGCAACTCGGCCTGGTCTGCCTGTCGTTGTTCCAGCCGCTGTTCCTCGACCGCTATGTGCTCTTCAGCATGCTGGGCCTCGCGCTGCTCATCGGCGCGGCGATCGGCGCCGCGGTGCGCGCCGCCCGGCCCCGTTTCCCGCGCGCGTCCGCGTGGATCGTCCCCGTGGCGGTCGCGCTCGCGACGGTGGCGCTGATCCCGCAGTCGCTCGCCGAGCGCTCGCCGAAGAGCCGGGTCGACGACGTCATGGCCGTGGCCTCCGACGTCCAGCGGCTCAAGCGCCCCGGCAACGCCGTCCTCTTCATCCCCTCCGCCCGCCGCGACACGGAATCCGTCTCCCCCGGCGCCTTCTCCGGCCTGCACGACATAGCGCTGACCGAGACCCCGGAGCGCTCCGGAACGCTGAAGGGCCTGGAGGCGGCCCCGGCCCGCATCCGTACGGCGATGCTCGCGCGGGACCGCATCCTGCTGGTCACCGACGTCCCCTGGATCGCCCGCCCCCTGACCGCGGCGCAGGACCGGATGAAGATGCGGGTCCTGCTGACGTACTTCACCCCGGTGGCCGATGTCCGCGTCCACGGACGGCGGTTGACGGTGTACGAACGCCTTCCCCGCCCCGCGCGCGCCGCCCGCTGAACCGTCCGGCCGCACCGTCCCGCTCACATCGACTCCCCGTCCGTCGCGGCCGGCCCGGCGGCGAACATCACCGATGTCTCCGCGTTCACCAGCCCCGACAAGCCGGACACGGCGACGCTGGTGCTGAACTCGTACCTGTTCCAGGCACCCGGCTCGGCCGACGCGGCGACGGCGCCCTCCGAGTGTTCGGGGGGCGCCGTCGCGGCAGAGGGCATTCACCCCAACTGCCGCTGTGCTCCGAGCCCTTCGGCGAACCACCGGGTCAGCGTCGTCGGGTGGGTGATCGCGGTGCCGACCACGACCGTGAAGGCTCCCGCGGCGAGGGCCGACCGGGCCTGGGCGGGGGTGTGGACACGGCCCTCGGCGACGACGGGGACCGACAGATCCGCGCTGAGGCGGGCGACCAGGGCGAGGTCGGGACCGTCCGGGTGCGGGCCGCTGCCCGTATAGCCGGACAGCGTGGTGCCGACGAGGTCCGCGCCGAGGTCCGCCGCCGCGACGCCCTCCTCGTAGCTGGAGACGTCGGCCATGAGCAGGCGGCCCGCGCGGTGCACGGCCGTGACGGTACGTTCCAGGGTCTCGCCGCCGGGGCGCGGGCGGAAGGTGGCGTCGACCGCGACGATGTCCGCGCCGGTCGCGGCGACGGCGAGGGCGTGCCGCTCGGTCGGGGTGATGTAGACGCCCGAAGTGCCGTGCTTCCAGAGGCCGATGAGGGGGACGTCGGTGACCGCGCGGATCGCGCGCAGGTCGTCGAGGCCCTGCGCCCGGATACCGGCCGCGCCGCCTTCCCGGACGGCGAGCGCCATCTGACGCATGATCAGCGGATCGCGCAGCGGCTCCCCCGGATACGCCTGGCACGAGACGACGAGCCGGCCGCGCAGCCGTTCCAGGACGGCGCCGGGGTCTGCGGCCGACGTGGGCCGACCGCCCGAAGTCGGTTGACCTTCACGGCCGTTCACGCCAGTGCCTCCCGTCCCAGGAGCGCGGCCCCGTACAGCGCGGCGTCGTCGCCGAGCGAGCCCGCCCGCAGCGGGGTACCGGCGACGGCCGGGACCAGGTGGGAGGCGACGGTCGTCCGCAGGGTGTCCCACCAGACGGGTCCGCACCGGCTCACCCCGCCGCCGAGGAGGACGAGGTCGGGGGCCAGGACGTTGACGAGGCCGCCGACGGCTTCGCCGAGCGCGGTGGCGCCTGCGCGCAGGACGGTGAGCGCCGTCGGATCGCCGTCCTGCGCGCGGGAGTTGACGAGGCGGAGGGTCGCGGGTGCGGCGCCCGTCCCGTATCCGGGCCGCGCGCCCGCCAGTTCGCGGTAGGCCGCCGTCATCGCCGGTCCGGACGCCGCGGCCTCCACGTGTCCGACGCCCCCGCAGGGGCAGGGCAGCCCGGCCGCGGCGGGCACCGGCAGGTGACCGGCCTCGCCCGCCGCGCCACCGGCGCCGTGGTGGACGCGTCCGTCGATCAGGACGCAGCCGCCGACGCCGGTGCCGACCGTGAGGAGCAGCACGCAGGCGTGCCCGGCGGCGGCGCCGCGCCAATGCTCGCCGAGCGCATGGGCGTTGACGTCGTTGTCGACGCCGACCGGCAGGCCGAGCCGGGCGGCGAGCAGCCCGCGCAGGTCGGTGCCGCCCCAGCCGGGGAGCGCGGACGTGGCCGACCGCACCCGGCCGGTACCGGGGTCGATGACGCCCGCGCTGCCGACGCCGACGGCGTCCACGGGCCTGCCGAGCAGGGTCACCGCGCGGGCCGCGGTGTCCAGCACGGCGGCCGGGCCCTGCCGCGCCGGGGTGGGCAGGGTGGCGCGGTCGAGCAGCACGCCCTCGGGGGTGACCAGGGCGGCCGCCGTCTTGGTCCCGCCGATGTCGACTCCGGCGAGCAGCGTCATCGCAGGCCCGCCTGCTCCAGGATCGCGCCGATACGGCCGGTCTCGGCGTCGGTGAGCGGGCGCATCGGCGGGCTGACGGTGTTGCGGGCGATGACGCCGAGCAGCGTCAGCGCGGTCTTGAACGCGCCGAGGCCGGACGCCGTACCGGACGCGGTGGCCGGGTCGGCGACGGCGACGATGTCGAAGAGCCGGGCCAGCCGGTCCTGTTCGGCGCGGGCCGCCGTCCAGTCGCCGCGCGCCGCGGCGTCGTGCAGCCGCCGGTAGCCGTGCGGGTCGACGTTGCCGAGGCCGGGGACCGAGCCGTGCGCGCCGCCGAGCAGCATCGCGTCCACGACGACCTCGTGCCCGGTGAGCAGCGCGAAGTCCGGCACGGCCCTGGTGTCGAGAATGAGTTGACGGAATGTCACATCGTCGCCGCTGGAGTCCTTGACCCCGGCCAGCACCCCGTCGGCGGCCAGTGCGCCGACCAGCTGCCGGGAGAGCTTGCTGTGGACGCAGACCGGGATGTCGTAGGCGAGTACCGGCACGTCGATCGAGGCCGCGACCGTCCGGAAGTGCCGGTCGATCTCGGTGGGATGGGTGCGGGTGTAGAAGGGGGCGGTCGTGACGACCGCGCTGGCGCCGCGCGCGACGGCGGTACGGGCGCGCTCCAGCACCTTGTTGGTGGTGGTCTCGATGGCGCCCGCCAGCACCGGCACCTGGCCGCCCGCGGTCTTCACCACCACGTCGAGCACCGTCTCCTGCTGCTCGTCGGTGAGATAGGCGACCTCGCCAGAACTCCCCAGCGCGAACAGGCCGTCGACACCGCCGCCGATGAGGTGGCCGACCACGCGCTCCAGCGACGCGACGTCCACCGCGCCGTCGTCGGTCAGCGGGGTGACGACGGGCGGGACGACGCCGGAGAACCGGGGTGTACGGGCAATCACGAAGTGCTCCTTGTGCCGTGGTGCGCGGCGGTCGCCGCCGCGGTGGTCCTGGGGTGTACGCAGTGCCATTGGTGGTCGCCGTCCCGTGTGGCGGCGGGGAAGGCGGTCGCGCAGGTGTCGTCCGCCTTCCAGCACCGGGTGCGGAACGGACAGCCGGAGGGCGGGTGGGTGGCCGACGGCACGGGGCCGTTGAGCACGATCCGCTCGGTGGTCCCCAGCAGGCTCGGTGTGGCGGAGAACAGCGCCTGGGTGTACGGGTGGGCGGGCGCGGCCGACACCTGGGCGGCCGGGCCCTCCTCCACGATCCGCCCGAGGTAGAGGACCGCGAGCCGGTCCGACAGGTGGCGCACCGTCTGGATGTCGTGCGAGATGAAGACCATGCCGAGGCCGAGCCGGGACCGCAGGTCCATCAGCAGGTTGAGCACCTGCGCGCGGACCGAGACGTCGAGGGCGCTGGTCGGTTCGTCGGCGACGATCAGCTCGGGTTCCAGCGCGAGCGCCCTGGCGATGGCGACCCGTTGGCGCTGCCCGCCGGAGAGCTGTCCCGGCAGCGCCTGCCGGGTGTGCCCGGGCAGGCCCACCAGCTCCAGCAGTTCCGTCACCCGCTGTTCGCGGGCGCGCGGGGTGCCGCGCCGGTGCACGTCCAGCGGGTCGCGCAGGATGCGGCCGACCGGCATCCGCGGGTTGAGGGCGGTGGACGGGTCCTGGAAGACCACGCCGACCGACGCGCCGAACTCCTGGCGGCGCCTGGCCGCCGGCAGCTCCCACAGATCCTCGCCGCGGAACATGACCCGGCCCTCGGTCGGCCGTTGCAGACCGGTCAGCACCCGCGCCAGCGTCGACTTGCCGCAGCCGGACTCACCGACCAGGCCGACGATCTCACCGCGCTCCACCGTCAGCGACGCCCCGGTCAGCGCGTGCACGGCGTCGTGCCGGAACAGACCGCCGCCGCGCGCCCGGTGCCTGACGTGGACCTCTTCGACGCGGATCATCGTCCGCTCCTTTGCAGCAGTACGGGTTCGGCCGCGTGGTGGCAGGCGACGCCGTGCGCCGCGGCGGGCAGGGGGGACACGGCGGTTGCGGCGCGCGGGTCCGCCGCCGGGGCCGGCCGCCCCGTCAGCTCGGGGGCGCGGGTCCCGCACACCTCGGTGGCCGCGCCGCACCGGGAGGCGAAGCGGCATCCGGCGCCGAACTGGCGCGGCGCGGGCACCACGCCGCTGATCTGGTGCAGCCGCTCGGCGCCCGCCTCCAGCGAGGTGACCGAGCCGAGCAGGCCGCGCGTGTAGTGGTGGGCGGGGTCGGACAGCAGCGCCCGGGTGTCGCCGGTCTCGGCGACCTGCCCCGCGTACATCACCGCCACCCGGTGGGCGAGCCCGCTGACCAGCGCGAGGTCGTGCGAGACCAGGATCATCGCGAATCCCAGTTCGTCGCGCAGCCGGGTGAGGAGTTCGACGACCTGCGCCTGGACGGTGACGTCGAGCGCGGTGGTGGGTTCGTCGGCGATGAGCAGCCGGGGGCTGCGGGACAGCGCCATGGCGATCAGTACGCGCTGCCGCTGGCCGCCGGACAGCTCGTGCGGGTAGCTGCGCAGCGTGCGGTCCGGGGAGAGGCCGACGAGTTCGAGCAGTTCCGCCGGGCTCTGCGTGCCGCCGCGCGAGGTGAGCTGCTTGAGCTGGCGGCCGATGAGGACCGACGGGTTCAGCGACGACATCGCGTCCTGGTAGACCATGGCGATCTCGGGCCCCGCCAGCACCCTGCGGCGGCGGGGCGACATGCCGAGCAGGTCCTCGCCGCGGTAGTCGATGGCACCGCTCACCCGCGCGTTGCGGGCCAGCAGGCCCATGACGGCCAGGCTCGTGATGCTCTTGCCGCAGCCGGACTCCCCGACCAGACCGAGGGTCTCGCCCTCCCTGACGGTGAGCGAGATGCCGTCGACCACCGGCACGTCGCCGTAGCGGTCGGGGAAGCGGATCGACAGGTCCCGGATGGAGAGCAGTTCCGCGGCGGTGGCGGGCACCGCCGCGAGCGGCGGCGGATTCCGCGTCATGCGTTCGGCGAGCAGGACGAGGCTGCGCTGTACGGCGGCGGCCCGTTCGTCGTCGTCCGCCCGCGTCCGGCGGGGAAGCGGCGTGTCCTGGGGCGCGGTGTCACCGGCCGGGCGGTCCGTACCGGAGGCGGTGGCCGCGGGGGCGACTCCGGCCGCGGCCGCGGGTACGGCCGCCCCCGATACGGCCGCCGCCGCGGGTACGGCCTCCGGCGCCGCTCCGGCCGCCGCTCCCGGCGCCGCCGAGGCGTCGGTCAGTCCCTCGGACAGGATGTTCAGGGCCAGGACGGTGACGAGCAGCACCAGGCCGGGGAAGAGGGTGGCCCACCATCCGCCGGACAGCAGGATCTGCCGCCCGTACGAGAGCACGTTGCCCCAGCTCGGCTCGGGGTCCTTCACCCCGGCGCCGATGAAGGACAGGCTCGCCTCGAAGATGATCGCCTCGGCGACCAGCACGGTGGCGAAGACCATGACGGGCGCGGCGCAGTTGACGGCCACGTGCCGCAGCACGATGTAGGCGCGACGGGCGCCGATGACCTTCTCCGCGGCGACGTAGTCCTCGCCGTACTGCGCGAGGACGTTGGCCCGTACGACGCGGGCGAGCGAGGGGACGTACACCGCGGCGATGGTGAAGATCAGGACGGGCACGCTGGAGCCGAAGACGGTGACCAGGACGGCGGCGAGCGCGATCGGCGGGAAGGACATGACGACGTCCAGCACCCGCATCACCGACTCGTCGCCCCACTTGGGCGAGGTGGCCGCGAGCGAACCGAGGACCGCGCCGACGACGACGGCGACGGCCGTGGAGCCGAGGCCGATCACCAGCGAGTAGCGGGCGCCGTAGACGACCCGGGCGAAGATGTCCCGGCCGATCCGGTCGGTGCCGAACCAGTGCCGGGAGCCGGGGGGTTGGACGGGTATGCCGGTGGTCAGCGGATTGTCCGCGACCAGCGGCGCGCACACCGCGGCCAGGACCACGACGGCCAGGACGACGAGCGAGATCCGTGCGGCGAGCGGCAGCGCGCGGAAACGGATGCCGGGACGCGACAGCTTGGCGACGACGCGTTGGGGGCCAGTGAACAGGAACATCTCACACCGTCCTGATGCGCGGGTTGACCAGCAGATAGAGCAGGTCGACGACGACGTTGACGACCAGGAAGGCGAGCGCGATCATCAGGACGGTCCCCTGCACCAGGGCCACATCGCCGCCGGTGACGCCCTCCAGGATGAGCTTGCCCATGCCGGGAAGGTCGAAGATCGTCTCGATGACGACGGCGCCGCTGAGCAGGTAACCGACCTTGACGCCCAGCACGGTGAGCGGGGTGACCAGCGCGTTGCGCAGCACGGACCGGATGACCAGCAGCCGTGGCAGGCCGTTGCCGGTGGCCGTGCGGACGTAGTCGCGGTCGAGTTCGGTGACCATCGAGGTGCGGATGAGCCGGGCGAGCGAGGCCGCGACCGGGACCGCGAGCGAGACCGCCGGGAGCGTCATGCAGCGCAGCCAACCGGTGAAGGAGTCACCGGGGTTGACGTATCCGCCGGTCGGGAAGAGCGAACTGTCCAGGGCGAACCGCTGGATCAGCAGCACGCCCAGCCAGAAGGAGGGCACCGCGACACCGGCCATCGACACCACGCGGAAGACGTGGTCGGGCCAGCGGTCCCGGTACACCGCGCCGACCACGCCGAGCGCGACGGCGAGCACGATCGCGATCAGCAGCCCCAGCAGCGTCAGTTGCAAGGTGAGCGGGAAGGCGACGGTGATCCGGTCGACCACCGGCTGGCTCGGCGGCACGGTCACGCCGAGGTCGCCGTGCAGCAACTGGTTCAGAAAGTGCGCGTAGCGGACGGGCAGCGGGTCGTCGAGCCCGTTGGCGTGCGCGAACGCCGCGCGGGCGGCGGCCGTCGAGTTCTCCCCCAGGGCGTTGTAGGCGGGGTCCACGGGAGAGAACTGGAGCACGACGAAGACCAGCAAGGTGATGCCGAGGATCATCACCGGCATGATCGCCACGCGGCGCAGCGCGAGCCGAAGGAAAGCGAACATCGGGCGTTCCTAGCAGTAGGTCCTGGACGACTGGCGGGTCCGGGACCCGCGCGGGGAGCGCGGGCGGCTCGTACGCGGGAGGTACGAGCCGCTCACGCACCGGGCGCGCGGGCCCCGGTCCTGGCGGCTCACGCCGGGGACACGCCGAGGAACGACAGACCGGTGGTGGGCACGGGGCTGAAGCCGGCCAGCGCGTGCCCGTCCCACGCGGTCGGGAGCTTGCGGTGCAGGATCGGGTAGAGCGGCGCCTGCTCGGCGACGATGTCGGTGACCTGGGACCACAGCTTCGTACGGGTCGCGTCGTCGGTGGTGCGGGCGGCCTGGTCGAGCAGCGAGACGACCTGCTTGCCCTGGGCGGTGCCCGACCAGCGGTAGCGGGTCTCGGGCCAGGTCCCGACGTAGAACCAGCGCATCAGCAGGTCGACGTCGTTGCCGAACACCGAGGGGTCGCCCGGGGCGACGAGGAGGTCGAAGTCGCCGGTGTCGATCTTCGCGTACTGGGCGGAGGACTGGCCGATGCTGAGCGTGGTCCTGACGCCGACGGCGTCCCAGCTCTCCTTGACCAGCGGGGCGATGTCCTGCACCCAGGAGGTGTCGGTGGTCAGGACGGTCACCTTCAGGTCGCTGACGCCCGCGGCCTGGAGCAGCGCCTTGGCCTTGGCGGGGTCGTGGCCGTAGACCGTGGCGGCCTTGACGTAGTCGGGGTGGCTGGGCTGGAGGTAGCCGCTGGCCGGGGTGGCCTGGCCCGACATGGCGGTGGCGATGATCTTGTCGGTGTCCAGCGCGTAGTGCAGGGCCTGGCGCACCCGCTGGTCGTCGAACGGCTTCTTCGCGCAGTTGAACATCAGGAAGAGGTTGCCGAAGGACGCGGCCGACTCGACGGTGACCTTGCGCTTGAGGCCGGCCATGTCGATGTACGGCACGTCCTCGATGGCCGCGACCCGGCCGGACTGCACGGCGCTGACCCGCGCGGAGGCGTCCGAGAGCAGATTCCAGGTCATCGCCTCGGCCTTGGCCGGGTAGCGCCCGTTGTACCGCGCGTACTTCTTGAAGACGATCTTGTCCTCGCGGGTGGCCGACACCAGCGCGTACGGTCCGGAGCCGACCGGCTTCGCGTCAAAGCCCTTCTCGTCGGCCTGGACGATCTTCTTCGGCACGATCTTGACGACGGATATGCGGGAGGGGAAGAGCGCGAAGGGGTACTTCAGCGCGAACTCGACCGTGTGGGCGTCCACCGCCCGCGCGGAGCGCAGGAAGGGCAGGAACTGCGCCATCAGCGAGGCGTTCTTCGGGTCGAGGATGCGCTCGAAGCTGAAGACCACGTCATCGGCGGTGACCGGGGAGCCGTCGTGGAAGGTGGCCCCGTCGCGCAGGGTGGCGCGGTACGTCGTCGGGCCGACCTGGACGGGCAGCGCCGTGGCGAGGGCGGGGCGGGCGGTGAGCGAGACCGGGTTGAGGTCCACCAGACCCTCGAAGATGTGCCAGTTGGCCGCGACCGGGGTGGCGCCGGAGGAGGTCATCGGGTCGAAGCCGGTGGACAGGGCGTACGAGATCCCCGCCGTGATGGTGGCGCCGCCGGTCCCGCCGCCGGTCCCCTTGCCGGCCGCGGAGTCGGGGGCGTTGGTCGAGGAGGGTCCGCCGCACGCGGCGAGGGTGCCGGTGAAGGCGGCGGCAGCGCCGACCGCGCCGGTGTACCGCAGGAATGCGCGGCGATCGACTCTGGCGGGTGTCCGTCGAGAAGACACGGGGAACCTCCGGGCAGGGGTGAGCAGGAATGAGGTGGACGGTGGAGACGGGCGAAGCGGAAGCCGGTCGCGGGGCCCGGCGGACTGCGGACCGGCCGTCGCGTGCCCGGCCGGTGGTGCGGCCGTCGCGTGCCCGGCCAGCGGTACGGCCGTCGTATGCCCGGCCGGTGGTGTGTGCCCGGCCGGGCCGCCGCGGGCGCCGGGAGGGCGGTTCCGCGGGCGGGAGTGGGGCGCGGGCGGCCAGAGTACGCCGGTGGGACGACCACTCTGTGCAACATCAGACATAAGATGTCTGATGGCTGATAGGGTTGGACCGTAGTCGTTGGAACGAGAGGGGTCAAGAGGTGGACGGAACTCGCGATGCGGGCAACGGACGGGGTCGTCGCCTGCTGATGCACGAGGTCAGCGAGGGCATCAAACGTTACATCCTGGACAATGGGCTCCGTCCGGGGGACGTCCTGCCCACCGAGAACGAGCTGTGCGAGGCCCTGGACGCCAGCCGCTCCAGCGTCCGCGAGGCCGTGAAGACCCTCGACGTCCTCGACATCGTGGAGGTGCGCCGGGGGCACGGCACCTACGTCGGCCGCCTCGGACTGTCCGCGCTCGTGGAAAGCCTCACGTTCCGTGGCATGCTCGACCGCGACGACGACATGCAGCTCATGCTGGAGCTGGCCGACATGCGCGAGCTGTTCGAGCGCGGCATGGCCGACCGCATCGTGGCCGCGCTCGACTCCGCCGACCTGGACGCCCTCGCCGCGCTGGTGGACGACATGAACGCGTCCGGCAGCGGCGACGGGACGGGTTTCGTCGAGGCCGACCGGGCCTTCCACGCCCTTCTGGTCGCGCCGCTCGGCAACGAACTGATCGGCCAGCTCTCCGCGGCGTTCTGGGACGTCTACATCGTCGTGGCCCCGCAGCTCACCGGGATCAGCAGGGCGGAGGAGGTGGAGACCGTCCACCACCACCACCGGATCGTGGAGGCCGCGCGCGACCGGGACGCGGCGGCCTTCGCCGCGGCCGTCTCCGACCACTACGCGCCGGTCCGGCGGCGGATCGCCGAGGCGCGGGCGGCGGCGGAGGGGAAGGCGGGGACGCCGGAGGCACGGGAGCGTGCGGTCATCGCGCCGAGGCGGCGCTCCGGATCTTGACGGGGTCGGACCCCGGCCCTAGGGTCCCTCGACAGCAGACATCTGATGTCGTTCGTCAGGTGTCATACCTGAGGTACGTCCTGTCGAGCGCGGTGTCCGCCGCGAGCTGAGGAGTCCCCTGTGCCGCCGCCGTTGCCGCCCGCCTCCCCCGAAGTGCCCGTACCGTCCGTGGCACCCGTGCTGTCTGTGGCATCCGTGCCGTCCGTACCGGTCGTGCCGCCCGTGTCTCCGTACGCCCGATCAGCGCGGAGGGGTTCGACCCGGAGGGGATCGGCCCGGAGGGGAGCGGCGCGGGCGGTCCGCCGGACGCTGCTCCCCCTGACGGTCGTCGTCGCGGCGGCGGCCGCACCGCTGGCCACGGCGACGCCCGGGTACCCGGCCACCCCGGGTGCCCAGACGGCCGTCGTCAGCCAGGACTGCGTCAGCAGCCGTATACGGGTCGCCCTCGGCAATCCGACCGCCGCGAGCACCACCTTCACCGTGACGTGGCCGGGGAACGGCACCTGGACGCCGGCCGTCGCGGCGGGCGACCGCTCGGACCTGTTCTTCACCAAGGCGAGCGGCACGGCGTACTCCTTCCGCGTCACCACGCCCCAGGGCCTGGACACGACCCTGTCCGGCACGCTGAACTGCGACGGAGCCCTGGGCTCCCAGGTCGGCATGGACTGCCCGCGCGCCGCCGACGGTTCACCGCCCGCCACTCACGCCCTGCGCGTGACGCTGGTCAACCGCTCCCCCGTCCAGCAGACCTTCACCGTCGCCTGGCCCGGCCGCGGCGGCTCCCCCTGGACCAGGACCGTCGCCGCCGGAGCCTCGGACGACTCGCTGTACTGGACGGTCGCCAACGGCACGCCGTACACGTTCACCACGACCACGCCGACCGGCTACAGCCGTACCGAATCCGGCACCGCCACCTGCGGACTGGCCTCCGGCACACCGGGGTTGAACGCCCAGACGCTGTTCAGCCCGGCCACGCCCATCAGCGGCCTCAACCGGCTCTCGGCGGACGGCAGCACGTACGAGACGTACACCGGCACCGCCGCCTCCGTACGCATCCCGGCCATGGCCGTCACCAGGAGCGGCACCGTCATCGCCATGGCCGACGCGCGGGTCGACAGCAGCGCCGACCTCGGCGGCGCGAGCAACAACATCCAAGTCGCCCTGCGCCGAAGCTCCGACGGCGGCGCCACCTGGACCGCGCCCGCCGTCGTCGCCCACGCGCCCACCACGCACGAGGGATACGGGGACAGCAGCCTGCTCGTCGACCGGTCCGTCGGCGCGAACGGCAAGGTGTTCGCCTTCATCAACTACTCGCCGGCGCCCGGCATCGGCTACTACGGTTCCGCGGCCGGCTCCAACTCCGCGACCGACACGACCGCGATGCACATCCGCTACATCGCCTCGACCGACAACGGCGCCACCTGGAGCGCCCCCGTCGACCTCAACCCCCAGGTCAAGAGCACCGGTTGGGCCGGACTCTTCGCCTCCTCGGGCCACGGCACCCAACTGGCCAGCGGGCGGCTGGTGCAGCCCATCGTGTACCGCGAGAACGGCGTGGACCACGCGGGCGACATCTACTCCGACGACCACGGCGCCACCTGGCACGCGGGACCGGCGGCGGCGACCGGCGTCAACGAGAGCAAGGTCGTCCAGCGCGGCAACGGCAAGGTCGTCCAGAACCTCCGCTCCAACGCGGGCGGCAACCGCTGGTACGCCACCGCGGGCGACGCCTCCCCGGCCGGAGCGACCGACGTCGCCAGCGCGTTCGGCCCGGCCTGGAACTCCGGCCTGGTCGACCCCGGTTGCAACGCCGACGAGATCTCCTACCTCCAGCCCTCCCAACTCGGCGCGAACGGAGCCCCCACGACCACCTCGGTCGCGCTCCTCAGCAACAACGCCTCCACCGCCCGTTCCGAACTGACCGTCCGCGTCAGCCAGGACGACGGCGCCACCTGGCCCCACCAGGCGCTCATCAAGTCCAAGGCCGCCGGTTACTCCACCCTGGCCGTCCTCCAGGGCGGCTCGATCGCCGACCTCTACGAAATCGGCGACACGGGCGGCATCGTCTTCGCCGCCTTCACGCTGCCCTGGGTCCAACAGGCGCCCTGACTCACGCCGTTGGGGTGAGCGCCCTCACCCGGGGGTCATCCCGCCGCGCCCCGGCCCGGCGGCTTCCCCGCTCAGGGGAGGACGCCCGCCGGGGTGCGGACGGTACGGACGGTACGGCGCAGGCGGGCGGCGTCCCGGCTGGGGGGCGCGCCGAACTGGCGACGGTACTCGCGGCTGAACTGCGAGGGGTTGTCGTAGCCGACGCGCTGCCCGACCCCCGTGACGTCGCCCGGGTGGGTGGTGAGCAGCAGCCGGGCCTCCTGGAGCCGGATCTGCTTCTGGAACTGGATCGGGCTCATCGCGGTCACCGCCTGGAAGTTGCGGTAGAAGGCGGACACGCTCATACCGGACTGCCGCGCCACGTCCTCGACGCGGAAGGGCTGCGCGTAGTGCTCGCGGATCCAGCGCACGGCGCGCGAGACATGGCTGAGGCTGCTGTCGGCCAGACCGAACTGCCGTACCGCCGCGCCCTGTTCGCCGGTGATCAGCCGCCACAGGATCTCGCGCTTGACGAGGGGCGCGAGGACGGCCCGGTCGTGCGGCTCGTCGAGCAGGCGCAGCAGCCGGACGACCGCGTCGAGCAGCGCGGGCGGCGCGTCGCTGACGACGATGCCCGACGGCGTACCGCCCCCGGTGCGGGGGGAGTTGCCAGGCCCGGCCTGGAGCAGCAGTTCGGCGACGGCGGACGGTTCGAGGACCAGGCCGAACCCCAACGCCGGTTCCTCGGCGTCGGCTTGGAGGAACTGTCCCGTGACCGGCAGATCCACGGACGCGATCAGGTACTGCCCGGCCCCGTACTCGAAGACCCGCTCCCCCAGGGCCAGGCGTTTGGCGCCCTGGGCGATGACCGCCAGGACCGTGCCGGACATCGAGGGGGCGGGCGGGTCGGGGCGGTCGACCTTCGAGACGAGGACGCCGTCGATGGCGGTGGTCCAGCCGGAGCGCGGCGCGTGCCGTGCCAGCAGGGCGCGCAGCTCGTCCAGGTGTTCTTCACGGGTCATACGTCCATTGCACCACCCCACCGTGCCCTGGCTCCCGTGGCCGCGAGGATCGTGCAAGTACGAGCGAGGAACGTTCTAACGTTTCCACAGGTCAGAGCGGTTCAATGGAATCACCGCACTCCAACGGAGAGAAGAAGGATTCCATGAACGCGAACTACGGCTTCAACGCCACGCTGACCGCCAAGGCCGGAATGAGCGACCAGCTCGTCGAGCTGCTGCTGACCGGTCTGGACGAGGGCAGCCCCGGCGCGAGCGAGCACTGCGTCGTCTACCTCGTCTCCCGCTCCGCCTCCGACCCGGACGTCGTCCACGTCACCGAGGGCTGGACCAGCGAGGAGGACCACCACCGCGTCTTCGCCGGCGAGGCCGCGCAGGCCATCGTGGCGCGGATCGGCCCGCTGCTGGCCAAGGAGTCCGACTACACGGATTACGTGCCGGTGCGGGGCAAGGCCGCTTTCTGATCCGCCTGCTCCGACCTCCCATCCGCCGGCTCCCGCTTACCGGCTCATCCGTCGGCTCCCGCTTTCTGATGCGCCAGTCCGCCGCCACCACCATCTCCACCTCTTGAGAAAGGCACCGCCCATGACCACGCCCCGCCCCGGCCTCGACCCCGAACTGCACGACCTGCTCGCCGACTTGCCGCTGGTGTCCGGGCTCAGCCCGGAGGTGCTCGCGCAGGTCCGCCCCTTCTCCTCGGCGCCCGTCGAACCGCTCCTGGAAGGGCGCGCGATCGAACGCCGCGAGGTGACCGTCCCGAGCCGGGACGGCGAGCCGATCGCGCTGTCGGTCTTCAGCCCCGCGGCCACCGGCGGCCGTACCACCGCGGCGCCCTGCGTCTACTGGATGCACGGCGGCGGGATGGTCATGGGCGACCGCTTCTCCCAGATAGACATTCCGCTGGAGTGGCTCGACGCGTGCGGCGCCGTCGTGGTCACCGTCGAGTACCGGCTCGCGCCGGAGTCCGGCGGCACGATCCCCGTCGAGGACTGCTACCAGGGGCTGCTCTGGGTCGCCGAGCACGCGGCCGAGCTGGGCATCGACCCCGCCCGTATCGTCGTCGCGGGTGCCAGCGCGGGCGGCGGCCTCGCCGCCGGGGTGGCGCTGGCGGCCCGCGACCGGCAGGCCCCGGCCATCGCCGCCCAGGTGCTGATCGGCCCCATGCTCGACCACCGCAACACCAGCGCCTCCAGCCGCCAGTACGCGAACGAACCCGGCGTATGGACCCGCGAGATGAACGAGTTCGGCTGGAGCTGCCTGCTCGGCGGCCTCGTCGGCGACGACGTACCCGCGTACGTATCGCCCGCCCTGGCCGACGACCTGTCGAATCTGCCGACCGCCTACATCGACACCGGTTCCGCCGAGGTCTTCCGCGACGAGGACACCGACTACGCCACCCGGATTTGGGCGGCCGGCGGCCAGGCCGAGCTCCACGTCTGGGCGGGCGGCTTCCACGGCTTCGACGCGCTGTACCCGCAGGCCCGTATCGCGGCCACCGCTCGCAGGACCCGCACCGACTGGCTCGCCCGCGTCCTGTCCGCGTAGGCCCGCCCGGCCGGGTGATCCCGCCCGGTCACGTAATCCGGCCCGGTCACGTAAGCCCACCCGGCCGCGTAAGCCCACCCCCTTCTGGAGGACCACCATGAACGTCGCCATCGTCACCGGGGCCAGCTCCGGCATCGGACAGAGCGCCGCGATCGAGATCGCCAAACGCGGAACCGGCGTCATCCTGACCTACGCCAACAACCCGGCCGGCGGCCGGGAGACCGTCGCCGCCATCGAGAAGGCGGGCGGCACAGCCGTCGCCCTGCCCCTGGACGTCGGCGAGGCCGGCACCTTCACCGCCTTCCGCGACACCGTGGCCGCCGTACTGCACGACACCTGGCAGCGCGACACCTTCGACTCCCTGGTCAACAACGCCGGTCTCTCCCTCACCTCGCTGATCGAGGACACCACCGAGGAGACCTTCGACCGGCTCATGCGCGTCCTGCTCAAGGGTCCGTACTTCCTGACGCAGAAGCTGCTCCCCCTGATGGCCGACGGCGGCGCCATCGTCAACACGAGCAGCAACTCGACCGCGTCCGCCGGCCTCGAACCCGGCTACTCCGTCTACGCCTCGATGAAGGGCGGCCTCGACGTCCTGACCCGCTACATGGCCAAGGAATTCAGCCCGCGCGGCATCCGGGTCAACGCCGTCTCCCCCGGCTCCACCCGCACCCGCATCGCCAACGACGCCTTCACCCAGTTCCCCGAGGTCATCCCGGCCCTCGCCGCGAAGACCGCGCTCGGCCGCCTCGGCGAACCCGCCGACATCGGCCCCATGATCGCCGCCCTCACCTCCCCCGAGTCCCGCTGGGTCACCGCCCAGACCATCGAGGTCTCGGGCGGCTACAACCTCTAGCGCCTCTAGAACCTTTAGAACCTCTAGCGCCTCTAGCACCTCTGGACCGGCCCCCCGGCGGCGGACCCGCTGCGCGCACAGGCCGCCGTCCGGGTGGCGGCGGCACCCGCAGACGGGTGAGGACTGCGCACGTTCGGCCCAACGTGGCAATTTATCCTAGTTGTTGGAGATTGTCCGGCGTATTTTCAGCGGTGCCCATGCGTGTCATTGCACATCAGGAACAGGAGAAGTCCCTTGGCGACATTCGCTGCTCTTCCTTCCCTCCGAGGCCGCATCATCACCGGCGCCAGCGCGCTGACCACCGCCGTCGTACTCGGCACCACGCTGCTCGGCGCGACGGCCGCCCAGGCCGCCGCCCCGACCGCCACCCCGGCCCGCCCGTACGGCACGGTCGTCGCCGGTGACGGCGTGGTCCAGCGCCAGTTCCCGAGCACGGACTCGTCCGTCAAGGGCTCGCTGCGCTACCACCAGCAGGTCGGCCTGCGCTGCAAGGTCCGCGCCCAGAACATCGCGGGCAACGACGTCTGGTACCTGCTGCGCGACAACTCGAACTGGGTCTCGGCGAAGTACGTCGACAACACCGGCAACGTCTCCTACTGCAAGGACGTCCTGCGCAGCGACCTCTCCACCCTGAAGGCAATCCCCAAGGGCGCCAAGGGCTGACCCTCTCCCCCGCGCACGAGCCGGCCCGGAGTCGCCCAAGTCCCCACCCGCGACTCCGGGCCGGCCTCATTGCCGTGGCGCGGCACCGGGCCACCCGCTCACGCACGCCGACGGCCAACTGCACGCGAAAACCCAGTGGTGAATCGGCACGGCCCTCATCCACACTGCGCCGATGAGCGCCCCCCGCGGAGACGCGTCATCGGGAGACGGCATGCATCAGGGCGTCGGTGTCGTGCGTGCCCAGCAGGACGAACACCGGGGTCCGGCTCAGGTCGGCGGCGTAGCCCGTCAGCTCGGCGGGTCCGTGGATCGTCCTCCGGTGCAGGACGTCGTACCACTGGCCCGGCGGGACATGGATGTCGCGCCGCGTCTGATCGGTGAGGACGGGCGCGGCCATCAGCGAGTCGCCGAGCAGCCACTGGTCGGCGATCGTGTAGGCCGCCTCATCCTGCGGGTAGTTGAAGAACAGCGGCTTCATGATCGGTTCCCCGGTGCGCACCGCCCGCTCGGCCTGCGACTCGATGTACGGCGCGAGGCGTTCGTGAGCCTGGACCGCGGCGACGTAGAGGTCGACCGTCTCCTGATCGTACTTCTGGCTGCCGTAGGCGTTGGACACTCCGAGCGGCGAGGTGGAGGAGTACATCAGCGGCATCAGCGACGCCGCCTGCGCCCACCGCACGAGCACCTGCTTGGCAGGCGGGGCCTTGCTCAGTGAACCGCCGATCATGTCCGTCTCGACGAAGGGGTAGCCGACGGTACTGATCGAGAGGTTCTGCGCCACCGCCGCGCGCAGCGAGACCCAGCTTGTTCCCTTGTCGATCTGCCGGGTGACGAAGCCGTACCGCTGCGAGCCGGTCCAGTGGATCCGTACGCCGGCGCCTTGCAGGTCGAACTGGTCGCACAGTTCCGCGCCGAGCTTGAGGTAGTCGAGCGCGGTGTGACCGGGATACGGCGCACAGGTCTCGTCGTAGAAGCGGGTGTCGAATTTGAACCCGTCGACGCCGTAGTCCTGCCGCAGGCTCTGAAGGTTCCCGACATACCAGGCGCGGGCCTCGGGATTGGCGATGTCGACGATGCCGGCGGTGCCGTTCCACCACTTGACCAGGCCCGGTTCGGCCGGGTCGGTCCGCGATTTCAGGAGGTAGCCGTGGTCGGCGGCATAGGAGAAGTTGTCGGCGTCGGTGTTGATCCACAGCGTGACCCAGATCCCGAAGTCGTATCCCATCGCGTGGATCTCGTCGGACATCGCCTTCGGCGCCGGGAATTTGCTGTTGAAGGTGAAGTCGCCGTAATGGCTCATCCAGCCGTCGTCCATCTGGACCGTGTGCCCCGGCACTCCCGCGTCGTGCAGACTCCTGGCCCAGCCCAGCAGCGAGTCCTGTGAGACGGCGGAGTAGAACTGCGCCCACGAGTTCCACAACGGCTTGGCGTACTGCGCGCCCGACGCGTCGCTCTTGGCGGGCGTGCCGGTGATGCCGATGTAGTTCTCATAGACGTCTCTGGCGTTGCGTTCCACGAAGACGGTGGCGTCCATCGTGGAACTCTGGGTGAGCGTGTAGCCGAAGACACCCTGCTGCGCGTCGTTGATGGACACATCCATGACGTCTTCGGTGTCGACCCACAAGCCGGTGCCCCGCTGGGTGAACCAGAACGGCTCGGTGACCAGATACTCCGCGGGCGCCATCGTCTTGTCCCGGACCTTGCCGGAGTCCAACGGCCACGGCTGGTCGATGTACGGCGCACCGGTCGCGGTCACCGCCTCGCCCTGCCCGTACCAGTGACCGGCCGACTCGACCAGATAATGGCTCGCCACCTTGGTCGCGGCCACCTGTCCCTGGACCGACCAGGTCATCCGGTACCGGTCAGCGGCCGGAGTGATCCGGTAGGTCACGGTGCTGCCGGGTACGGTGGTCGCCAGCGTCAGTACGAGCACACCGTCGCTCCACCGCGCGCTCGTAACGGACGTGGCGGTCGCCCACGCTCCCTGGGCCGTGCGGAAGACCGCGGGGCCCGACCCCGACGACGCGGACGAGCCCGCGTCGGTCTGCAACACCACCTTGCGATCGCGCAGTGTGGTGATCTGGAAGGGCGACTTGGTGACGACCACGGTGTAGCCCGGGGCCTTCGCCGCGGCCGACACAATGAGTCTGACGCTGTCGACGGTGTCCTCGAACCGCGTGGGCGCCGGGGCTCCGGTCGCACCGTTCCCCGGCTGCCCGGTCGCGCGCGACTCGCCGCGAGCAGCCGACTGACCACTCGTCAAAAGCGCACCCGACACGCCGACCGCTCCGCCGACGGCGAGCAAACGCCTTCGAGGCATCCCTTGTTCAGCCATGGTGCTCCTCCTGGTGAGCAGCGTCGAGTCGCTGCATTGGATGGTGCGGCTGTCGAACGGACATGGCCTTCAGTATCCGATCCCAGGGCCGGGCGGGGCCCCGCTGAGACGGCCCGATCACTGCGCAGCGCAGGCTAGCCAGTCCCATTCGTGAGCACAATAGCTCGAAACATGGCCATATCGAGCAACGCGGCTCATTTTCCGCACCAGAGCGCGCCGGAGCCGCGCCGGGGTCGCAGCGGGGTCGCGGCGGGATCGCGGCGGGGTCGCGGCGGGGTCGCGGCGGGCCTCGGCGAGCAGGTGCCGGTGGCGGAGGTGCTCGCGGTGGATGTGGACGGTCGCAGCGACGTCCACGGCCGCCAGGTCCACATCGACGACCGCCGCGGCCGCGCCGTCACCTGCCGGTGCGGCGGCGGTCCAGGAGGCGCGGATCACGGCCGGCGCACGGCGCCCTCCAGGATCGCGGACAGTCGGGCTTCGGTGCTGGTCGGATCCCCCGGCGTAGTTGGTAGCCGCCGTCGCCGGTGTGACCCGTGTGGCTGGTGTGCCCCGTGTGCTGGGCGCGTCCGGGCGGAGGTCGCCGACGGCGTGCCTAGGGTGCCTTTGATCCCGGTTTGCCGCAGTGGGCGGTGGCTGGTCGTCGAGGAGAGGCCGATGAGGCAGAGGTTGTGTTGGATCGCGTTGAGCGCGCTGGTACTGGCCGCCGCTCCGGTGACTGCCGCGGCAACGAGCCCACAGGCCGCGCGTTTTGTGCCGGCACCTGGTTCGGACAGCAGCGTGGTGACGGTGCGGACCGGGGGAGACCGGGTCTCTGAGGACGAGGCGGCGCCGCTGGCAGGAGTGGGCCTCGCGCTGTACGCGAGTCCGGACGCGACCGATCCAATCGGACAGGCGTGGGCCCGGTGCACGTCCGACGCCGAGGGGGACTGCAGCTTCGTCGTCCCGGACACCGCCGCGGGCCAGGCGAACCACGCCGCGGTGATGACGGTGCGCCAGACGGCGGCGCCGACCGGGTGGTACACCAACCCGGTGCTGCGCACCGGACCGGGCAGCGGCTCGGGGTCGGTGGCCTCGCCCTACCGGTTCCAGACCCCGCCGCTGCAAGCGGGGAACACCTACCGGTCGACGCGCGAGTTCATGTACAGCTCGAACAATGGGCTGCCCACACGGTCGGGCGGGGTATGGCAGTCCTCGCGGGACAATCCGCCGCTGCCGCCGTCGTGCGGTCTGGACGTCGCGGTCGTGCTCGACCTGTCGGCGTCGGTCGGCAGCCAGCTGCCGGCGCTGAAGGCCGCGACGGACGCCTTCACCGACGCGCTGACCGGCACGCCCTCGCGGATGGCGCTGTTCTCCTTCGACGAGGCGTCGCCGTCCACCAGCGTGGGCGTGAACTATCCGCAGCTGCGTTCGGTGTCCACGCAGGCCGGAGCGGACTCCTTCAAGGACCTGTACGCCGACTGGACGCTGGGCAAGGGCACGAACTGGGACCAGGCGCTGTGGGCGGTGGCGCAGGCACCGGAGCACTACGACGCGACCGTGGTACTGACCGACGGCAACCCGACCCGTTTCGGCGAACGCCGGGGCGACGGGTCGAACACCCACTTCATTGACGTGGAGAACGGCGTCTTCTCCGCCAACTCCGTGAAGGCGAAGGACACCCGGGTGATCGCGCTGGGTGTGGGCAGCGGCGTCGCGGGGGTGTCCGGGCTGAACCTGCGGGCGATCTCCGGACCGACCGCGTTCGACGGGTCCAACACCGTGGCCGCGGACTACTTCCAGACCGCTGACTTCGGCCAGGCCGGCCGCCAACTGCACGACCTGGCAGTGGACAAGTGCACCGGCACGATCAACGTGGTCAAGCAGATCACACCGGCCGACACCACCGGCGAAGACGTGACCGGCTCGGTTCCGGCCGGCCCGGGGTGGACCTTCGCTGCCTCCACCACCACACCGGGAGTCACCGGCCTGCCCGACTCCCAGACCACCACCGCCGACGGCACCGGCACGGTCACCTTCACCCCCGGCTACGGCGCCAACCCCTCTGCTGACGTCACGGTGGACGAGATCCAGCACCCCGGATACCAGCTGGTCACCCAGGGCGGCCAGAACGCGGTGTGCACCGACCTCGACACCGGCCGGCGCGTACCGGTGGAGAACACCGCGTCTGCGGCCGGCCCCGGCTTCGCCGTCGACGCTCCCCGCCAGGACGCGGTCACCTGCACCGTCTACAACCGGCCCGCGGAGGACGACGGCGAAGCCGACCTGACCGTCGACAAGGAGTGGGACGTCGACGGGCACCTCTACCCCGAGGGCACCCAACCCGACGGCCTCGACGCCCAGCTCACCCTCACCGGCCCCGACACCGCGTCACCGACACCGCAGCCTTGGGGCGTCGCCCGCCCCGGCTACACAGTGGGCGACCAGGTGACGATCGGTGAACAGGTCCACCTGGGCAACGACGCCTGCACGCTCACCCGCTCCGAAATCACCGAGATCGACGGCACGCCCGTGGACCTGCCCTTGCCGTACGAGACCACCCTCACGGCACACCACCAGCACGCCACCGTCACGAACACCGTGACCTGCTGCCCACCCGATGACGGCGGCGAGCACGGCGGCTACGGGAGCAGCAGCGACGCGCACGGCGCAGACGGCCGCCATGGCGTGACCGTCGCCCGCGGCCACCGCGCCACCCTGGACCGCCCCGGCCGCTGACCGGCCGGCCGACCCCTGCGCACCACCATTCCAGCGCCCGCCTGCATCCCAGTCTCGGCGGACGGTTCCCCGACCCATGCTGGTTCGCGCGCGTACCCGAGGGAGGAGATCCCGACGTGGGCCACACCCGCTACGTGCGGGCCGCGTTCGCGGCTGCCGACGACGCGGTCTGCGACGCCCTGGCCCGCGGCTGGCTGCCGGGCGAGCGGGTCGCGGTCGTCCACGCCGCGACCCGGGCCGACCTCAGCGCCTGCTCACCTGCGGCGACGCCACCGACGTCATTGTGACCGCCGCCGACGTGGGTTTCGACGGCGAAGAGATGCGGCTCGGGGCGTCGGTGGGGATCTACGACCGGCCCGCGCAGGAAGTCTGCCGTCCCTTCCCAAAGGGCACACGAGGGTTCGTCCTGGGCGAGGGGGCCGCGGCAGAATCTATGAGCACCCCGGTCACCAGACCGAATTTTCCGTGGGGGTCGGCGCCAGCCCGCCCCGGCGCCGCAGCGAGGCCTGCTCCTGATCCGTCAACCGGACGTGGCACCGGCGCCGCGCCGGACCGCCGCGCCCGCGTTCCACGACGACGGCCGGTGACTTCGGCGGGTCGTAGCGCTCGACCCGGTCGACCGAAGCCCCAGGGCTTGCAGGTCAGGACTTCAGCGCGACCTCGTGGCTGGACTCGGTGGGCAGCACCTGGCCGCGGCGGCCGCCCAGGTTCCTGCCCATCGCGGTCCTCTCCGCCGAGGTGATCCACAGCTTGTACTTCGTCTCCACCGCGACCTGCCGTGCCACGTACTCGCACCGGAATCCGGCCGCTGCCTGCGGCAGCCAACCGCTGGCGTCGTCGTCGCCCTTGTCGTCGTTCGCCGGGCCGTCCGCGGCGGTCAGGTTCAGCGGATCGTTGGCCAACTGCTCGCGCACCGGCTTCGACAGCGCCTTCGCGCCGGTCTGCCAGGCGTTGCCGAGCGCCACCATATGGTCGATCCGCACCGCCGGACTCGTCTTCCGGCCCCGGGTGAAGCGGATCGTCCGGCCGGTGCAGGGGTCCTTCAGGACACCGGACTCGACCTCGCACCTGCCCTCGAGCTTCACCTCGGTGAGATCACGCCGCAGGATGTCGTCCCTCGTCTCGCAGCCGTTGTGGCCGCCGGACGCGCCTTGGCCGTCGGACGCGCCTTGGCCGTCGGTCCACGCCGCGCCGAAGTCGGCGATCCGGTCGTAGCCGGAGATCGGCCCGTCCGGCTTCACCGCGAGCTTCGCCAGCGCCCCCAGCGCCGACCCGCTGCTGATGGAGCGGGCGACACCCGCGCTCCGCGCGGGCACCTTCCCGTTCGCGCTATCGGACTTCGGCTGGCAGCCCGCCAGCACCAGCCCCGCCAGACGAGTGCGCAAGGACGGATCTAGGACGGATCCAGGACGGAAGCTCTTAGCCTCGATTAACAGGGTGACAGTCGGCTGGGCCGCCTGGTGGCCGGGCCACGGCCCCGCACGGCATCCGAGCGGGATGCATCACCCATCGCCGGATACTGACAACTATGAGGACTGGGAGAAACACTCAATGGCTCGTGTGATCACGGCTCTCGGCGCGCTTGTGTTGGCTGGGGCATCGATCCTCGGCGCGTCCTCGCAGGCGTCTGCGGATCCGAATCCGAACGTTCACGACTCCAACCCGCAGATGGCCACGCTGATCACCCAGTACCACGCGGGGGTCTACAGCTCCCCCCGGGCGGACTCCAAAAAGATCGACGGCCTCATCCTCGCGCCGGGGCAGCAAGCTTACGTGGACTGCTGGGTGTCCGGCGGCACCGTCGGCACCACCGGCGACGTCTGGTACCGCACCTCGGGGATCATGGTGAACGGCACCTACCTCGATGTATATACCTCCTCCGGGGGCCCCGGCTGGACCTACGGGCCGTACGTGGATGGTGACCAGAGGTTCTGGATGTCGCCTGGTGGTCTGCCCCACTGCTAGTGCCGCATCAGGCAACGTTCGCCTGATCCGAGCCGAGATCCTGATCCGCGCGCTGGACCGGCGCCCCGGTAGCGAGTCCGACGACCAGCAGTCCTGAACCCTGGCTGCGCCGCGCAACCGGCTGCGTCACGCCGGCCACGGCGCGCCCGGCATCGCGGTCACAGGCTGGCCCGTTCGGCGAGGGCGACTTGCTGCGCCCGTCGAACACTGCGGCACCGGTCAGGAAGATCCGCGCACCGCGGTTGCAGCAGGCGCCGCGCGGCAGGTTGTCCAACCCGCCCGGGACAATCTGCACGGCATGGCGCGGGACACGGTCGTCCTCGCAGCCCGGACAGGCCCCGGACCGATCTGCGGCGGCGCCGTGGTCCGGGCACATGCCCTGCTCGATGCGGCGGGCCGGCGGCGGTCGGCGACGATCGAGGCGCACACCTCGCAGCGCGCGCCGGTCGACCACAGCACGCCGGCCTCGCAGTCCTCGAGGCCACAGCCCCACCGCGGCAGTGCCACTCCGAGCAGCCACCGGCCCGGCTCCCGGATGTCGGCCGGGACGGCTGCGGCGAACCTGGCGCGCAGCCGTGCCGCCAGCCGCTCGGGGTCGGTGCCGGTGCGCAGCTGCCCCCCGACCTCCCGGGCGATCTGCCGCTGCATGAACGCGCTGTCCACCTGCTCCAGCTGCCAGTGCACCGGCTCCCGCACGCCGTAGATCGCGGCGGACATGGTCAACTGCGGTCCGGTGTACGACGGCCGGACCGGCCCCCGCCCTTGCTGCGCTTTTCGCCTTCGACCTTCGGCGCGAGATGCTCTCCATCCGCGCGGAGCGCGAGACCAGCGCCGCCCATCGCGGCCGCACTCGAGGTCGAACGGTTTTCCACAGCCGGCCCGGCGACTACCAGCGCCACCGACGCGATGGGAGTGGGCGGGGTCGGCGGGAACGTCACGACGTACGGCTTCGACGCGCTCGGACGCCCGCACACCGCCACCGACGGGCGCGGCATCGCCACCACGTACGCCTACGACGACCGCGACCGCACCACCGGCGTGACCACCTCCGGCGGCGCGACCGTGGGCTACGTGTTCGACGGTGACGGCAACCAGACCTCCCGCACCGATGCCACCGGCACCACCACGTACCTGCCGGACGCCCTGAACCGCGAGTCGCTGCGCACCCTGGCCGACGGCTCGACAACGCTGCTGACGTACGACCCGGCCGGGAACGTCGCCACCTACACCGACCCCACCGGACCGGTGGTCTACGGGTACGACAATGCCAACAACCTCAAGACGCTCAAGGACCCCTCCGGGTCGACCACCACATACCGGTACAACAACGACGACGTCCTGACCTCGGTCGCCTACCCCGGCGGCACCACGCAGACCATCACCCCGGACAACTCCGGCCGCCCCTCGACCATCAAGACCGCCGCCGGCTCCACGACACTGGTCGACCTCTCCTACACCTACACCTCCGGGAAGTCGGGCACGGACGGCGACCTGCGGCACACCCGCACCGACAACCAGGCCGGCAAGACCATCACCTACAGCTACGACTCCCACAACCGCCTCGCCGAGGCAAAGGAGTCGGCCACCGCGATCTGGCTGTACTGCTACGACGCCGCCGGAAACACCGTGTCAGCCACGGCCGGCTCCGACGACGCCTGCCCCGGCACCACCACCTACACCTACAACGACGCCTCCGAACTGACCTCCAAGAACGGCTCCGCCACCGGCTGGACCTACAACCCGGCCGGCGACGAAACCAACGGCGCCTCCACCACCGGCATCCGCACAGGCGAGACCTGGTCGGACTTCAACCAGCTCACCTCCCTCACCGCCGCCGGCACCGCCTACACCGCCGCCTACGCCGGCACCGACAACGCCGAACGCACCCAACTCGGCGCCACGGCCTTCCACAACGGCCCCGAAGGACTCGCCGCCTCCACCGCCACCGGCGCCGACACCGGATTCACCCGCGAGCCCGGGGGCACACTCAACTCCATGAGGACCGGGGGAAAGAGCTACTACTACCTCACCGACGCCGACGGCTCCGTCCTCGGCCTGGTCGACAACGCCGCGCACCGCGTGAACACCTACACCTACAACCCCACCGGCATGCCCCGCACCGGCGGCGTGAGCGAGACCGTCCCCCAGCCCTACCGCTACCACGACGCCTACCTCGACCCCACCGGCCTGTACAAAATGGGCGCCCGCTACTACGACGCCGTCACCGAACGCTTCACCCAAACCGACCCCTCAGGCCAGGAAACCAACCCCTACGCCGCCTTCGGCGCCGACCCCGTCAACCACACCGACCCCAACGGGCTCGGATTCCTCGATGCCGTTAGCGAGTGGGCTGGACCGGTTGGCGACCTCGCTCAAGCTGGCTATCACGCATACCAAGGCGACACAAAAGCTTTGTGGGGAGACTTGGCTGGTGTTATGGCTGGTGGAATCGTAGGAGGTATGTGCACTAGCCTTGCCGTGGCAGGAGCTCCTGAGACTGAAGGAATTTCCCTTGTAGCGGGACTGAGGTGCTACGCACTTTCCAACGCGGCGAGCCAATATGCATCAGGTGAAGTCTCAGGATAATTGATTTGAGTTCTGCGCAAGATTTCTGGGGCTGAGGCGACGCAGTCGCCTCAGCCCCTTCATGAAAGTAGAGTTAGAGGGGGTAGCTGCATGCCTGATCTCGGATGGAACATTCGACAGCGTGCGGCACTGCGACGTTCGATCATCTTCACTAGTGTATTTGTATTCCTTGGGCTGGTGCTTTCAATCGCACTTATCGCCATGGGAAACAAAGGCGGGTGGTTCCTTCTGGCGTTCATTCTTATGCTATCAGGTCCCTTTTTCTACATCATGCGGGTGAAGTCAAAATCCCAGCCCTGAGGCAATGGTCACGAGGAGCATTAACTGAGCCTTTTCAGCGGGTCACCGATCGGGGGACGGGGGCGGCGTGAGGGCGGGGCCGCAACGGACAGGGCTCCCGTCACGAGACCCTCGCCCGCCTTGCAGTCGCCTTCGGGATATCCGTCGGCACCGCGCATGGATACGTCACCGCCGTCACCGGCCTGCTTGCCGATCGTGCCCCGGGACTGCTGAAGATGCTGCGCGACAACGACCCGGACTTCGTCCTCCTCGATGGGACCCTCGCCGAGTGCGATCGCGTAGGCGACAGCCGCGCCGACTATTCGGCCAAGCACCGCCGCCATGGCGTGAACGTCCAGGTCGTCACGGATCCCGCCGCGGGGTCCTGTGGATCTCGCCCGCCCTGCCCGGCCGCACTCACGACCTGACCGCCGCCCGCACGCACAGGATCATCCGGATCTGTGAACGGCAAGGCATCCCGGTCCAGGCCGACCGCGCCTACCAGGGCGCCAGCGCCTGGGTCACTACCGGCGTCAGACGACTACCCGGTGGCGAACTCAGCCCCACCCAGCGCACCGTGAACCGGGCGCCGGCCCAGGCCCGAGCCCCCGTCGAACGCGGCACGGCACGGCTGAAGTCCTGGCAGATCTTCCGCAGATCCCGCATCAGCCCCAACCGCATGACCGTCATCGCCAAGGCCGTCCTCACCCTGGAGAGACAACGCTGAAAAGGCTCAGTGCGCTGCGCCCTTGTCGCAACTCGACAACCCTTCAGCCCTGAACGAACCGAGCACCGGCGGTCCTACTGCACGCTACCTGCACGCGCGGCCACCGGATGGCCACCGGGTCCGGCCTTCGGAGAGCAGACTAGAAGGCGGATGGCGATAAAGTCTCAGGTCAGAGCACTGACCCGAAGAAGCGACCGCTGAGAGCCAACCGCAGACCTACGCATTACGATGCACAGACCGCACGTGTCCGTTTCACCCGAATTCCAAGGTCAACCAGAACAGGAAACCCCAGGTCAGAGGCCCGACCTGGGGTTTACCGTGGAGCCGCCTTCGGGATTCGAACCCGAGACCTACGCATTACGAGTGCGTTGCTCTGGCCAACTGAGCTAAGGCGGCGCGCTGCGCCTTGATGCCAAGGGTGGCAGGCGCAGCGGCGCCAAGTCTACAGGGTTCCGGGGGGTGGTTCGGACCGTTGGGGGATCAAGGGGGGTGCAGGTCAGGGGTTAGGTGCACTTCTGGTCTTTGGGGGGGACGGTGTCGTCGAGGAGGTAGGCGTTGACGGCGGTGTCGATGCAGTCGGAACCGCGGGCGTAGGCGGTGTGGCCGTCGCCGTCGTAGGTGAGGAGGTGGCCGGAGGAGAGCTGGGAGGCGAGGGAGACGGCCCAGGCGTACGGGGTGGCGGGGTCGCGGATGGTGCCGACGACGAGGATCGGGGCGGCGCCCTTGGCCTCGATGCGCTGGGCGTGGCCGGTGGACGGCAGGGGCCAGTAGCCGCAGATGAGGGAGGACCAGGCCAGGGTCGTACCGAAGTGCGGGGAGGCGGCGCGGAAGGAGGGGAGGGCGCGTTCGACGTCGGCCGGGGAGGACAGGGCCGGGGGCAGGTCGAGGCAGTTGACGGCGGCGTTGGCGTACATCAGATTGCTGTACTTGCCCTTGTCGTCGCGCTCGTAGTAGCTGTCGGAGAGCTTGAGCAGCGGGCCGCCGTCGTCCTTGAGGGCGCTGGCCAGGGCGCCGCGCAGGGTCGGCCAGGCGCCCTCGTCGTACATCGCGGCGATGACGCCGGTCGTGCCGAGGGCCTCGGTGAGCGGGCGGCTGGTGCCGGTGGAGAGCGGGTGGCTGTCCAGGGAGGCGAAGAACGCGTCGAGGTGCTTGCCCGCGTCGTCGGTGGACGTCGTGCCGAGCGGGCAGTCGGAGCGCTTGACGCAGTCCGCCGCGAACGCCTTGAAGGCGACCTCGAAGCCGCCGGCCTGGGCGCGGCTGCTCTCCAGCGCGCCGACGGAGGGGTCCATGGCGCCGTCGAGCACGAGACGGCCGACGCGCTGCGGGAAGAGCCCGGCGTAGGTGGCCCCGAGGAAGGTGCCGTACGACTTTCCGACGTACGTCAGTTTCTGGTCGCCGAGCAGCGCGCGCAGGATGTCCATGTCGCGGGCGGACTCGACGGTCGAGACGTGGCCGAGGATCTTGGCGGAACGCTTCTCGCAGCCGTTGGCGAAGCCGCGGTCGGCGGTGACGAGCTTGTTGACCTCGGCGTTGTCGTCGGGGGTGGTGTCGACGGCCGTGAACGCGTCCATCTGCGGGTCGCTGAGGCATTCGACGGGCTCGCTGCGGGCGACGCCGCGCGGGTCGACGGCGGCCATGTCGTACCGCGAGGTGACCGCGGTCGGGTAGCCGAGGGCCGCGTACTGGAGGTAGTCGATCGCCGAGCCGCCGGGGCCGCCGGGGTTGACCAGCAGCGAGCCGAGCCGTTTGCCGGGGCCTGTCGCCTTCTTGCGGGCGACGGCGAGCTTGAGGTCGTCGGCGGTGACGGGGTGCGCGTAGTCCAGCGGGACCTTCATGGTCGAGCACTGGAAGCCGGGGACGCCGCAGTCGTGCCACGACAGCTTCTGTCCGTAGTACGGCGCAAGGTCCGCGGGGCTCTGGGACGGCAGCGGTTTGAGCGAGGTGGTGGCGGGGACCGGCGACGACGCCGCGGCCTTGTGCCCGCCCCCCTCTGAGGTGCATGCGGACAGCAGCAGTCCGGTCACCGCGATCACGGTGGCCGGGATGCGGAGCAGGCGCTTGGAGTGCATCGGCGGCTCGGATCCTCCCGTCGGGTGCTTGCGAGCGTATCGGCCGGGGGGCGGGGACAGACGCTCAAGCTGTCCCCTTACGAGTGATACGCACGATTATGAGCGTTTGAGGGGGGTGGGGGTGGGCGCCGCCCCGGTCGCGGCGTGGGCTTCCGGTACGGCTGTCGCGTGACCGGCCTTCGATACGGCCGAGGTGGCGCGCGGCTTCGATACGGCCGAGGTCCCGTGCGCCTCCGGTACGGCCGAGGTGCCGCGCGGCTTCGATACGGCCGAGGCGGCTTTACGGCTCGGCCCCTCCAGCTTCTCCGTCAGATACCCCGCGACCAGCGCGTACATCTCGCGCCGCACCCGTACGCCGTCGATGATCCGGACCTGGTCGCCGCGCGGGCGCAGGGCGGCGCGCAGGCGCAACGCCGAGGCGCGCGGGGCCAGTTCGCCGGTGGTGGCGGCCAGCAGCAGGGCCGGGTGCGGGCCCGCTGCCGGGGCGAGCGGCGGATACGTACCGGAGATCCCGGCGGCGGCGCGGTACCGGCCCGGGTGGGTCAGCGCCTCGTGCACCGCGCAGGGCGCCTGCGCGCCGAGGCCGATGACGGCGTGCGCGCCGCTCGCGGGCAGCGCGCGGAAGTGGCGGGCGGCCTCCGCCAGGACGGCGACCGGGTCCTGACCGCAGTCGCGCGGCATGACCAGCAGGAACGGATTGGCCAGGCCGCGCTTGGCCTGTACGGCGAAGCCCTCGAAGAGGTCGGGGGCGCCGGTGGCGGGCAGGTGCGCGAGGACGACGGGGTACGCGAGGCTCGCCGCGCCCGTCGACTCGTAACGCGGCGGCAGCCAGACGCGGATGCCGTCGCGCAGTTCCATCAGGGTGCCGCCCGCCGGGTGGCCGACCGTACGCATCTCGGGCGCCGGCGGGGCGGGGGCGGGGGTACGGCTGGGGGCGGGCGGCACGGTGGCCGTGGACTCGGCCGACTCCCCGGCGGGGGCCCGGTCGGCGCGGCCGGTGTCGCGGGAGTCGCTGAGCAACGGCACGGCGAGCGACAGGGCGGTGAGCGCCGCGACCCCGGCCGCCCCCGCGCGCAGGGCGGTGCCGAGGCGGTCGGCGGGGAGTTCGTACGGCCGCCCGGCGCGCTCTGACCACCAGTGCCGCAGGGCGCGGTGGGCCAGCAGTACGGCGGCGGCGGTCGCCGCGAGCAGCAGGACGGACAGGACGACGTCGGCCACGGCGGAACCCCTCGGGTGCGGGTGCGCTCCCGCTGGGACGGTGCGGCCGGGTACGGGGAGCTGGTCCTCGGGCCGGGGCCTTGGACCAGGTTCTTGTGCCTGGGCCTGGGCCTTGGTCTTGGACCGGGGCCTTGGGCCGGACCCTTGGGCCTGGTCGGGTCCTCGGGTCGGTCCTCGGGGTGGGATGACCCCCGGGGCGGTTGGTGATTCCGTACGGCGGCGGAAGCGCGGGAACGCTGTCTGCACCTTGCAACGGCTGCGGGCCGTGGGGTGGGAGACGTTACGGGGGCGGGGGCGGGATCACCCGGACGGACCAAGGGGGTGGCCTTCCGGCGGATGAGCCCCGGACCGCCGGGGTGCCCTTCCGGGAGGACGAACCTCCCGGCCGCCGGGACCCTTCCGGCGGCCGGACCCCGAGCCGCGGCTCGGCCCTCAGCCCGCTCGTAGCGCCAGGGTCATGGCCTCCACCGCCAGCAGCGGGGCGACGTTACGGTCCAGGGCGTCGCGGCAGGCGAGCACGGCCTCGATCCTGCGCAGGCTGTTCTCCGGCCGGGACGACGACGCGATCTGCTCGATGCCCTCGCGGACCTCGGTGTTCGCGATGCCGACCGCCGAGCCGAGCTGCAACGACAGCACGTCGCGGTAGAAACCGGCGAGGTCGGTGAGCGCGAGGTCGAGGGTGTCGCGCTGCGTACGCGTCGAACGCCGCTTCTGCCGGTCCGCCAGCTCCTTCATCGCGCCCGCCGTGCCGCGCGGCATCCGGCTGCCCGCGCCCGCCGCCGCGCCGAGGGCCGCCCGCATCTCCTCGGTCTCCTTGCCGTCGACCTCCTCCGCGACCGCCTTCGCGTCCTCCTGCGCCGCGTCCACCAACTCCTGCGCCGCGCGCAGGCACCCGCCGATGTCCGCGACCCGCAGCGGTACGCGCAGCACCGCGGCGCGGCGGGACCGTGCCTGCTCGTCCGTCGCCAGCCGCCTCGCACGCCCTATGTGGCCCTGGGTCGCCCGCGCGACCCGCTCCGCCAGCGCCGGGTCGATGCCGTCGCGCCGCATCAGTACGTCCGCGACCGCCTCGGCCGAGGGCGTACGCAGGCTCAGCAGCCTGCACCGCGAACGGATCGTCGGCAGCGCGTCCTCCACCGACGGCGCGCACAGCAGCCACACCGTGCGAGGGGCGGGCTCCTCGACGGCTTTCAGCAGTACGTTGCCCGCGCCTTCCGTCAGGCGGTCCGCGTCTTCCATGACGATGATCTGCCAGCGGCCTCCGGCCGGGGACAGCGCGGCACGCCGCACCAGTTCACGGGTCTCTTTGACGCCGATGGAGAGGAGGTCCGTGCGGACGAATTCCACGTCGGCGTGGGTGCCGACGGCCGTGGTGTGGCAGCCGTCGCAGAAGCCGCAGCCGGGGGCGGCGCCGAGGGCTCGGTCGGGGCTGACGCATTGGAGTGCGGCGGCGAAGGCTCTGGCGGCGGTGGATCGGCCCGAGCCGGGGGGGCCGGTGAACAGCCAGGCGTGCGTCATTCTTGACGCCTCGGGTTGTGGACGGCCTTCTTCGTGGGCCGTCACCAAGGCGTTTGCGTCTGCCGCCGCCGCTGATAGCTCCGCGACTACGCGCTGCTGGCCGACGACGTCGTCCCATACCGTCATGTCGACCTCCCTTCGCCTTGTCCCCGTCGGTTCCCCGAGGACCATTCTGCGTCACCCCACTGACAGGGGTGGGCGCCTTTGCGGTGCCTGGGCCTTCCCGCCCGCCCACCCGTGCGGGTGCTTTCTTCGTCTGCGGGTGCCGCCCGTTCCTGGTCGGTCCCGGCCCGGGGCACCTCCTCGGGCGACGAACCTGCGGCCACCTCCACTCGCTTCTGCCCCTGCCCGTTCGTCCCCCTGCGGGGGCACCCCGCACCGACCCCTCCGGTCCGTCGGCGCCCGCCTGTCCGCTGTGGCTGAGGGGGGAGGGGTGGCAGGGGGTGCGGCCCCTGCACGACCGACCGTCCACCCGGGGCGGGAGGAGGGGGCGGGTGGGCAAAGGGGGGTGGGTGGGGTGCCGGACCTGTACGCAAGACGGTCCGTTGGGGTGGCCGGGCAGGGGGGTGGGTGGGAGCCCGACCCCTGCGCCACCCGACCTCCCGGCGGGGCGGGCGGAAGGGGGCCTCACGCCACCCCCTCCAGCCTGGTGGGGGGAGGTGCGGGACCTAAGGGGTGAGGGGTGTCGGAGTGGGGTGGGCGCAGGGGCGTCGTGGGGCGCTTGGGGAAGGGCCCCACGCCGGGGGGCCGCCGGCGCAGGGCGGCACGCTGAGAAGACCCCCTAACCTCCCCGGCAACCCCCACCGGACAGGCGGACGCCGACGTACCGGGAGGGGACGGGCCGGGGTGCCCCCGCAGAAATGCGGTGACAAGAAGGGCACCGGATACGCGGGGCCAGGTAGCCGCATTTCGAGGAGGTACCCCGGACCGGCACCGACCCAGGCACAAGCGGCACCCGCAGACGAAAAAACACCCGCACGGGTGGGCGGGCGGGAAAAGGAGAAACGCGACGTCAGAGGGAGAGGCGCTGGACGCCGGAAGAGAGGGCGCGCGGATCAGTGGGAGTGGCGGGATCGGTCCAGCACGACCCCCGCCGCGCAAGCAGCCGCCGCAGCCAGACCTCAGTGGCGACAAGGTCGCCCAACCCGTCGAGATCCGCCGGCACCCCACCCCCGTCCGCGACAGCGACCAGCGCGGAGCGCACCACCCGAGCGTCGATGAGCCCGGCATCGGCAAGCAGCGGCGCGTCAAAAAGGTCCAGAAGGTCGTCCAGCGCCAAGCGCAACCCCGTGCGGGCCGCCGCGGCAGCGGTGGAGTGGGAGTTGGCGCCCCACCCCGGCGGCAGGTCACGGACCCCGGCGCCTTCGAGGACGTCGCGCAGGACGTCGGCCCGGGCGCCGGGCCGTACGCGAAGGGCGCCGGGCAGTGCCCGGCAGGCCCGGACGACCTGGTTGTCGAGGAAGGGCGCGTGCAGCCGCTGGCTGGGCACCGCCGCGGCCTGCTCGAAGGCGCGGAAATCCGCGGCGGTACGCGCCAGCACGGCGCGGGCGCGCCGCTCCCCCGGCCGGTCCATCGGCCACGGCCGCCGCGCGGCGTCCTGGAGGCGTACCGACACTTCGGCCAGCGCCTCCCCGGTGAGCCAGCGGGCGGCGGGCCCCGGCCGTACCCAGGTCATCGCGGCGAGGGACGCGGCCAGCGGCCCACTGCCGGCGGAGCCGAACTCGTGTCGCTGGAGCCGCGCCGCCGCGTCCTCCACACCCTGTTGATACGGGGTGCGGGCGAGCCGCCGGGCGGCGCGGTAGACGGTGATCGGCACGGTGAAGGGCACCAGCGCCGGGTGCCCGAGGGCCCCGTCGGCGCGGGTGAGCGCGGCCACCGGCCGAACGAGGTGGCGGCGGCGCCGGTCCATCAGGAGGTCGGCGAGCCGCGCGGGATGCGCGTCGAGGACCTGCCGGGCGCCGTATCCGATGAGGTGGTCGGCGCCGCCCGCGGCGAGCCGCCGGCGGTTGCGTTCGGCGTCGACGAGGGAGGGGGCCGGCTCGTCGGTGAGCGCGCCGCCGCCGAGGTCGGCGTACGGCAGCGCCTCGGGGCCGCCGGGGACGACGACGTGCCGCAGCCGCGGGTCGGCGCCCATGATCCGCGCCCGCTCCAACTGCGCTTCCCTGGAGTGGAGTCCGCCGCCCGAGGGCTCCCCGCCGGAGGACCCCGGAGGTCCGCCGCCCGCGAGGTCGTTGAAGGTGACGGCGAGCAGCCGCTCGCCCGCGAGGGAGCCGGGCGCGCCGGGCAGCATGCCGGGGTTGCCGGGCAGCCCGGCGGCGAGCAGCGCGAGCGTGGCGGAGGCGCTGCCGCCGGAGAGGTCGGCGCCGATGCCGGGCGCGGGCCCGTCCCCGGGGTCGGGTACGAAGCGGGCCTGGGAGAGCCTGGCGCGTACGGCGTCGACGAGCGCGTCCCGTATGCCCTCGACGGCCGCGGTGGCGTCGGCGTTGTTGGTGGGCTGGTGGCCGACGGCCAGCGAGGTGGTCTGTTCGTAACCGCTGATCTCCGGGGCACCGTCGCGCAGGATGAGCGCGTGGCCGGGCGGGACACGGCGGACGCCGAGGTACGGGGTGCCGTCGCCGAGCGCTTCGGGCGAGTCGGGGCAGGCGAGGAGCGCGGCGAGGTGGGTGACGTCGAGCCCGGCCTCGATGAGGTCGGCGAGCGGGAGGGCGGCGGTCGCGTACGCCGTACCGCCCGCCCAACGGGTGTGGAAGACCGGCCTGGCCCCGGCGAGGTCGCCCAACACGGTGATGCGGCGGCCGAGTTGGAGTACGGCGGTGTAACTGCCCGACCAGGCCGTCAGATGGCGCAGCGCGCCGCCGCGGGCGGCGACCAGGCCGAGCCGCAACTCGGCGTCGCTGGCGCCGCATCGGCCGAGTACGGCGAGCCGGGCGACGGTGTGCGGGGTGCCCCCGCCGTGCCCGTTGCCATGGGAGCCGTTGCCGTGGGAGCCGTTCGAACCGCCGCCGCCCCGGGCGCCGTTGCGGTACGCGCCGCCGTCGCCGTACGCGGCACCCGCCCCGCCGTACGTGTCGCCGTAACCGTCCCCGTAGGCCGCGCCCGCGGAGCCGTACGCCGCACCTTTGCCGCCGCCGAAGGCGTACGCGGCGCCGCCGCCCGGATCGGCCTGGACGACACGGACCTCGTCGGGCCGCCAGTCACCGACGGCCCACAGCGGATCCGGTTCCGACCACAGGAGTTGGGCACCGACGGGCAGGAGCGTACGGGTCCTGCTGCCGGGAACGGGACCCGCGGTGGCACTGCTCCACCCCACCAACCACCGCATCGCCGCCTCCACAGGCTGTGGACAGCCGGTACGCGGGGGGCCGCTCTGCCGCCGCCCCACTGCTCTACCGCTTCGCTGCCACGTCTGACGTCCGAAAGACCATGCTGCCACGTGAAGGCGCGCAAAGCGGCGCATGGGTGCACCAAGGAGCGCCGGGTCGCGCGCTGAGGGCAGCCGCGAGGCGAGTGTGAAACACGCATCAGCCGAAACGTCTGATTCGCGCCAAAGTCTGCGGCACATGCCGGAGTTGATATGCCGGAAAGCCACGTACGCGACCAGGGACCGGTTGAGGACCGTTCGAGGTCGGCATGCGGGACATTAAGGGCACGTTCCGGCGCGGGCGGGGGCGGTGAATGTGGTGAAGGAGACAGTGGTGAGGGCCGTGGAGAAGGTGTGGAGCAGGTGTGGACCGCTGGTGGAGCACCTCCCGCGGACGCCGGGCGGCGCGGGCGGGGCCGGGCGCGGGCGCGCCGTCGCGGGGAGGCTTCGGCGCAAGGGGAGGTCCACGGCCCGGGAGGGCGCTGACGCACCTCCCGGGCCGGTCCGCCGCCCGCGGGGATTGTGGCAACGGAACCCCCTGGCCCGCCGTACCACCGCCATAGCCGCCTGCCGGGGCCGCGGGCCGACCCACGGACCCTATGCAAGCGCCGCCGTCCCGGACGGCACAGAGCGCACGGCCGGGCGCACGGCCACATATACCGGGAGCACGGTCCAATGAGGTGGCGAGTAAGGGGCAGGAATCTCGCCATCCGGGACGAGACTCTTAACGGTCGGGATGCGGCGAACTACGCTGGGTGTACCCGGTTCGCACACGTACGCGCGGCTCGGGTGTCCGGCGCATGCGCCGCACCGGCCGCCGAGCGGTCACCGCGGTGGCTGAATCGGGCTCCAGGGGAGGGTGACCCCCGTACCCCACGACAAGACCAGGCCGGCCGGCCTGCCCCCCAGCGGCATCACGAGGTGAACCGCAGTGAACAGAGAACACCGCGGGCCGAACGAGAAGCTCGGCACCCTTCTCGCTCTGGCGGGCATCAGCAACGCCGGACTGGCCCGCAGGGTCAACGACTTGGGCGCCCAACGCGGCCTGACCCTGCGTTATGACAAGACGTCGGTCGCCCGGTGGGTGGCCAAGGGCATGGTTCCGCAGGGCGCCGCGCCGCATCTGATCGCGGCGGCGATAGGCGCCAAGCTCGGCCGTCCCGTGCCGCTGCACGAGATCGGTCTGGCCGACGCGGACCCGGCGCCCGAGGTCGGTCTCGCCTTCCCGCGCGATGTCGGCGAGGCGGTGAAATCGGCCACCGATCTGTGGCGGTTGGATCTTGCCGGACGGCGCGGACCCGGCGGCACCGGCATCTGGCAGAGCTTGGCCGGATCTTTCGCAGTGAGCGCTTACGTGACCCCCGCGTCGCGCTGGTTGATCACCCCCGCGGACGCCACCGTGGCCCGCGACGCGCCCGCGCCGGGCATGAACCACGTCGGTCACAACGACGTGACCAAGCTCCGCGAAGCCGCCGAGGACGCCCGCCGCTGGGACTCCAAGTACGGTGGCGGCGACTGGCGTTCGGGCATGGTCCCGGAGTGCCTGCGGGTCGAGGCGGCGCCCCTGCTGCTCGGTTCCTACAGCGACGACGTGGGCCGCGCGCTGTTCGGCGCGACCGCCGAACTCACCCGTCTCGCCGGGTGGATGGCCTTCGACACCGGCCAACAGGAGGCCGCCCAGCGGTATTACATCCAGGCGCTGCGGATGGCCCGCGCCGCCGCCGACGTACCGCTCGGCGGTTACGTGCTCGCCTCGATGTCGCTCCAGGCCACGTACCGCAACTTCTCCGACGAGGGCGTCGACCTCGCCCAGGCCGCGCTGGAGCGCAACCGCGGTCTGGCGACCGCCCGCACGATGAGCTTCTTCCACCTCGTGGAGGCCCGCGCGCACGCCAAGGCGGGCGAGGCCGCCGCCTGCGGGGCCTCGCTGGCCGCCGCGGAGGCGTTACTCGAGCGCTCCCGCGAGGGCGACGCCGACCCGCAGTGGCTCGGCTTCTACTCCTACGACCGGCTCGCCGCCGACGCCGCCGAGTGCTACCGCGACCTGCGCGTCCCGCGCCAGGTGCAGCGCTTCACCGAGCAGGCCCTCGCCCGGCCCACCGAGGAGTTCGTCCGCTCCCACGGCCTGCGCCTGGTCGTCTCCGCCGTCGCCGAACTGGAGTCCGGGAACCTGGACGCCGCGTGCGCCGCGGGCACCAAGGCCGTCGAGGTCGCGGGCCGCATCTCCTCGGCCCGCACCACGGAGTACGTCCGCGACCTGCTGCACCGCCTGGAGCCGTACAACGACGAGCCGCGGGTGCTGGAGCTGCGGGAGCGGGCCAGGCCCTTGCTCGCGGCCCCGGCGTAAACGATTCAGCCGGGCGGGCCGGCAGGCGCGGGCGGGCGGACCGGCGGCGCGGGCGGGCGGGCGGGCAGCGTGGCCGCGCCAGAAGCGCGGGAAGGCCGACAGCACGGGCGTAGCGGCGGCGTGGATGCGCCAGCAGCAAATTCCGGGCCGTCCGGCGGTTTCCGGCCGGTACGGCGTTTGAGGAGCGGGCCTCCGGGCTATGAGGGCCCCACAGGCAGGAGGCGTCATGACCCGCAGCACCGCACCCGCCTCCCGCCCGGAGGATGTCCTTGTCGTGGGCGCGGGCATCATCGGCCTCTCCACCGCCTACGCGCTCACCCGCGCCTCCCCCGGCATCCGCGTCACCGTCCTGGAGAAGGAACCGGGCCCCGCGCGCCACCAGACCGGCCGCAACAGCGGAGTCATCCACAGCGGCATCTACTACCGCCCCGGCTCCCTCAAAGCCCAGTACGCGCTGGCGGGTTCGGCCGAGATCGGCAAATTCTGCGCCGAGCACGGCATCCCCCACGAGACCACCGGCAAGCTCATCGTCGCCACCGCCCAGGCCGAACTCCCGCGGCTGCACGCCCTGGTCCAGCGGGGCCGCGAACACGGCATCCCGGTCAGGGAGTTGGGCCCGGCCCAGATCGCCGAGTACGAGCCGAAGGTCGCGGGGCTGGCCGCCATCCACGTCGCCACCACCGGCATCTGCGACTTCCGCGAGGTCGCCGCCACCCTGGCCCGGCTGGCCGGGGACGCGGGCTGCCGGGTCCGCTACGGCGAGCGGGTCCGTACGATCGAGCGCCGCGCCGACGGCCTGGTCGCCGTCCGCAGCAGCGACGCCGAGGGCCGCCCGCGCCCCGAGATCCGTACGAAAGTGCTGGTCAACTGCGCGGGGCTGCACAGCGACCGGATCGCGGAGCTGGCCGGGGACGACCCGGGCATGCGGATCGTGCCCTTCCGCGGCGAGTTCTACGAGCTGATCCCGGTCCGCCGCGGGCTGGTGCGCGGTCTTGTCTACCCGGTGCCCGACCCGGACTTCCCCTTCCTCGGCGTCCACCTGACCCGCGATGTGCACGGCGGCGTCCACCTCGGTCCGAACGCGGTGCCCGCGCTCGCCCGCGAGGGCTACCGGCGCGGCACCGTGGGGCTGCGCGACCTCGCCGCGACCGCCCGCTTCCCCGGCACCTGGCGGATCGCCCGCCGCCACTGGCGCCAGGAGGCGGGCGAGATCCACCGCTCGCTGTCCAAGCGCGCCTTCACCGCCGACGCCCGCCGCCTGCTGCCCGCGCTGCGCCCCGGCGACCTCGTCCCGGCCCCCGCCGGAGTCCGCGCCCAGGCCGTACTCCCCGACGGGACCCTCGTCGACGACTTCCTCTTCGCCGGGACCGCCCCCTTCGTCCACGTCCTCAACGCCCCCTCCCCCGCCGCCACCGCCTCGCTCCCGATCGGCCGCGAGGTCGCCCGCCGGGCCCTGGAGGCCCTGCGCGCCGCGTAGCCCCGCGGACGGCGTTCACGGTTCGCGCCTGCGCCCCCGGCCGCCGTACGGCCCCGGACCTGGCCTTACGCGGCGCGTCCGCGCACCGGTACGTGAGCCCGTACGCCGCTGGCAGCCGCTCCGGGGGCCGCGGGCGCCCCGTAGAATCGACGGCATTGTGTCCACGTCACCCACTCCCCCCGCCACGCGTACGAGCGCGCCCGCCGTACGCGAGACCGATGCCGTAGCCCTAGCCGTCGCCGTCGCCGTAGCGGAATCCGTCACGGAAGCCGACGCCGTATCCGTCACGGAAGCCGTTGCCGGAAAGGCCGTCTCCGGCGTCGGCAAGCAGCAGCGCTTTCCCAGCGGGCCCGCGCCCGATCCGGCGGGGTCGCGGGAGGAGCACCGGATCAGGTCGTTCCATGCCCGGCGGGGGCGGATCACGCAGGCGCAGGCCGCGGCGATCGAGCGGCACTGGGAGGCGTGGGGGGTGGAGCTGGACGGCGCGCCGCTGGACCAGGGCGCGCTCTTCGGCGACCCCGAACTGCCCGTGGTGCTGGAGATCGGCTTCGGGATGGGGGACGCGACCGCCGCGATGGCGGCGGCGGACCCGGCGACCGGCATCCTGGCCGTCGATGTGCACACCCCCGGCCAGGGGAATCTGCTGGCGCTCGCCGACCGCCTCGGCCTGACGAACGTCCGCGTGGCCAACGGCGACGCCGTCGTCCTGCTGCGGGACATGCTGTCGCCCGCCTCGCTCGCGGGCCTGCGCGTGTACTTCCCCGACCCCTGGCCGAAGGCCAAGCACCACAAGCGGCGGCTGATCCAGCCGGACTTCCTGGCCATGGTGCTGCCCCTGCTGCGGCCCGGCGCGGTCGTGCACTGCGCGACGGACTGGGAGCCGTACGCCGAGCAGATGCTGGAGGTGCTGGCGGCGGAGCCGGGGCTGGCGAACCGGTACCCGGCGGAAGGTTTCGCCCCCCGGCCGGACTTCCGGCCGATGACGAAGTTCGAGCGGCAGGGGCTGGCGAAGGGGCACGTCGTACGCGACCTGCTGTTCACCCGTATCTGAGGGAGGCGGCGGGGGGTGTCCTGCGTAGGCGGGTGGGGCGCGACGGGCGTACGGGCGCGGGGGACGTCCGGCGTACGGGCACGGGGCGCGTACGGGCGCGGGGACGTCCGGCGTACGCGACCGGCGCGCGCTCCGGGAACCGTCTCCTGGCCCGCCCCTGGTCTCGTCCCTGGCCCGGTCCCTGGCCCCGTCCCTGGCCCGGTCCCTGAGCCGCCGCCGGAACCGCCCCTGACCCGCCCGTTCGGGCCGGGCAGCGTCGGTCACCTGCGCGAACCGATGCCGACGCACCCTCGCGTACGGCCGCCCGGCCCCCGTACTGTCGACGGGTGTCCATGTTTTCGCACCCGGCTGCCGGGGCCGCGGGTCCTCAGGAGGCCGCTGCCCTGCCCGCGTCGGGGCCGCCGCCCGGGTCCGCCGCGCCGGGACCGCAGTCCGGGACCGCCGGATCGGGCTTCGACGGATCAGGTTCCGCCGGATCGAGTTGCGACGTATCCGGTCGCGACGTATCCGGTGCCGACGTATCCGGTCCCGACGTATCCGGTCCCGACGTATCCGGTCCCGACGTATCCGGTCCCGACGCGTCGGAGGCCGCACCCGCCGGGCCGCCGCCCGGATTCGCTCCCGCGCCCGCTCCCGAGACCTGGCAGTACGCGCCCCGCCGTCCGTTCTGGGAGAGCCGGGCGGTCCGTACGGGCGCGCTGTTCACGGCGTTGGCCGTCTGCGGTGTGATCATCCTCGCGGTCGTGCGCCAGCACATAGGCACCGAGAGCTTCCTGGTCGGCCTGGTGCTGGCCGTCCTGCCGGTGCCGTTGCTGGTCTGGGCGTTCCTGTGGCTCGACCACGTGGCGCCGAGCCCCTGGCAGAACGTGGTCTTCGCCTTCTCCTGGGGCGCGTGCGCGGCGACCCTCGTCGCGCTGTTCGCCAACGAGTACGGCGCCAAGCTGATCGCCACGACCTTCTCCGCGACTCCGACGCAGACCGACCACTGGGGTGCGACCTTCGTCGCGCCGCTGGTGGAGGAGACGGCGAAGGGCGCCGCGCTCCTGCTGCTCTTCCTCTTCCGGCGCCGTCACATCGAGTCCGTCGTGGACGGCATCGTGCTGGCGGGGCTGGCCGCGACCGGCTTCGCCTTCACCGAGAACATCCTGTACATCGGCTCGGCCTTCGGCGAGGACAAGGCGCTCGGCTCCTCCGTACTCGACTCGGCGACCGCCGCGACCTTCTTCGTCCGCGTCCTGATGACACCCTTCGCGCACCCGCTCTTCACGGCGATGACCGGCATCGGTTTCGCCATCGCCGCCACCAGCCGCCCGCGCAGTGTGTGGCGCTGGCTCGCGCCGCTCGGCGGCTGGCTGCTCGCGATGGTGCTGCACGGCCTGTGGAACAGCTCCTCGATGCTCTCGCCCGTCGGCTTCCTGACCGTCTACGTGGCCGTCATGATCCCGGTCTTCGGCCTCGTCGTCTGGCTCGCCTTCTGGGCCCGCGCCCGCGAGTTGCGCACCATCCGCACCAACCTCCCCGTCTACGCCGCCGCCGGCTGGCTGACGCTCCCCGAGCCGATCGCCCTGGCCTCGATGAAGGCCCGCAGCCAGGCCCGCGACACCGCGCGCCGCTACTACGGCGAGAGCGGGGCGCGCGCGGTACGCGACTACACCGCCTTCGCCACGCACCTCGCCTTCCTGCGCGCGGCGGCCACCCGCGGCATGCCCGCGCCGGACTTCACCGCGCGCGAAGCCGAACTCCTCCATCACCTCTGGCAGCGCAAGTCCCTGGTGCGAATCCCGCTCGCCCAGGCCGCGACGCCGCACCTCCCGCCCGCCGCCTGGGCGGCACCCTTCCCGCATCCACGCCAGGCCCCGATGTGGGGCCCCCGGCCGTGGGACGGCCAGGCGCCCGGCCAGTGGGGTGCGCCCGGCGCATGGCACGCGCAGGCACCCGGCACGTGGGGCGCCCCCGGACCCGGCAAGCACCGTTAATCTCCGCACGAGCCCGCGCAACGGCCTGGCTCCAGCGACTCGGCCCGCAAGGCGTCGAACACCGTGGCCGTCCTGCTGCCCGACCTCTCGAGCCCTTTTCCAGGTCCTGGCCGAACGGTCGTGCGACGCGGTCCTGCTGTGCGGCACGCGGGACGACGAACGCCGGTGAGTTCCTGCGCGCCGACCTGGCCGCCGCGTGCGTCGCCACCACGCACCTCGTGGTCAACCCCGCGCCGTCGGGGACGGCCGTCGCGATCGTCGAGCGGGGTACGGGCGACAACTCCACCGTGGTCACCCAAGGCGCCAACCTGCTGCTGCCCGCCGCCGTCTCGCGCCCTTACCCCGCACGGGCCCGGAGCATCGGTAGGCTGACGGCCCCGTTAGCGCGCCCAGCACGACTGCGCCTTCGGCGACGGCAACGTCCCCGTCGGCCCCGGCCGTTCGCAAGCCGCTCAGGCTGAAGGAGGTATACGTTTGCTCCCCCTCGACCACTCGGCTGCCACGAACATCGCGTCTGCCGACCAGGACGACCCCGAGCTTGCGGCCGTCGTGGAAGCGCTCCGGGCGGCGGATCCCTCGGGCTTCCGGTTCGCAACAGTGCTCCGGAACACCATCGACCAACTCCTCGACGGGGAGAGCACAGGCCGTTACGACTGGAAGACGCTCTTCAAAACGGAGAAGACGCATGCGGGCACGGTCGTAGAGATCAATCTCCAGCGGGAGTTCCGGTTTGCTGACGGTGACGCCATGGACTACAAAATCGCGGGCGTCGACGTGGACTGCAAGTATTCCCAGACCTTCGGCGGCTGGATGATTCCGCCGGAGGCAATTGGCCATCTGTGCCTGCTCGTCTGGGCTGATGACTACAAGAGCCGGTGGAGCGCCGGCCTGGTGCGCATCAGGGCGGAGTTGCTGAACCAGGGCAACAACCGGGACCTCAAGCAGACGGTCAACTCCAAGCAACGGGAAAAGATCACGTGGCTATGGCGCGATGCGGAACTCCCGGAGAATGTGCTGCTCCACATGGATCCGACCGACCGGAAAGCAGTGTTCGCATCCTCATCTGGGCAGGCGCGCTTGAACGAACTCTTCCGCAGAGTCCAGAAGCGCCGGATCGGACGGAACGTCGTGCGGACGGTAGCGCAGCAGAAGGACTACATGAAGCGGGTCCGCGGCAATGGGGGTTCGCGGAGCGCACTGCGCAGGGACGGCATCCTCATCATCGGCGACTACGAGAGCCACAGGCGGATCGCCGAGCAACTGGGCATACCGGTACCCCGCGAGGGCGAGTTCGTCAGCGTTCGTGTCGTTGAGGTCGGACCGGCGGAGACCCTCCGGCCCACCGTCGTTCTCAGTGAACGCCGCTGGGCCTGCGCCCTGCCGGGCGAACCGCCCCAGGCGGCTCCGCTGCTCCCTACCCACACCAAGTGAACGGGCTGACTGCCAGCGCAGTGTCTTCGGCCAGCCCACCCGTAGGCTCGGTACCGTTGAGTGCCTCTGGACGGCTGAAGGCCGAACTGTGTGTCCGGGGCGTACGTGACTCAAGGGGGGAGAGCAGGTTGACGGACGACTGGTCCCCACCGCCGGGTTCCTGGGCCTCTTCTGAGAGCCGCCGACGGAACATGCAGGCTATCCGGAGCCGGGATACGGGGCCGGAGTGGCTGATACGGCGCCTGGTGCATGCGCGGGGGCTGCGCTATCGCGTCTCAGCGCGCCCCCTGCCCGACCTTCGCCGGACGGCGGATCTGGTGTTCCGGCCGGCAAAGGTCGCCGTCTTCATCGACGGCTGCTACTGGCACGGCTGCCCGGAGCACTATGTGTCGCCGAAGACCAATTCGGGCTACTGGTCAGAGAAGGTCGCCAGGAACATGGCGCGGGACCGGGATACGAACGAACGGCTCGCTGAAGCCGGCTGGACGGCGCTGCGCTTTTGGGAGCACGAGTCACCGGACGCCTGCGCGCTCACGATCGCCGCCACGGTTGACAAGATGCGTGCGAGCAGGAGCTGACGGGGCGGAGACTTCAAAGAGAGCGGAGTCCTTCTCGATCTGCGCGTCCTTCTCACGCTTCCCCGCGGCCAAGGCGGCGACGATCTGTTTGCCGACGGCTTCGGCGACAGGCGGCGGGAAGGCGTTCCCCACCTGGCGGTATGCCGCCGTCTTCCGGCCGGAGAATTTCCAGTCCTCGGGGAATCCCTGGATGGTCGCTGCCTGCAGCACGGTCAGCTTGGGACCGCGCTCCGCGTAGAGGTCCCGCTCCGGATCCTGAAGGTCCGACGGATCGTTCGCGACGCCCAGCCCGCACACACCGAGCTTCCGCCAGGCTTCCTTCGCCCGGCTGGGGCCGAGATCCGCTCCGCCGTGCTTCTTTGATCCGCCCACCAGCGTGGGCGCCACGGTGCCGGTCTTCGCGGCCTTGAGCCACTTCTTGTAGGCGGTCTCCCAGCGGGCGGTGTAAAGACCCTTCCAGCGAGGGTCCTGCCCGCTGGCCTGGTAGCGCTCACGCATGGACTTCGCCAAGGCTTTCGCAACCGTGAGCAGCTTGGTGTGCTCCGGTTCAGTCCAGGCGAAGTGCTTCGCATACTCCGGCTTCATCGCTACGAGAATCGCCCGCGGCCGAAGCTGCGGAACCCCGTAGTCCCGTGCTTCCAGCACTTTCCAGTAGCAGATCGTGTATCCAGCCTCTTTGAGGCGGTGCTCGATGACGTCTTCGCGGTACTTACGGAACTTCTCGGGCGGTTCCAGCAGTGCCCGGACGTTTTCAATCATCACGGCCTTCGGCTGCAGGAAGCCGATCAGGTCAAGCATCGTAGGAAAGAGGTCACGCTCATCCTCGTGGCCCAGTTGCTTGCCTGCCGCCGAGAACGGCGGGCACGGGACGCCGCCCGCCAACAGGTCGAGCACTCCTGGCTTGAGCTTCAACCGGCGTGGGTCAAACTTCGTGAGATCGGCCTCGATGACCTTGCAGCCGTCCCACTTCGGATTGCCCTCGACGTTGTCCTTGAGCGTCTGGCAGGCATGCGGGTCGATCTCGATCAGGGCAAGGTGCTTGAACCCCGCCCGGTGCAGGCCCACCGCCTGGCCGCCTGCTCCGGCGCAGATCTCCACCGAGGTGAACTGTGGCTCAATGCTCGTCATGCACCCTCATCCCAGTCGCGCCGTGTGAGCGTCTTGCATCTCACTGTCACAGAGGGTGGCAGACCCCACTGACAATCCGCTCAAGTGTCGCGCAGCGGACGGCAGTCTTCGGGCACCCGTCACGCCACAGCGAGCAGTCCTACGATAAGGCGCATGCGGAACCCTTCTTGGCAGCGGGATGAACTCCTCCTCGCGTGCGCCCTCGTCGTGCAGAACGGCTGGAAGGAACTTCGCGAGAACGACCTCCAGGTAATGGACTTGTCCGACCTGCTGCAAGTGCTCCCCCTCCACCCGGTCGAGACCCGCAGCGTCAAGTTCCGCTCCACGGGAAGCGTCAGCCGCAAGACGACGGACTTGGCCACGGCTCACCCGTCCCACCAGGGCCCGCCGACCCGGGGCGGACGCCTGGACAAGGAAGTCGTGGCCGCCTTCATCGCCCGGCCCGAGGAGATGCTGGCCGCCGCCGAGCGGATTCGGAATGTAGCCGTCAACGGTCCGTTTCAGCTCCCTGCCGAGCCACCGGATCCAGACGACGAAGCCGCGCCGGAAGGCCGGCTGCTCGCTCGGCTCCACCACGCGAGGGAGCGGGATCCGAAGCTCCGGGCCAGGAAGATCAAGTCCGTGCTCGCAGCCGGCGGCAGCCTGCGCTGCGAAGCGTGCGACTTCAGCTTCGCTGAGACATACGGCAGCCTTGGCGACGGTTACATCGAGGTCATCACACGCTCCCGCTCCACGTTTCCGGGGAGACCACCACGTCGCTCGACGACCTCGCCCTGCTCTGCTCGAACTGCCACCGCATGTGCCACCGCAGTGCAAGCCCCGAGGAGCCGTGGCGGACCCCGACGGCTCTCCGCGCACTTCTGACGAACTGACCCCTCCTTGCGTAGGTGCGGCATCGCACTGTGGGAGGTGGGGTGGGGTGGTCTACTGGGGCGGTTTTAGTGGTGAGTGCGGGGTCTTTGGGGCGTCGCGGTGTGTGGGGAGACGGATATTTCGGAGAACGAGCAAGGGCATGAGACGCGGGCGGCGGAGCGGCTGATTTTGTTTTCGGACGCGGTGGTGGCGATCGCCATCACGTTGCTCGCGTTGGAGTTGCCGGTGCCGGAGGGGCACGATGTGTCGGAGTTCTGGCACTCGGTGCGGGCGGATGACGGGCATTACCTGGCGTTTTTGATCAGTTTCGTGGTGATCGCGATGGCGTGGGGCGAGCACCACAGGGTGTTCAGGACGGCGCTGCGGGTCGATACGCGGCTGCGGAAGATCAACATGGTGTGGCTGATGATGATCATCCTGAATCCGTTCGCGACGAAGATGCTGATCGAGGAGGGGCACGACACCGTCGCCACGCATGCGCTGCGGTGGGGCTTCTACGCGCTGTTGCAGGTGCTGGCGAATGTCACGCTGCTCGCCCTGACGTATTACCTGAAGACGCTGAACCCCACGGGGACGGGCGCCGGGGTGGACGGGAACGAGGGGTCGTACGGGGTCATCGTCGGGTTCGGTCTGTCCATTCCGGTGTTCTTCGCGACGACGCACGCGTGGGTGCTGTGGATTCTCGGTCCGCTGCTGGCCCGGCGGGTGTACCGGCGTTTCTGGGGGCGGGGCGACCGGGAGTTGCGCGGCGCGTGAGGGCGCGGGCGGCGGCGGCCAGGAGGACGAGGGCGGCGAGGGCGAAGACGGCGCTTCCCGTCAGGGCCAGGGACAGGGAGACGTCGAGAGTCGAGGACTGCGTGAAGCCGACCCAGGCGTAGGTGAGGACGGCGCCCGCGGCGAGCGCGAAGCGGTGGGCGGCGGACCACGCCGGGCCGCGGGACCAGCGGAGCGCGAGGCGTACGAAGGCGGCGACGGCCAGGAGCCACAGCGCGGGGTCGGTCCAGTCGGGGACGCCGGAGGGGAGCAGGCCGCCGCGCGCCCAGTAGAGGGACGTGGCGGCGAAGGCCGTGGCGCCGACGAGCCAGGGGCGGGGCGTACGGGCCGTCGGGCGGGTCGCCGGGCGGGCGGGGAGCGTGAAGGCCAGCGCGATCAGTACGAGAATGACGGCGCCGCAGCCGATGAGCCGCGCGGGCGAGGCCATGAAGTGCTCGCTGTGCTGCTGCGCGACGGCGAGGAAGAGCGAGTCGGCGACGAAGGCCGCGGCGACCAGCGGCAGGCCGATGTTGCCCAGCCACGGCCGGATCTCCCGTCCCGCGCGCCCGCCGCCCCACGCGAAGGTCTCCACGATCGCGATCGGCACGCACACGCTCCAGACCGTGTGGATCGACAGCACGTCCTCGATCATCCCGACGCTCGTCCCGAGGAACGGCACGTACGTCCCCGCGTACGCGCCCGCCATGTCGAACCCGCCGTAGTGCGGATTCCACAGCATCTGGTCGATCGGCCCCTCCTCGACCAGGGCGTATGCCGCCGCGAGCACGATCATCGTCGGCCAGCCCCGGCCGAGGCGCCGCGCGCACTCGCGGATCAGTACGGCGCCGCCGCCGTACATCGGCGCGAGGATCAGGACGGACGGCAGCGCGGTGACCGGCTGGTTGCCGAGCAGGAACTCCCCGATCAGGGGAGAGAGGAAGAAGAGGGCCACCGCGAGCCGGAGACGGTGATACGGGCGCCGGTCCTGCGGACGCGGGTCATGCGGGCGCCGGTCGTGCGGGCGCGGGTCGGCCGGCGGCCGGTACGCGGATACGGTCCGGGGGTCGGATACGGTCCCCGGCCGGGAGTCGGCCCCAGGGTCGGATACGGTCCCCCGGCCGGCCTCGGCCCCCGGGTCCGGGGCGGAAGCGGCGGCCCGCGGCAAAGACGTCCGTACTGCGTCGTCGGAAGGCATACCTCCGACGCTAGGCACCCGCCCCGTTCACGGCCTCGGCCGACCGGCCAGACCCGCGGTCCGACCGGCCAGACCCGTCACCCCACCGACCGGCCCGTGCCGTACACCCACCGACCGGCCCCGTACACCCACCGGCCCGCATCCCCGCCGGAGGCGCTACGGGACGGGACCGCCGCGAGCACCGCCCCCTCACTCCTCCCCCGCGTCATGCGCCAGCAACGCGAGCTGAATCCGGTTCTCGACCCCGGCCTTCCCCAGCGCGCTGGACAGATGCGCCTTGACCGTCCCGACCGACACATGCAGCCGCGCGCCGATCTCGGTGTTGGAGAGCCCTTCGGCGACGGCCCGGGCGACATCGCGCTCGCGCTCGGAGAGGTCGGCGAGCCGCTGCCGGGCGGCGTCGGCGCGGGAAGAGGACCCGGTAGCCGCGTGGGCGATGAGGGCACGGGCGGCGGACGGCGACAGGACGGGTTCGCCGCGAGCCGCCCGGCGTACGGCCTCGACGATCTCCTCCGGCTCGGTGTGCTTGAGCAGATAGCCCGCCGCGCCCGCGCGTACCGCCTCCAGGACGGTGTCCTCGGCGCCGAAGGTGGTCAGCACGATGACCTGGGGCGCGGGGTCGCGCCCGGTGAGGGCGCGGGTGGCGGTGATGCCGTCCATGACCGGCATGCGGATGTCCATGAGGACGACGTCGGGACCGTGCTGCCGTACGGCCCCGGGTACGGCCGCGCCGTCCCCCACCTCGCCGACGACCTCGACGCCGTCGGCGCCGCGCAGCATCATCTTCAGCCCGGCGCGCACCAGCGGGTCGTCGTCGACCAGAAGTACCCGGATCATGCCGTCGCCCCTCACGCCTCGCCCTTCCCCCGCTGCCGTGGATCACGCGCTGATCTCGCGGGCCACGGTAGCCGTACCCGTACGGTGAACACGCCGTCAGCGCGGCCGTGTTCGAGGGTCCCGCCGTCCAGGGCGACGCGCTCGCCGAGGCCCACGAGACCGGTGCCGGAACCGGGGAGCGGGCGCGGCGGCCCCGAAGTCGCCTCGTACGCCTGCGGGTTGGTCACCTCGACGGTGAGGTCCGCGCCGGGCGCGCCGCTCAGCCGTACGGTCACGGGTGAACCGGCCGCGTGCTTACGGGCGTTGGTCAGCGCTTCCTGCACCGCGCGGTAGGCGGTGCGCTGGACCTGCGGGCGCAGGTCGGACGCGAGCGCGGCGTCCACGTCGTCGTGGAACTGCACGTCCTGGCCGGCCGCCCGCGCCTCGGCCACCAGCACGGCCACGTCCGCTAGCCGTGGCTGCGGCGCGGCCGTGCCCTCGTCCTCCGTCCGCAGCACGAGCAGCACTTCCCGCAACTCCTCCAGCGCCTGATGGGCGTTGTCCCGGATGACGCGGGCGCTCGCCTCGATCTCGGCGGCGTCCAGCGCGGGGCCGCCGGCGCTCCTCGTCCGGTACGCCAACGCGCCCGCGTGCACGGACAGCAGCGAGATGCGGTGCGCCAGCACATCGTGCATCTCCCGTGCGATGGCGGTCCGTTCGGCGCGGCGGGTGTCGGCGAGCCGCCGCGCGTGGTCGGCGCGCTCGCGTACCGCGTCCTCCCGCAGCCGGACGAGGAGTTGGCGTCGGCTGCGCAGGGCGCTGCCCGAGGCGAAGGAGACGAGGTAGTACGCCACCGAGAAGGCCGCCGCCGTCCAGTCGGTGCCGTGCGGGTCCGACAGCAGCAGCGCGTCCGGCACCGACGCGGCCACGAACAGCCCGAGCACCGGCAGCGAACGGCGCAGCGGCTCGTACAGCGCCAGGCTCGCCGTGATCACCATCCCGGCGCCGAACACGCTGTTGGACAGCGCCAACGCGGGTACGGCCAGCAGCGCCACGGCCATCGGGTACCGCCTGCGCCACCACAGCGACACGCACGCGAGCGCGCCGAGCGGCAGGTCGACCGCCTGGATCCACACCGGCCGGTCCTCGTGCTGCGCCGCGACGCCGTACACCACCATGCCGACCAGTACGGCGAAGCAGAGCGCGGCCGCGTCCACGGCCCAGTCGCGGGGCGTACGGCCCTCGGTACGGCCCTCCGGGCGGCCCTCCGTACGGAGGTCGGCGTCGGTCATTCCCCGAGGGTAGGGGCGGCAGGGGTCCCGCCCGGGGAACCGTCCCCTATCCGCCCTCGGGTGCCGGACGGTGGGGCGTGGCCGACGGGTGGGCGCTCATTGCCGCTGGGGCTAGTCCTCAAACGCCGGACGGGCTGACTCATGGCCTCTGGCACACCGCCAGCCCCGGCTCCCGTCCCCAAACGCCGGACGGGCCGACTCACCGCCTCTGGCACACCCGCCAACCCCGGCTCCCGTCCCCAAACACCGGACAGGGCGACTCGCCGCCTCTGGTCGTGGACCCCCTCGCGGAGGGGGCGGACGAGGGGCGGTTAGCCTCGGAGGCAAGGCTTCGGGGTTGGTGCGTGAGGAGGAGGACGGGATGGCTGGGGTTCCGGCGAGTGTGGTGGCGGCGGGCGGGCTGATCGGCGGCTACGGGGTGGCCCGGTGGACGCGGAAGCGGGCCCTTGGGGGCGTGGCCCTCGCGGCGGCGGGCACGCTCGCGGCCCGCGAGTGGCACGCGCGCTCGGGACCGGCGGTCGCCACGACGCTGACCACCGTCTACGTGGCCGCTTTCGCGGGTTCGCACCCTCTCGCCCGCAAGCTCGGCGCCTGGCCCGCCGTCTTCACCGTCGCCGGTGGCGTGGCCGCCGCGTCCTGGGCCGTGACGGGCCGACGCGGCTGAGAGCCGCGCGTATGAACGCCGACGCGGGCGCCCCGTCCAGGGCGGTCGCGGGCCGACGCCGACATCGCCGTCGCCCCTGAGACCACGCCCCGGCCGTGACGGGCCCGGGCGGCTGAGAGCCGCGTGTTTGAATGCCGCGCATGGACGACGACGATGTCACGACCGGCGGCGGGGCCGCCGGTTCCGGGTCGGCGCGGATATGGATCGGCGCGATCCCGTCGGTGGATCCGGACGGCGTGGAAGTGATTCTGGACCTCGATCTGGACTCGCCCGACCCGGCGGAGCGGATGATCCGTCTGCTGCTGAACCGGGGGCACGAGGGCGAGGAGGGCGTCTTTTATCTGCTGCCGGACGACCTCTCGGCGCGTTATGAGCGGATCGGCGAGCGGTTGGCCGTGACGGTGCTGTCGCACCACGCGGTGCTGGACGCCGATCTGGGCGAGACGGACGAGTTGCGGACGCACCTCGCCGGGCTGGCCCGCGATCCGCTCGATGCCGACCGTCTGGTGCTGCTGCGGGGCGAGATCGTCACCGACTTCGTGCCGGCGGTCCAGGACGACGGCGCGCAGCCGTTGCTCGTCATCGAGCACACCGATGCCGCCGCCACGCTGGCGGATGTCCTGCGCCAGTTCGACGAGGGCGGGACGGGTATCGCCGTGCTGTCGGCGACGCTGGACCGGAAGGGCTGACCGAACCGGCCGCATGCCAACGGCCCTGGCGTCGGGGGGGAGCGCCAGGGCCGTCGGGGTTAACCGGAGGAGCGGTCCCGGGTGGAGCGGGACCGTCCCGGATGGTTCAGACGGCGATGTCGTGGGCGCGGAGCCAGACGGCCGGGTCGATGGGGGCGGCCCCGGCGGCGGGGCGGACCTCCAGGTGGAGGTGGGGGCTGGTGACGTTGCCGGTGGCGCCGACGCGCCCGATGGTGTCGCCGGTGATGACCTCGCCGGAGGTGACGACCATGGTGGAGAGGTGGCAGTACCACAGTTCGGTGCCGTCATCGAGGGTGAGGATCACGCGGTAGCCGTACGAGCCCGCCCACCCGGCCGAGGTGACCGTACCGGTGTGGATGGCGTGCACCGGGGTGCCGGTGGGAGCGGCGAAGTCCTGGCCGGAGTGGGTGTTGGCCCACAGGGAACTGGCCTCGCCGAAGCTGTCGGTGAGCGTGTACGAGGCGAGCGGCTTGAGGTACGAGACCGCGAGGTGGGCCAGGCGCTCGGACTCGGCCTTGGCGGCGGCCTCGGCATCGGCCTTGGCCTGTGCTTCCGCCGCGGCCTTCGCGGCGGCGGCCTGCTCGCGTACCTTCTGCGCGGCGGCCTCGCGGGCGGCCTGCTGGGCCGCCGCCTTCTCGGCCGCCTCGCGCTCGGCCCGCGCGGCGGCGTCCCGCTGCCGCGTGGCCTCGTCGATGATGCGGGCGCGCAGGGCCTCACCGGGGTCGGTGGGCACGGGGGCGGCGGACGGCGCGACGTCGACGGAGGAGGCGGCCACGACGGTGGTCGGAGCCGTGGTCGAAACCGGCGCCAAGTCCGTGGCCGGAACCAAGTCCGTGGGCGGAGCCAAGTCGGGGTCCGGAGCCAAGTCCGTGGCCGTGGCCGTATCGGCGGCCGTGCTCACGGAGGTGTCGGGGGCCGACACGTCCCGTACCGCCGCGCCGAAGAAGTCACCGGCCGTGGGCAGCGCCGAGACGCCGGGGGAACCGGCGGGCGAGACCCCGGTCGAACTCGGGGGCAGGTCAAGGGAGTCGGGAATTTCCGGCAGGTCCGGGACCGCTATGGGCGCGGGTACGGCGTCGGCCGCGACGGCCACGCCCCCGGCCCCTACGGCGGCCATCGCGGCGACGCCGAGGACGGTCGAGCCACGGGCCACGGAGCCGACGGAGCGCTGGCGCGGAAGCCGGTGACGGTTCGCGCCCTGAACGCCGTACGCGCCGTATCCGCCCTGCGCGCTCGCGGCACCGGGGTCGCCCTGGGCCGCGACGTACGCGGCGGCTTCGGCAGGGGCAGCGACAGAGGCAGAGATAGAAGCAGAAGCAGAAGCAGTGGCTTCGGCAGAGGCGGCGGAATCCCCTGGAGAATTCCAGTCGTCCCACTCGCCGGGGGGATCGGCCGCTGGGGCCGCCGGGGCGGGAGCGTAGGCAGGCTGGTTGGACGCCACGCGGGCGCACTCCTTTCCTTCCTTGTCGCCTACCGGGTTAGCTGACGGGTTCGGAGCAGGAAGGTCTCCTACGGGCCTGGATGCTGCCCGATTCACCCCATTGGACCCCTCCCGTACGCCAGGGTGTGGCGAGCAGGAGGGCGGGTCCCCGGTTCCCGCGGACGGGATTCGGCAAGCGCGCGGTGCCGCCTCTGTGGCGGTGGTGACAACCGCGCTGCGTTATCGAACGTTAATAGAGCCGGGGTCGTTTTCCAAGCCGAATCAAAGAGTTGACGTCGGGAACCAAACGGTCACGGAGTGCGCGATACGGGTAAACCCGGCACCGGATGTGGCCGGGTAGTGATGTGAGCGTGTGTCAGTTGTTATGCACAGGGGGACGGTTCGATTACGTACGGTCAGGGCGCGGCGCCGATTCCGTGTGCACGGCTGTGTACGGCGTCGACCGACGGCCGGGGTCCGGCAGCCAAGCAACGGGCGGCGACGGGGCCGCCGCGGTCTCGCCACCGGTGTGGACCTCTGCCAATTCGCGAATCGCTTGGCAGGTCACGCACCCGGACCCCACCATGAGCAGGCCCCGTACTTCTGTCATGCACTCGTCCTCTCCATGACGCCCAAGGGAGCTTTTCATGGCACGCCCCAGCGACCCCCAAGTACCCGCGCCGTCAAGCCCGTTGAGCCCGGCCGGTGAATCCGGCCAGGTTGGGCGCGAAGTCGACGCCTCGGGCACGCCCGGCGTGACGTCCACGGGTACGTCCGGGGGCACGCCCGGCGTTACGTCCACGGGTACGTCCGGGGTCGTGTCCGGGGTCCCGGTCCCGTCCGGGGTCGTCTCCGGCGCCGAACCCACCGGCTCACCCGGGCGCATACCCGGCACCCCCGCCGGGGTCCCGCTCGCGGCGGAGACGCCCACCCGGCGCTCGCTGCTGCGCGGCACCCTCGCCTTCGGGGCCGCCGTCACCGTCGGCGTCACGGCGGACCTGACGTCCGGGATCGGCCGCGCGTCGGCCGCCACCGTGGACTACCCGTCGGCCTCCTGGACCCCGGCCAGTTCCGGCAACTACACGGCGTCCAACCGCACTTCGACCTACCCGATCAACCTCGTGGTGATCCACGTCACCCAGGAGTCCTTCACCGACACCATCAGCCTCTTCCAGGACCCCTCCCACGCGGCGGCGGCCCACTACGTCGTCCGCTCGGGCGACGGCGCCATCGCCCAGTGCGTCCGCGAGCGCGATGTCGCCTGGCACGCGGGCAACTGGGACTACAACACCCGCAGCATCGGCATCGAGCACGAGGGCTGGGTCGACCAGCCCGCCTACTTCACCACCGCGATGTACCACTCCTCGGCCGCCCTCACCGCCGAGATCTGCGACAAGTACGGCATCCCCAAGGACCGCGACCACATCATCGGCCACGTCCAGGTCCCCGGCACCGACCACACCGACCCCGGACCCAACTGGGACTGGGTCCGCTACATCCGCCTGGTCAACGGCACCTGACGCCTCCGGCGCGGAATCGGGGACGTGCCCGGGCCACTACCGAGCAAGTACCTGAGCGCACGGCGGCCTTCACCTCGTGGACGTGGCCGCGTCCAGGGGAGGCAGGAGGTCGCCGTGGTGGAGGCGGAGGAGCCGGTCGTGGGCGGGGGTGAAGAGCGCGCGGCCGGTGTCCGGCGGTACGTCGCCGGGGGCGGCCGGCGGGGGGAGTGCGGTGGCCGGGAGGGACGTGTGGCCCGTCGCGCGCAGGAGGCGGGCGAGTGCCTCTTCGCGCGCGGGGCCCGCGAGTTCCTCGTCGGTGATCACGCAGACCGCCGGGTGGCGGAGGAGCCACTGGCTCCGGCGGGCCTCGTGCATGCCGGGGAAGCCGGGGTCGGTCAGCGCGAGGGTGATACGGGCGTCCAGCGTCGGCAGGGCGGTGAGGATGTCGCGGTAGACGAGGTGTTCCGGCAGGGAGCCCACCTGGCCCTCGGGCCGGGTGAGGGCGCGGATCTGGCTGATGATCCGGTCGCGGATGTCCCGGTGGTGGAAGACGATCGGCGGCCGTCCGCCGGAGTGCCAGACGCGCAGAAGGTCGGCGTCGGCCCGGCGCAGGTCCAGGCCGGTGACGTACCAACAGCCCCTGCCCGGCAGCAGATCGAGCAGTTCGGCGGCGGGCAGCCGGGCCAGCCGGGCTTCGGCGCCGGGGTCCACGGGTGAGCCGTGCGTGACCGGCTGGCCCAAACGCGTCCACCACACCCGCCACAGGGCGCTGACCGCCTCGTGAAAAGCGGGCTCCACATTCGGGTTCGGACTCGGATTCGGGTTCAGCAGGCGGGCGGCCTTCTCGGGACCGTAGGCGGCCGTGAGCAGCGAATACACCTCGCCAGGACCGGGCTGCCGCGGCCCGGCCGACTGATCTCCGCTCATCGTGCCGAGCGAGGCATACCCGAGCGCGCCGGTGATCCCGGCCACCACCGGCGTCCCACTGCCCGGCAAAGACACGACGATCAAGTGGGCAGCGGACATGTAACTCTCCGAAGAAGTCGGGGCGGGCCGGGCTTGATGCCCGGCGATGAGCGGCATGGCGGGGGTACGTGGGCGCGTGGCGCTCACGGCCACGAGGCCCGGTCGCGGGTACGTGACCACGCGTGAGACCGACCGGTATGCGGGCCGCACCGACGTACGTGGCGCGTCGCGCACGCGGGTGCGCGGGCAAACGGTGGGTCGCCACCCGCGACGGGCCACCAGTACGCGGGCCTCGCCGACGTACGGGGCGCACCCGCGCCCGCACCCGCGCGGCTGGTGCGGCCGTCCGATCGGAGCCACCCTGGGCGTGGCGCGCACGCACGCGTAAGGCCACCGGGACACGGCCAGGCGTGCGGCGCACGGGGACGCGCGGGGCGAGGTGCGGTCGGCCGCCGGGGCGGACGGGACGGCCACGGACGGCGCGGGGGTACGCCGTCGGCGGTGTGGCGGTCACGCCGGAGTAGGTGGCGATCGGCGGTCGGCCGCCGGGTCAGCGGAGACGACCGGGCCGCCCGGCGTAAGGAGAAGGTCTTCGTATACGTGGTGGCGGCGGGCCGCGACGCGGTCGTGGAGCAGGGCGGCGGCGCGGGCGGGTTCTCCGGCGTCCGCGAGGGCGCGGGCGAGGGTGTCGTGGATGATCTCGCGCTCCACGCGCACCCCGCCGATCCGGTCCGCCGCCTCGCCCAGGTCGGTGAGGAGGTCGGCCGCCGCCCGGGGGCGGCCCGCGGTGATCTCCGCCAACGCCCGTACCACCGGGGCCAGTACGTCGCGGAACTCCGTGCGCGGGTCGGCGGCGGCGCGGCGGGCCAGGGCGTGCAGGTCGTCGGTCGCGGCCTCCACGGCCAGGGCGAGGGCGAGGTTGAAGGTGTGGAAGACCTCCGCCATGCCGCCCGGTCCGGCCAGCAACTCCCGTACGTGCGCGCGGTCGTTGCGCCCGGCCGGTTCCTGTCCGGCCAGCAGCAGGCGCCAGTTGGTCGCGGCCCGCATGCCGACGTCGGACCTGGACAGGGCCGCGTCCGCGCGGCGACGGGCGTCGGCGAAGTCGCCGCAGGCGATGGAGTGGAGCGCGGCGTGCCAGGTGAGATGGCGCGACTGCACCGCGCGCGGGTCCGCCGCGAGCCAGGCGTCGAGGAATTCCGTGCCCGCCCGCCCGGTGCCCAACTCGTGCTCGGCGTGGGCGAGGGCGTGGGCGGCGACGCCCGAGCGCGGGCAGATTTCCAGGGCGCGTACCGCGAGCCGGTGGGCGTCGCGTACCCGCCCCTGCTCCGCTCGGGCGGCGGCCAGCCAGCTCGTCCAGGGCCAGTTGGCGGGGCCCGCGACGGCGGCCTGTTCCTCGACAAGGGCTTCGCCCCGCGCGCGTCCGGCCGGGTCCGCGTCCGCGGCGAAGGCGCCGAGCATGAGCCCGGCGACCTCGTCGGCCGGCCACCGGGCGAAGTGCGCCACCAAGTGGTCCGCGGTGAGCGCGTACTGCCGGTGCGTGAAGAGGAACACGCCGTACACCACGCTCGCCTGGCGCTCGCCGGCCGCCTGCGCGTCGCGGTACGCGACGGCCAACTCCGCCTTCAGCTCCGCGTCGCCGAGGCCGTCGCCGGTCGCCAGGGTGAGCAGCGCACGGGCCAGGCCGCAGTCCGGTTCCGAGGCCGCCCACCGGCGGAGCGACGGCAGCGCCTGCCCGCTGAGGGCGAGCAGTTCGGCCACCGCCCGGTCGCCGGGCGCGGCACTCGCGGCCACACTCGTACCGACACCCGGCGCAGCGCACGTACCCACGCCCGTACCAACGCCCGCCACCGTAACCACCGTTGTGCCCGCCGTTGCCGTCATCCGACCGGCCGCCGCTCGCCGCTCCGCCGCTCCCGCCCGGGTCAGACGGACGACATGAAGACGGCGGTGCAGACGATCCCGCTGCCGCCGCAGTGGTTGCGCGGCAGGCTGAGCGGCAGACCGGTCTGGTTGCCGCCGCCCACCCCGCTGCCCGCGACCGTCGCGCCCGCCGACCGTACGCCGTGGTCCTGGTTGACGCAGGCGTTGCCGAACACCGCGTCGCCGACCCCGAGGACGCTCGCGTGCGCGACACCGGCCGGGAGCAGCGCCGCTCCCGCGACCGCGCCCAGCACGGCGGCCCGCGCACCCAGCTTGCCCACGCCGCCGACCATGTCCCGCACCTCTGCGCCCATCACGTTCCTCCTTGGTCCGGGACCGAGTCCCGCCGCTGACACCGACCATGCCCGCCGCATATTCGCGGGGCCACGCCCTGGTCAACGAGCCACCGCCGGAACTGACACGCAGCGGCGGCGATCACGGAACACCCCGAAGGACGCACGTCGGGCCTCGGCGGCGCGGGCCCGAAATCCAGCGGCCAACGGCTCAGCGGGCCAACGGCTCAGCGCCCTAGCGGCTCAGCGGCTCAACGTGATGACCGGAATCGTGCGCCCCGCACGCTGCTGGAAGTCCGCGAAGAACGGTGCCGCGCGCAACTGCTGCGCCCAGAGCCGGTCGCGCTCCGCGCCCTCGGTGATGGTGACCGTGACGTCGAAGGACTCGGTGCCGACCTCGACGTGGGCGGCGGGGTCGGCGCGGAGGTTGTAGAACCAGTTGGGGTGAGTGGGACGGCCCCCGTTGGCGGCGAAGACGACGAGGTCCGGGCCGTCCGTGGCGTAGGCCATCGGGGAGGTGAGGCGGCGGCCGGTACGGGCGCCGGTGGTGGTGAGGAGCAGCAGAGGGAGACCTCCGCCGCCCAACTGCCCTCCATTGGCGCGGAATTGGTCAATGATTAACTGATTGCGCTCGACTCGCTCTGACACCGGCCCGGTCCTCCAGGATGTCGCCGACGCCCCCGTTGGGCGTTACGCCGGGTCCGAACCTACCCGCACCGACACGTGCGCCGTGGGTCGTACGGCCGACGGCCTCGTATCGGCTACGACCAGGTGTCCGCGTCGCCGCCGACCCACTGGATCAGGTCGGTCTCCTCGACCTCTATGTCGTCCAGACCGGCGCGGCGGAGGAATTCGACGAGGTCGGCTATGCGGTGGGCGCGGCCCACGTCGGTGCCGCGGATGGTGACCCGCCGCCCGCCGCCGGGGCCCGGCGGGTGCACGGTGATCGGCGGAGTGTCCATGACACCAGCCTGCCCCGCCTGCCCCGGGTCCGCACCCCGGATCAGCCGCGACCCGACCGGCCCGGCCCGCCGCCCGACCCCGGACCCGGCACCCGCCCCGATTCCGCACCCGATTCCAGACCCGATTCCGCACCCGATTCCGGTCCCGGCTCCCGCCCCGCGCCCCCTGCGGCCTCGGCCGCCAGCCCGTCCAGCACCGGCAGCCCCGCGACCAGCAGCCCCCTGCCGTACGACCGCCGCCCGCCCGCCTCCAGCAGGCGCCACAGGCCGGGGTTGGCCGCGAGCACGCGCGGGTCGAAGGCGGCGCGCCCGCCCTCGGCGTCGATGAGGACGAGCCGGGGGGTGCGGCCGGGGAAGAGGTGGATACGGACCAGGCGGTCGGTACGGACGCGGTGGCCGCGCAGCACGCCCCGCACCCGGAGCCAGCCGTCACCCGCCGTGACCAGGGGCGGACACAGGGCCCCGAAGACGGCGGCGGCCAGCGCGGTCCAGAACGCGGCCCGCACGGGGTCGAGGGTGCCCAGCGCCCAGTCCGCCGCGGTCAGCGCCGCGAGCAGGCCGCCCGCCACCCCGAGGGCGACCCGGAATCCGGCGCGCCATCCGTGGTCGTACGCCGTCGCGGGCCGATGGACGCGCACCTGACCGGGCAGCCGCCCGTACGCGGATACGTGCGCTGATACGTGCGCGGCGCCGCGCGGGCGCGGGCGTCCGTACGCCGAACCGGGCCCGTGCCCGTACCCGGCCGCGGGCCCGTACCCGTGCCCGGCCGCGCGCGCGTGCCCGGCCGACACCGGGGAAGCCCCCGACCGCGCCGTCTCGACCGCCTCGCCGTATCCCATGTCTCCGACGCTACGAGCGTCCGGCGGCCCCGTACCGACCGCTGACGTGGCCCTGACGCCCCCGCCCGCGGTCTTGACGCGACCCTGACGCCGGGCCGCCGGGCCGCCGGGCCGCCGGGCCGCCAGGCCGCCGCGACCCCGCGACCCCGACGCCAGCCCGCCGCGCCTCCGCGCCCCTGACGCCGGGCCCCCGGACACCAGCCCGCCCCCGCTCACCCGGCTGCCGTAATCGTTCGCGCGCCGCCCCGCTGACCTGCGGCGCGGCCGTACACCCCGGCAGAGCCCGGCAGGACACGGCCTGCGCCGTCAAGACGGTGTCAACGTGGCCGTCCGCCGCGCCAGGGAAGCGTTAACAGCGCCGGACGGGCCCCGGTCAGGCCGTCTCATGAGCGATGTCCTTCCGTTCACCTCTCCACACGATCCGGGGTTCTCGCCCATGTCCGATGTTGTCTTCGTCCTCGTGACGGTCGCGGTGTTCGCCGTGCTCGCCCTGGTGGTCAAGGGGGTCGAGAAGCTGTGAGCGCCGAGAACGTCGTCGGCCTCGTCGTGGCTGCCTGCCTGCTCGTCTACCTCGTGCTGGCCCTGATCTTCCCGGAGAAGTTCTAGTGAACGACACTCTCGCGGGCTGGCTCCAGATCACCGTCCTGATCGCGGCACTGGCGCTGTCCTACCGCCCGCTGGGCGACTACATCGCCCGCATCCTCACCACCGCCAAGCACCTGCGCGTCGAGCGCGGCATCTACCGGCTCGGCGGCGTCGACGGCGACGCGGACCAGAAGTGGTCGGCGTATCTGCGGGGCGTGCTGGCGTTCTCCGTGGTGTCCGTGCTCTTCCTCTACGCCTTCCAGCGGCTTCAGAACCACCTGTTGCTGTCACTGGGCTTCGCGCCGGTCAAGGCCGACCAGGCGTTCAACACGGCCGCCTCGTTCGTGACGAACACCAACTGGCAGTCGTATTCGGGCGAGGTGACGATGGGTCACCTGGTCCAGATGACGGGTCTGGCGGTGCAGAACTTCGTGTCGGCCGCCGTCGGCATCGCCGTGGTCGCCGCCCTCATCCGCGGCTTCACGCGCCGCAGGACGGACCGGGTCGGCAACTTCTGGGTGGACCTGACGCGGATCGTCGTACGGCTGCTGGTGCCGATGGCGTTCGTCTTCGCGATCGTGCTGGTCGCGGCGGGCGCGGTGCAGAATCTGCACGGCGTCCACGAGATCACCACGCTGATCGGCGACAAGCAGTCGATCACCGGCGGTCCTGTGGCCTCGCAGGAGGTCATCAAGGAACTGGGCACCAACGGCGGCGGGTTCTACAACGCCAACTCCGCCCACCCCTTCGAGAACCCCAACGGGATCTCCAACATCCTGGAGATCTACCTGCTGTTGGTGATCTCCTTCTCGCTGCCGCGCACCTTCGGCAAGATGGTCGGCGACCACCGCCAGGGGTACGCGATCCTCGCCGTGATGGGTCTGATCTGGGCCGCGTCGGTGGCGCTCATCACCGTCAACGAGCTGCACAGCGTGAGCAGTTCGGCCGGTCACGCGGCGGGCGGGATGATGGAGGGCAAGGAACAGCGGTTCGGGATCTGGGCGTCGACGCTCTTCGCGGCCTCGACCACGCTGACCTCGACCGGCGCCGTCAACTCCTTCCACGACTCGTTCTCGCCGGGCGGCGGCGGCATGACGATCTTCAACATGATGCTCGGTGAGATCGCGCCCGGCGGTACCGGCTCCGGTCTCTACGGCATCCTGATCCTCGCGGTCATCGCGGTGTTCGTGGCCGGGCTGATGGTCGGCCGCACGCCGGAGTACCTGGGCAAGAAGCTCGGCGCGCGCGAGATGAAATTCGCGTCGCTGTACATCCTGGCCACGCCCGCGGTCGTCCTGATCGGCACCGGTACGGCGATGGCGCTGCCCGGCGAGCGCGCCGCGATGCTCAACTCCGGTCCGCACGGCTTCTCCGAGGTGCTGTACGCCTTCACCTCGGCCGCCAACAACAACGGCTCGGCGTTCGCGGGCCTCAGCGTCAACACCGAGTGGTACAACACCGCGCTCGGTCTGGCGATGCTCTTCGGCCGCTTCCTGCCGATGATCTTCGTGCTGGCGCTGGCCGGTTCGCTCGCCGGACAGCAGCCGGTGCCCGTCACCGCGGGCACGCTGCCCACCCATCGGCCGCAGTTCGTCGGCCTGCTCACGGCCGTGATCATCGTGGTCGTCGGCCTCACCTACTTCCCCGCACTCTCGCTGGGCCCGCTCGCGGAAGGTCTGCACTGATGTCCGTCACCACTGACAGGCCGCCGTCCCCCTCGGGGGGCCACGGCGCCGCGGCGGCGCAGCCGTCGCACCGGATCTCCGGCGGGCTGCTCGATCCCAAGCAGTTGCTGATCTCGCTGCCCGACGCGTGCCGCAAGCTCGACCCGCGTGTCATGGCCAGGAACCCGGTCATGTTCGTGGTCGAGGCGGGCGCGGTGCTGACCACGCTCTCCGCGATCAAGGACCCGAGCATCTTCGCCTGGGTGATCACCGCGTGGCTCTGGCTGACCGCCGTCTTCGCCAATCTGGCGGAGGCCGTCGCCGAGGGCCGCGGCAAGGCGCAGGCGGAGACGCTGCGGCGTACGAAGACCGAGACGGTGGCGCGTCGGCTGGCCAACTGGAGTCACGGGCAGGGCACTTCCGCCGCGGGGTCCGCGGGGGCGGTCGCCGAGGAGCCCGTGCCCGCCGCCGAACTCCGGCTCGGCGACCACGTGGTGGTCGAGGCCGGGCAGATCATCCCCGGCGACGGTGACGTCGTCGAGGGCATCGCGTCGGTGGACGAGTCCGCGATCACCGGTGAATCGGCTCCCGTCATCCGGGAGTCGGGCGGTGACCGGTCGGCGGTGACGGGCGGCACCCGCGTGCTGTCCGACCGTATCGTCGTCAAGATCACCTCCAAGCCGGGCGAGACGTTCATCGACCGGATGATCGCCCTGGTCGAGGGCGCGTCACGGCAGAAGACGCCGAACGAGATCGCGCTGAACATCCTGCTGGCCTCGCTGACCGTCGTGTTCCTGCTGGCCGTCGTCACGCTCCAGCCGATGGCGATCTACGCGGGCGCCGAGCAGTCCATCGTGATCCTCGTCGCGCTGGTCGTGGCGCTCATCCCGACCACGATCGGGGCGCTGCTGTCCGCGATCGGCATCGCGGGCATGGACCGGCTGGTGCAGCGCAATGTGCTGGCCATGTCGGGCAGGGCCGTCGAGGCGGCGGGCGACGTCAACACCCTGCTGCTCGACAAGACCGGCACCATCACCCTCGGCAACCGGCAGGCCGCCGAGTTCCTGCCGCTGGGCGGCGCCGACATCGGCCGGCTGGCCGACGCGGCGCAGCTCTCGTCGCTGTCGGACGAGACGCCCGAGGGACGGTCCGTCGTGGTGCTCGCCAAGGAGCGGTACGCGCTGCGCGCGCGGGCCGAAGGGGAGCTGCCGCACGCGGAGTTCGTGCCGTTCACGGCGCAGACCCGGATGAGCGGCGTCGACCTCGTCGAGGACGGCGGCCAGCGGTCGCTGCGCAAGGGCGCGGCCTCCGCCGTCATCCGGTGGATCCGCGACGCGGGCGGACAGCCGAGCCCCGAGGTCGGCGAGATCGTGGACGGCATCTCGGCGAGCGGCGGCACACCGCTGGTCGTCGGCGAGATCGTGCGCCGCGACGGCGGGACGACCGCGACCGTGCTCGGCGTGATCCACCTCAAGGACGTCGTCAAGGCCGGGATGCGCGAACGCTTCGCGGAGCTGCGGACGATGGGCATCCGCACGGTGATGATCACCGGCGACAACCCGATGACGGCCAAGGCCATCGCGGAGGAGGCGGGCGTGGACGACTTCCTCGCCGAGGCCACCCCCGAGGACAAGATGGCGCTCATCAAGCGGGAGCAGGCGGGCGGCAAGCTCGTCGCGATGACCGGCGACGGTACGAACGACGCGCCCGCGCTCGCGCAGGCAGACGTCGGCGTGGCCATGAACACCGGCACCTCGGCCGCCAAGGAGGCCGGGAACATGGTGGACCTGGACTCCAACCCGACCAAGCTGATCGAGATCGTCGAGATCGGCAAGCAACTGCTCATCACCCGTGGCGCGTTGACGACCTTCTCGATCGCCAACGACGTGGCGAAGTACTTCGCGATCATCCCCGCGATGTTCACCGTCGCCTATCCGGGCCTGGACAAGCTCAACGTCATGGGCCTGCACAGCCCGCAGTCGGCCATCGCCTCCGCGATCATCTTCAACGCGCTGATCATCGTCGCGCTGATCCCGCTCGCGCTGCGCGGTGTCCGCTACCGGCCGTCGTCCGCCGCCGCCCTGCTCAACCGCAATATCTGGGTCTACGGACTCGGCGGCCTCGCCCTGCCGTTCATCGGCATCAAACTCATCGACCTGATCATCCAGTTCATCCCCGGACTGCGCTGACCGCCGCCTCCGGGCGAGCGACACCTCTTCACGAAAGGAAGGTGCGACACGATGTTCACGTTCCACTCCAGCGCGGTCCGCAGGCACCTCTCGGCGCTCCGCGTCCTGCTGCTGATGACCGTGATCGCGGGGATCGTCTACCCGCTGGCCGTCACGGGCGTCGCCCAAGTCGCCTTCAGCGACAGGGCGAACGGCTCCGAGGTCACGCAGAACGGCCAGGTCGTCGGGTCCCGGCAGATCGGGCAGAGCTTCGACCTGCCGAAGAAGAACCCCGACGACGCCGACGAGGCGGCCCGTCCGGACCCCAAGTGGTTCCAGCCGCGCCCGTCGGCCGGCGGCTACGACCCGCTGGCCTCGGGCGCGTCGAACCTCGGCCCCAACGACCCGGGCCTGGTCAAGACGATCGAGCAGCGCCGCAAGGACGTCGCCGCCTTCGACGGTGTCGACCCGGCCTCGGTCCCGGTCGACGCGGTGACCGCCTCCGGCTCCGGCCTGGACCCGGACATCTCGCCCGCGTACGCGTACGAGCAGGTGAACCGGGTCGCCAAGGCCCGCGGGCTCTCCGCGGACGCGGTACGCGAGCTGGTGGCCGACCATGTGTCGGGGCGCGAGCTGGGCTTTCTCGGCCAGAAGCACGTCAATGTCCTCGACCTCAATCGCGCGTTGGCATCGCGGCACTGAACCCGTGGCGATCGGCGTACGGAGATCCGTATCGAGATCCGTACCGAGATCCGCGGAGAGATCCTTCCGGGTATTTCCCGGGTGCGCCGTCAGCCCTCCGGTATACGCTTCCGCCGAAACGGATGCGCGTGCCGGGGGGCTTTCGCATTCTCGGGGCAGGGGGGAGGGCCATGACGGACCGGCTCAGTGTGCGGAGCGTTCTCGGGCGGGTCGAGGCCATTGAGGACTGGCTGCTGACCTCGGAGGAATGGGGTGCGGTGGGGGACGCGCTGGACGCGTTGAGTACGGCGCTGGCGGACGGGAGCGAGGAGGGCGTGCGCGACGCGCTCGGCGCGCTCCAGAGGCTGGAGGAGTCGCGGCGCGCGCTGGCGCGTCCCGGCCCGGTGAAGTCCTTCATCCCGCAGCGGCAGCGCGAGCAGCGCAACATCCTGGTGCGGCGGCTCACGTTGGACCTGAGCAGCGAGGACCGGGGCCCGGCGGCCGGGCCTTCGACGGGCGGCCCCTCGTCGACCGGCCCCGCCGCCTGATGCGCGGCATCGTCAAACCGGCCCTGCTCATCGCCTGCTTCGCCCCCACCGCTTCCGCCGACGACGAATCCGCACACGCCTATCTCAACGATCTCTGGCAGGCGTGCCGAGCGCTCGGCATGACATCGCCGATTACCGGACTTCCGTTTCACGCGGCCCGCTTACCGGCCATTCCCGGCCATACGAAGGACCTGGAAATCCTCGCGGCGGCCGAACGCGGCGGCGCGACCTCCGTTCACTCCGCCTTCGTCTTCGCGGAACACGACACCGTTGGCCTGATCGCGCTGCTCGCCCCGAATGACACCCATTCCGGCCTCGAACAGTGGAATGACCTGCTGACCGAATGGAACACGGCGGTCGCGAGCACCGGACGGCCGGGCGCCGGGCCCCCGCCGGACGGAATCCTCGGCGAATTCCGCGTCTTCGAGGCATTGCGCCGGCGCACTGTCGGCGTGAACGACCACACGGTGTGCGAGGAGATACGCCGGTACGGCCCGCCGGTGCCGGGACCGGGTTCCGTCAGCGGTACGGGGTCGGTCAGCGGTACGGGCTCCGGCGGTACGGGTTTCGGCGCTACGGCCTCGGGCTCGGGCCGCGACGGCGCCTGGTGGCGCGGCTTCGACCGTACCGACCACGGCTTCGACGTGTGGCGGCCCGAGGAGGACCCGGCGCACGACGCCGTCTCCCACCTCTACGTGCTCGCCCCGGCCGCGCTGGAGGCCGAGTTGGACGCCTGGGCGTGGGCCGTGGACGGCGAGAGCGGACTGCGGCCGCTGACCCGCTATCTGCTGCACGCCTCGAAACTGCGGTACGAGGCACGGCAGTACGCGGCCGACGAGCCGGTGCACGTACGGGTGGAAGTGAGCGAGCGTCATACGCGCGAGCTGTTGCGGGAGTTGGAGCCCGCGGCCTCCGGGCAGCCGATCGCGCTCGGCCGGGTGCTGCGCGCGGCGGCGCTGCTGGACGGGACGCAGCTCGGCGCGCAGGGCATGACGTGGACGATCACCGGACTGCGGCAGTTGAGCCGTACGGTCGCCATCGCCGCCGCCAACATGCGTATCCACGCGCCCGTCGTCCACCGCCGGGGCCCGGGCGCGTCCTGGCCCGAGGCCGACCTCGCGGCGGCCGAGGCGCTGATCGCGCAGGCCGAGAGCGACCAGGTGTATCTGGAGACGACGCGCGAACGCGCCGAGGCGGCACGGGCGTTGGCGACCACCATCGTGGACCGCGCCTTCGACGACCGGCGCGGGAAGCTGACGCTCATCCAGGGCTCGGTGCTGGGCGCGGCGGCCACCGCGCTCGCCGCCGTCCAGTCGTTCTCGTACCACGTACCGCTCTCCCGCTTCCTCCAGTCCCCCACCATCGCCGTGCTCACCGCGCTCGCCCTGGCGCTGCCGCTGACCGTGCTGCGCTGGGCGGGGGTCAGGGCGACCACCTCCTACGCGTGGCTGGTCAGTTGGGCGGCCGGGCTGGTCGGCGCGTCCCTGTGCTGGCTGGTGACCGTCCTGGTCCGCCGCCACCTCGATCTCGGACCGCTCCCCGTCGCCGTGACACTGCCCTGCGCCGTGGTGTCGGGGCTGATCGCGTACGGCGCATCCCGCTGGCTCACCCGACGGCACTGAGGTTTCCCATGACATCCGCGTCACCCTCCCCAGAAGGCGCCTTAGGCCCGGCGTCCCGCCCCGCCCACGCCCCCGGCGGTCGATCCGCCTCCTCCGCCATCCGCGCCTTCGTCGAGACGCTGGACGTCGAGGACCTGATCACCCGCTTCGACGTCGACTTCGACATCCCCATGCGCCAGTCCGACGCCGTCGGCATGCTGCGGCTCGCGGACGCGCACAGCCCGGCCCCCGGCGGCGGCACGCGGACGACCGCGCGGCGCGTCGGCGCGTACTGGTGCGAGATCGTCCGGGCGGACATGGCGTACGAGCCGCTGACCGGCCTCCAGCTCATCGACGCGTCCAGGGCCGACGCCGAGGGGCTCCTGGCGCGCCTGGCGCAGGCGCCCGACGAGTTCGCCTCCTACGCGGTGGCCCGCTGGTACGACGGCGTCGGCCGTATCCGGTACCGGCTGGGCGACTTCACCCCGGCCAGGATCGCCTTCGGTACGGCCGTGCGCACGGCCGTGACGGCCGGGCTGTGGTGGGTGCTGCCCGACCTGCGGAGCAATCAGGCGCGCGCCGCCTTCGAGGAGCGCAGCCAGACCGCGCGCGACCGCCCGGGAGGCACCGACGCGCACGGTCTCGTACCGGAGCTGGAGGCGCTGTGCGCCGATGTCCGCGCCGGTCTGGCGGAGTTCGGGATCGCGCTGCCCACCTCGCCCGACGCGCCGCCCCGGCACCGGGAGTTCCTGCGCGGCTACGCGAACGCCCTGCACAATCTGGCGACGGCGGTACGGCAGGACGGCGACGCGGGCCGGGCGCTGGAGGTCATCGGCGAGTCGCTGGTCGTCAGTCGGGCCCTCGGCGACTCCTACCGGGTCGCCCAGTCGGCGAATCTGAGCGCGCAGTGCGACCCCGCGAACGCCGTCGCGTACTACGAGGACCTGCTCGACCAGCCCTGGGCGCGCGGTGCCCGGATCGCCCGGCAGAATCTCGCGATCAGGAGGGGCGGCCCCGAGGGGCTGGCCGAACTGGCGGCGCTGCTGGACGAGTTGGAGCAGGACGACAGCGGTATCGGCCGGCAGACCGGGATGGACGTCGACTTCTACGCGTACACGGTGCGCGGCTACGCGCGGGTGGCCGGGCAGCTCCCCGAGGACAGCCGTCCCGCCGACGTCCTTGACCGCCGTCTGACGATGGCCAGAACCGTACGCGGCGCGGTCGCGCTGCCGGTCTACAAGCGGGCCTACGCGCGGCACATGCGGCCCGCGTACCTCCAGGCCATCGCGGCGCGGGTCGAGACGGGCGACGGGTCGCGGGAGAATCTGGAGCAGATCCTGTCGCTGGTCGAGGAGTCCTCGGGGCGTGAACTGCTCGACCTGCTCGGCTCCTCACGGCCGCCGCTGCTCGCGCCGCCGACGGCCCGTCAGGCGGGCGCCGAGGCAGGCGGGTCCGGCGCGGAGCCGTCGCCGGGCACGGGGCGGCGCGCCGCTCCCGGCACCCTGGCGGACGAGGAGGCGGAGCGGCTGCGGACGCTGATCGTGCGGCGCGAGCAGGAGTACGAGGAGTGGTTCCTCCAGCACCCGCTCACCTCGGTCACGCACGACGAGGACATCGCCCACCAGCTCGTGCAGTACACCCTCAACCACCAAGGGTCCTGTGTGGTGCGGTACTTCAGCTACGTGGCGCCGGACGGGGTGCGCCGCGACGGCGGCGCGGGTGCCGCCGTCGCGGACCGGCTCGGAGTCATGGTGTGCCGCGACGGCCTGCTGACGCTGCTGCCCGCCGTCCCGTACGACGACGTGACCGCGCTGGCGCGGGAGGTGACCGCCGACCTGGAGGCGGGCGCGCCCGGCGCCGAGACCTGCCACCGGATCTGGGACCTGCTGATCGCGCCGGTCTGGGAACACGCCACGCGCGGCGGCCCGTTGACGCATCTCACGATCGTCCCGACCGACGACCTCTTCGCGATGCCGCTGCATGTCGCGACCGAGCGCGGCGACGCCCGGCCGCTGGCGGCGCGCGTACCGCTGTCGCACTCGGTGAGCGTCGCGGCCTTCGTGACCCGTGGACGGCACCTGCTCAAGCGGCAGTTGGCGGAGCGGGACGACGACCTGGCGGCGCTGCTGGTGACCGACGCGCACGCGACGGGCCGCGAGGTCGTCGGCACCGGCTGGCCGCCGGACCACATCGTGCTGGCCGGTGACGTCTTCGGCGGCTTCCCCGACCCCACGACGGCCCCCGGCGCCGCGCAGCGGCACCCGGCCGACTGGTCGGGGGTGGCGGCGCTCGTGGAGTGCAAGCCCGAGTTCTTCGTCTACGCCGGTCACGGCACGTACGTGGACACCGCCGAGGGCGCGGGGCCGCTGCTCAACCTCGGCCAGGAGGACGTCCTCACGCAGTTCGACCTCGCCCTGCACCTGAGCCTGCCGCGCAACAAGCTGACCGTGCTCGGCGCGTGCCTCGCGGGCCAGGGCATGCGCTCGGACGGCGGCGACGTCCTGGGCTTCATGCGGTCGCTGATGGTCAGCGGCGCGGGCGCGATCGGCGTCCCGCTGTGGAAGGTCCTCGACACCACGATGGTCGCCACCGTGCGCGCCCTGCTGCGCGAGAGCCGCCGCGTGCTGGGCCCCGGTCCGGCCGGCACCGGCGTCTTCGACGTGGTCGAAGCCCTGCACCGGCACTACCGGCAGGACATCGAGACGTACGACGGGCTCGCCGCGCGCGTCGAACGCCTGCCGCTGGCGCTGTACTTGTGAATCTATGATCGGGCCAGGCGACGGCCGGCAGGCCGCCGATCACCGACGACGGGGCAGGAGACGGGGATGGGCATCGCCGAGGACGAGACGTCGGACAGCGGTTCCAGCGGCGCGGAGGGGTCCGCCTCCGCCGCCGACAGGGCCGACGCCGCTCGGGAGGCCGACCGGGTCCGGGAGGCCGACCGGGGCCCTGAGGCCGACCGGGTCCGTGAGCGGCGCCGCGCCCGGCTGGCGGCGTACGACGAACTGCGCGCCCTGCGGCCCGAGTTGTTCGAGAATCCGCCCGGCGCGGCCGTCGAGATCCTGCTCGACAGCGCGGACCAGGACGAAGTGACCCGGCGGACGGCCGAGTCGGCGGTCGCCTGCGGCCTGTCGGAGGACGTCGGGGACATCGGCGTGGTCTACCGGGACCCGTATCTGCGGCTGGTCCGCGACGCGGTCCGGTTCAGGAGCGGACGGCTCGGCACGTACATCCGCGCGGTGGGCGACACCGCGATCGGCGGGGCCGCCGCGCTGCCGGTGCTCAGCGACGGGCGGATCGTCCTGCTGCACCACTTCCGGCACGCCACCCGCGCCTGGCACTGGGAGATCCCGCGCGGCTTCGGCGACGCGGGCGAGGGCGGCGAGGCGACCGCGCGGCGCGAGGCCCGCGAGGAGCTGGGCTGCGAGGTGCGCGAGGTCGTGCACCTCGGCGCCTTCGTCTCCGACTCCGGACTCAGCTCGATCGCCGACCAGTTGTACCTCGCGCGCGTCGACGCGGACGACTTCAGCGAGGAGCCGGACGAGGGCGCGCTGGAGGAGGGCATCGCCCGGAGGCTGGCGCTGACCCCCGAGGCGTTCCACACCATGCTGGTGGACGGCGCGATCTCGGACGGTTACACGCTGTCGGCGTACGGACTCGCCACGGCACGCGGGCTGTTGGAGCGACCGGGCGGCTGACGCGTACGTACCCGTGACGCATGAGGCAGGGCGTGAGCTGAGGCATCCGGTGTGACAGGCGGTGAGCGATGTCACCGGCGGAGTGCGCCCGGCGCGAGCCCTTGCGCGTACGCCCTCTGGTGGAGCGGCATTTCCCGTTCCGCTTGCGCGGACACCGCGAGTGACGGTGGACTGTACGTCTGCCCCGCCACGACCACCCGGAGGGCTCACGCCGACGTCTCGCGGTCTCGACGTCTCGTCGTACCAGGGCAATCAGGACTGGAAGTCCCTGGCCCGGAGCGGCATCACCTTCGCCTTCGCCAAAGCGAGCGAGGGCGAGCACACCAAGGACAGCGCTTTCGCCACGCACATCGCGGGCATCATCGGCGCCGGACTCGTGCCGGGCGCCTACCACTTCGGCTGGCCGAACCAGAACGCGGCCACGGAGGCGGCCAATTACGTCGCCGCCGTGAAGTCCCATGCCAGAAAAGGCTTCCTGCACGTCCTGGACCTGGAGCGCCGTTCGGACGGCGCCAACTACTCGGGCCGGACCGCCGCCCAGATCCGCGCCTACGCGCAGACCTGGATCACCGCCGTACAGAAGGCGTTCCCCGGACAGCGCGTCGGCGTCTACACCTCCGCCGACGACATCGCGGCCAAGCACCTGCCCGCCAATTCGGCCTTCCTCTGGTACCCGGCGTATCCGGCCGGGGCCATGTCGTACGCCGACGCGGAGAAGCGCGCGCAGCCGTCGCCGTCCGGACTGCGCCCGCTGTTCTGGCAGTTCACCAGCACTCCCACCGACCGCAATCTCGCCTATCTCTCCCCCGCCGCCCTGCGCGCGTGGGCGAGCGGCACCCCGGAGGACGACATGCCCGATCCCAAGGACCTGTGGGCCTACAAGGGCCAGATCAACGGCAAGGCCGACCCGCACGACGCGTACAGCTATCTGCGCGGCACCAACGCCGACGTGAAGACGCTGATCACGCGCCTGACCGCGCTCACCGCCACCGTCAACACCCTCGCGCAGGCGCTGGCCACCGCGAATCCGGCGCTGGACACGGACACCCTGGTGTCGAAGGTGCACCAGGCCATCGACGACGCGGTGGCGGCGGACGCGGCCCCGGAGTAGCCCCCGGCGGCCCCGCCCCTCGGCCCGCCCCTGCCACTTGTCCCGATTCGGTGTCCTGTAACGGCGCTTTGTGGGGCCCGAGTTGCGCGCGGGGTCCTCCGCCAGGTATCCACAAGCGGTGATGCTGCGGGGGAAGGTGACACCATGGCCATGGCTGGACTGACGGCTGCCTGGAAGCGGTCCGCGCCGGGACGGCTGTGGAAGCAGGCCACCCACATAGAGTTGATGCACCGTTCGATGGGCTTCGCCGCGCTCGGCTTCGTCACGCTGATGCCGCTGCTGGTCGTGGTCGCCGCCGCGACGCCGTGGGAGAACCGGCCCGGCTTCGCGCAGTGGGTCGTCGACGGCATGGGTCTGAACGCGGACGGTTCGCACAGCGTCCGCAGCCTGTTCGCGGCGCCGCGCAACATCCTGAGCGCCACCAGCGCGTGGAGCCTGGCCTCGCTCGCCTACTTCGGCCTCACCTTCGTGGCGAGCGTCGAGACCGGCTACCGCAAGATCTGGGACCTGCCGTCCGGGCCCTGGCACCGCGACGTGCGGCGCGCGGTGTGGCTCGCGGTGCTCACCGCCTATCTGTTCTGCGAGTCGCAGAGCGCCGCGCTCATGGGCAGCGGGCTGCTGCGCGGCGGCGTACGCATCGTCCTCACCTTCGTCCTCGGCGTCGTCTTCTTCGCCTGGGGCCAGCGCTTCCTGCTCGGCGGCGGCGTGGACGTCCGCACCGCCCTGCCCGGCGCCGTGTTCACCATGCTCGGCCTCGCGGGCCTCCGGCTCTTCTCGCACCTCTTCTTCGCCCCGATGATCGTCTCCAACGCCGTCACGTACGGCCCCGTCGGGACCGTGCTCACCGTCGTCACCTGGCTGGTCGGCGTCGGCTTCGTCGTCTTCGGCGGCGCCCTGCTCGGGCGCCATGTGCGGGACGGGCGGATGCTGCGGCAGGGCGGCGAGATTCCCCGGCCGCAGCGGCCGGAAGGGTGGTACGAGGAGCCGAAGGAGACGGCGCCCGGTGTGCTGTGGCGGTCGGACGGGTCGGGCGGGACGATCGACTGACGGCGGGGCCGGGGGCCTTGGGGCCTTGGGGCCTTGGGGCCTTGGGGCCTTGGGGCCTTGGGGGGAGCTTGGACGGGACCCCTCGCACGGGGTCTTGGGCGGGGCCTTTTGCGCGGGGCCCCGCGCCGCCCCTGGAGGGGGCTCAGCTCGCCGCTGTGGCCGTCTCTCCGAGGAGCGGTGCCGGCGGGACGGCGTCCCGTGCGGCGGTGCGCAGGGCGGCGCTGCGGGCGCCGTCGATGCCGGTGAGGACGCGTACGGGCTCGGGGAGCGGCGCCGCGGGTTCCAAAAGCGCCGCCGGTTCCAGAAGCGCCGCCGGTTCCAGAAGCGGTGCAGGCTCTGGGAGTTGGATGGCCGCCGCCATCTCCGTCGCGCTCTCCGTGATCGCGATCCGCCCGCCGAGCCGTGGCGCCGGAAGCGCGCCCGCGTCACCGCGCAGCAGCAGCCGTACCGCCGACCACGGCAGGTTCACCCCGGTGAAGGCGGTCTGGAAAATGCCCGCGGAGGCACGGGGGTTGGCCTCAAGGAGCACCGGTCGCCCCATGCGGTACCGGAGTTGGACGTTGGACAGATACGCGAGCCGGAAGTGCCCGACCAGCCGCCGCGCGATGGCGACGAGCGCGGGATCGTCCAGCAGCAGCCGGTAACGCCCCTGCTTGGAGCGGGCGATGCCGGTGAGCATGGCGCCGCCCGGAGCCGACAGGCAGTCCACGCTGACCTCGGGCCCGTCCAGATACGGCATCACCAGGAATTCGGGTACGGCCTCGCCCTCGTCCGCCGCCCGCTTCAGCGCGCCCGCCACCGAGGCCACCGACGCCAGCGGTACGGGCGCGGCCAGCAGATCCTTGAGCCGCAGCGGCCGGTCCTCCAGGATGCGGAAGCCGAACGCCGAGAACTCACCGGCGGGTTTGACGCAAATCCGTTCCCCGGTCTCCCCCAACTCCCCGACCGCCGCCCGGAACCCCTCGGCGTCCGACACCACGCGCCACGGCGGCACCGGCACCCCGGCCGCCCGCGCGGCCTCGTACGTACGGCCCTTGCTCGTCAGCACGTCGACCGCCTCGGGCGGTGAACACATCAGGCGCGTGCCGACCGCCGCGAATTCCTCCGCCCGCCCGGCGAGCGCCGCCAGCCGTCTGGGCGGGATGAGCACGTCGATCGCGTGCCGCCGGCAGAATTCGACCGCGAAGGCGGCGTATTCGTCGTCGCCGACGTACCGCGGCTCCGACTCCCCCACATCGCACGCCGCGAGCGCCGGCGCGTCCCGCAGCACATTGGTCCCGTAGATCCGTACGTCCACCGCGTCCGGGTTGTCGCGCAGCATCCCCATCACCTGGGTCGTGGCCACCCCCGCGCTGCTGAGCCATATCCGAAGTGCTATCGCGATACTCCTTCGCCCTCCGTGCGAACCCCCCAGAGCCCGCCGTCCGACCATGCGGGCGCGAGCCGCCGACGGCCCTGGAACCCCGAGGCCGCGCGCCTTTCCCCGATCATGTGTGAGCGCACCTTAACCCCGGACTGTGACGCCCAGATTTCCCACCCGCTTCAACTCGCCAACATCACCGGCCGGGACGGCGGCGCGCCGTCGCTCACCAGGCCGTGGCGAGCCAGGCGGTGACGGCCGCGAGGGCGATGAGGGCGATGTTGAGGCCGGTGACCCTGGCCTCGCCGCGGGAGAGGTGGAGGGCGGTGGCCAGCACCTGGAGGACGAGGAAGCCGAGCGCGGCGACCAGCGCGAGGGCGGGGGCGACGCCGGTGAGCGGCGGGAGCAGCAGCCCTGCGGCGCCCAGGATCTCGACGGCGCCGACGGCGCGGACCGCGGGCATCGGGACGGTGTCGACCCAGCCCATCATGGGCGCGAGCCGCTCCTTGCTCTGCGCGGTCTTCTTGCCGCCCGCGTAGAGGTAGAAGACCGCGAGCAGCCCGGCCAGGATCCAGTAGGCGGTCTCCATGGGTGCGTCCTCCGTCATGGTTACGACTTGTAAGTAAGCACATGATCGGTGACTATGGAGGCGCTTACAAAAGGCACATGGGTGTGCCTTACGCACACGGACCGGCCGCGGTGCCGGCTGTTGTGCGACGGGCTGTGTGCTCCGGGCTTGTGCTGTGGGCTTGTGCTGTGTGACCACGCGACGGGGGGCGCCGATGTCGAAGTACCGCCACTCCTGCCTCATCCGCGGCGACGGCGGCCGTGCGATCCGGGGCATCCTCGACCGTGTCGGCGACAAGTGGACGCTGCTGGTCGTCGCCACCCTCGACGGCGAGCGCCTGCGCTTCACCGAGCTCCAGCAGCGCGTCCCCGGCATCTCCCAGCGCATGCTCACCCGCACCCTGCGCCACCTCGAACGCGACGGGCTGGTCTCCCGCACCGTCTACGCCGAGGTCCCGCCCCGCGTCGAGTACGAGCTGACCCCACGGGGCCGCACGCTCATCGCCCCCGCCGTGGCCCTGGCCGAGTGGGCGGTCGACAACAATCCGGCGATCGAACAGAGCCAGGCCACGTACGACGCCGCTGCCCGCCAACCCTGAGGACGGTTCCGCATGAAGCGTGCTTACGACGACGAACGGCTCGCCCGCTCCTACGAGTCGGGCAACGAGATGCCCGATGACGCCCTGCGCGCGTGGGTCGGCCTGATCGGCTCCTACGTCGACCGCCCGGCGCCCGACGTGCTCGAAGTCGGTTCGGGGACCGGGATGTTCGCGGCGGCGATGGCCCGGTGGATCGACGGCGCGAGCGTCCTGGGCGTGGACGCCTCCGAGGCCATGCTGTCCGAGGCCCGGCGGCACCACCCGCACCCGTCGGTGCGGTACGCGCACGGCACCGCCGAAGCGCTGCCCGCCGCCGACGACGCCTTCGACCTCGCCCTGCTCTCCCGGGTGATCCACCACTTCCCCGACCGCACCGCCGCCGCCCGCGAACTCGCCCGCGTCCTGCGCCCCGGCGGCTCGGTCGTCGTCCGCACCACGTTCAAGGAGCGCCTGGACGCCGTCGTCTACGACTACTGGCCGCCCCTGCGCGCCACCGACGCCCTCCGCTTTCCGGCCGAGGACGACGTCACGGCCGAATTCACCGCCGCCGGCTTCGACTTGCGCGAGATCCGCTCCTTCGTCCAGCCCGTGACCCGCAGCCTGCGCGACTACCACGCCCGTATGACGACCCAACCCCAGTCGAAATTCGCCCACTTGACGCCGACTCAGTTCTCCTCCGGCCTCGACCGACTGGCCGCGGCGGCGGACCGCGAGCCGTACGACGAACCGGCCCCGGTCGACGAGCGCTACGACGTGGCCGTCTTCACGCTCCGGTGAGCGCGGGCCGGGTGGGGGACGTCGCATGCGTGACCGCGTAGGCGTGACGTCGCATGAGTGAACTGGTCGACCGGGTCGACGAGCAGGACCGCGTCCTGGCGGTCGTCGACCGGGCGGAGGCGATCCGTGAGGGCTGGCTGCACCGCGTCGCCACCATCGTGTGCCGCGACCCGGCCGGGCGCTTCCTCGTGCACCGCCGCCCGCGGGACTCCTCGCGGTTCCCCGGCCAGTACAACTGGCTCCTCGGCGGCGCCGCCGACGTCGGCGAGTCATACGAACAGGCCGCGGCCCGCGAGCTGTTGGAGGAGCTGGGCGTGCGGGCCGCGCCCCGCTTCGTCCTCAAGTTCCGCTGCGCCGGGGCCATCAGCCCCTACTGGCTCGGCATCCACGAGACCGTCGTCACCACGGCGATCCGGCCCGACCCGTACGAAGTCCCCTGGCACACCTGGCTGGCCGCTTCCGAACTCGAATCCCTCGCCGAGGGCCCGGAGTTCGTGCCCGACGGACGCGAGGCGTTCATCCGCTACCGCGCCGTGGGCGGCGGAACGCCTGGCATGTGACGCTTCCCGTACGACGACGGTTTCCCCCCCAATTCCCGCCAACGCCCCTGCCCCCGCCCCGTCCCGAAGCGGGCCCGTCCCCGAGCCCGAGCCCGAGCCCCGAGCCCCGAGCCCGAGCGGCAGATTCCACGCCGGCCGCACGGACCGGTGCGACCTGTCGGGCTGGGCTCCACGCTTGTTACTCGGGCGACGCCGTCGATCCCGCGCGCTACGGTGCCCAGGTGGACGAAGAGGTGACCATCAAGCTGTCGCGTGACCAGGCGTTCGTGCTGTCCCACTGGCTCTACGAGGTGGAGAGCTCCGGCGCTCTCGACACCATCGTGAACGACCGAGCGGTCTGGTCTCCGCTGCACTCCATCTCGGGCACGCTCGAAAAGACTCTCGTAGAACTCTTCATGCCGGACTACAACCTCAGGCTGGACCAAGCCCGATAGCGGCTGGTCGAAGCGATGTACGGTGCCTCGGACGAGGAGCCCGAGACCGACGCCAACGCCTAGGCCGTTTCGTTCGGATCATCTGATCGTTGGTCCGGGTGTGCCGTTAAGCGACGCGCAGTGGGCGCGGATCGAGCCGTTGTTGCCGGACCGGACGCCTCGGCGGGGTGGGCGGTGGCGGGATCACCGTGAGGTGATCGATGCGATCGCCTTCAAGTTTCAGACGGGGTCTCAGTGGGTCCATCTGCCGGATACGTACGGCAACTGGCGCGGGGTGTACAACCGGCTGCGGATGTGGGCGGTGGACGGCACCTGGGAGCGGGTCTTCACCGCGCTGATGGCCCGGGCCGACGCGGATGAGGACCTGACCTGGGCCGTCTCGGTGGACTCCACGATCGTGCGCGCGCATCAGCACGCGGCCGGGGCCCGTAAAAAGGGGTCCCGGCCGGCGAGCCGCACGACCATGCCATCGGCCGATCCCGCGGAGGACTGACCACGAAGATCCACCTGGCGTCCGACGACCGCTGCAGGCCGATGGCCTTCGTGCTGACCGCCGGGCAAGCCGGTGACGCACCCGCCTTCCCCGACGTCATGGCCCGCCCGCGCGTCCCCCGCCCGCGCGGGCGGCCCCGCACCCGACCCGATGTGGTCCTGGCCGACAAGGCGTACTCCTCCCGCGCCATCCGCGACCACCTCCGCAGCCGCGGCATCCGGGCAGTCATCCCCGTCCCGGCCGACCAGCGCGGCCACCGACTCCGCCGGGGCAGCCGCGGCGGCAGACCGCCGGGCTTCGACCGTGACGCCTACAAGCAGCGCAACACCGTCGAGCGGTGCATCAACCGCTTGAAGCAGTGGCGCGGCCTCGCCACGAGATACGACAAGACCGCGACCATCTACCTCGCCGGACTCCACCTCGCCGGCATCTTCATCTGGTCCGCCCGATGATCCAAACGAAACGCCCTAGCCCTTCCACTCGAAGCCCGTCCGCGAAGTTCCACCGCACCCGCGCACCACAAGGCCAGCCCCCTTGCCCGGCCGTCGCTTTGCCCGGTACTCGTCAGCGTGACGTGAAGTCGCCCTGAACAGCGGCCCGACAGTCCCGGATCTGGGATGCTGAGGGCGATCGAGAGGGGCCGCAGCGATGCAGTGGAAGATCCACGGGGAACGTCCGATCTACGAGAACCCTTGGGTGAACGTGTGGTTGGTCGATGTCGAGCAGCCGGACGGGCGGCGGTGGGAGCACCATGTGCTCAAGCTGCGGCACCTGGCAGTGGCAGCCGTGGTGAACAGCGAGAAGCAGGTGCTGATGATGTGGCGCCACCGCTTCATCACGGACTCCTGGGCCTGGGAACTGCCCATGGGTCTGGTCGAGGCCGACGAGACCCCCGCCGAGGCCGCCGCCCGCGAGGTGATGGAGGAGACCGGTTGGCGCACCGGCGAGATGACTCCCCTGATCTACGCCCAGCCGGCAAACGGGATCACCGACTCTGAGCACTTCGTCTTCCGCGCCGACGCGGTGGAGTACACGGGTCCGCCGACCGAACTCAACGAGTCCGACCGGCTTGAGTGGGTCCCGTTGTCCACGTTGCGCGGCATGATCGACCGCCGCGAAATCGTCAGCAGCGGAACACTCGTGGGAGTCCTTTACCTGCTGCTGGACGAGGCCGGACTCTAGTCAGCCCGCTGCCCCCGGCAGCCGGGCGTCCAGTTCCGCGACCGGCCGGAACGTGCGGAATAGTGTGAGCAGGTGACGGAAGTCCCGCAAGTGTGAGGTCACACGGGGCGAGTCGATGGTCGCGGACAGGTTCAGGGCGTCACTGGCCGCTTGGCAGGCCTCCTCCACCAGGCCGCGTTGTAACCGGGTCCTCGCCAGCCAGAAGGAATGGAAGGCCCGGCCGCGCAGATTGGTCTCCGGCTCATCGCGCAGCGCCTCCGCGATCAACGGCTCGGCGGCATCCACGTCCCCGAGTTGCCCGAGCGCGATGCCGATGTCCACGGTGAGCTTGGTCCGGTCGAAGTAACTCACCCAAGGCGGGTCGTCGTCCGCGGATCCGACCTGCCCGAACTGCAACTGCGCCTCGGCGATGGCCGCGTGGGTCGCCGGCCGGTCGCGTGCGCTGGTGCGGCTTCGGGCGGGGACACAAACTCGGCCATCCCGCCCGGGAGGTCCCAACCCGGCTTGTAGGTGGGCTTCACGAGCAGGACCCGGCCTTCCTCATCGCGCAGGAGAACGTCGGCGGAGACCCGTTTACGGGCCTGCGTGGCATTGCCCTCGGCGAGATAGGCGTTCCAGGCTTCGGGGTCGGCGGGGCTCGGCTTCATGGGGGCGGTCCCTCCGCAGGGTGCGCGAGTGAGGTCGGCGACTGTTGCTTACTCCTGCCCTCCGAAGTGCCACAGGGGTGGCGTGGAGTTCTCCGGGCGGGTGGAGATCAGGAGCGCGCGCAGGTCGCGGCGTTGGGTGCCGGGCAGTCCGAGGGCTTCGGTGAGGCGGCGGAAGGTCGTATGAGTGATGCCCCTGGCCCGGGCCGCTGCCGCGATGTGGGCGACGCGGGCCAGGACGGCGGCATCGTCGAACGCCACGGACGTCCGGTCGGAGAGCCGTTGGGCCTTGGCGCGCTCGTAGTCGACCTCCGAGAAGCCGCAGACCTCGCGGCTGTGCCGCTCGGCTTCAGCCAGGCTCGTCGTGGTGCGGACCGCGCGAGCCAGTGCGTTGCGCTCGGCCGCCTCCCCCAAGTCGGCCTCGTAGACGGCCGGTCCCTCGTCGGTGAGCGGGACGGGGAGTCCGGAGTCCCGGATTTCGCAGAGGCCCCGAATGCCTCGGGCTGTGGCGGCCAGCATCGCGGTGGCCTCGGAGGGATGCCACTCCAGGACGGCGCTGACGGGCTCGACCTGCTCGGCCGTAAGCGTATGAACGCGAGACCCCAGGCGATCGCGCAGGACATCGGCCGGGATCTCGCCGTCGAGACCGGGTCCGGCCACCAACAGGCGGATCGGCACGTCGGCCCGAGCGCAGGCTGCGAGAGAGAGCGCGTCCCCGAGCGGACTCTTCAACCCGGTCTCGTCACCGCGCGCGAGGATGTCGCCCCCGACGTCCAGGAGATCGACGGTCGACGGTGAGAACTCCGCGATCAGCTCGTCCAGTTGACGTGTCATGCCCTCGACGCCGTGATGCGGGTCCAAAAGAGCGAACGTGTAGGTCAGCTCCGCCGCGAGCCGCGGCAGCGTGGAACCGGCGGGCGCGACGGGCCTGGCGTCGGCGGGAACCGCCCGGACGCTGTGCGTAAGCCGCCGAAGGCCCCTGAAATCCGCCGCCCCGCGGGGCCCCGGCACGGGATCGACGATCAGACGGTCCCACGCGTACGTGAGGATCACGGCAGGCTCGTCACCTCCATAGAGGGCGGCGTCCACCACCGCGGCGGCGACCGCGTCGCCCCCGCCGCCGGCTGCCACGATCAAGCGCGTCATGCGGCCAGCGTACGAGCCTCGGAGGTTGGCCACTCACCTATAGTGGCCAGAGGTAATAGCCACTTGTGGACAAGAGGAGGCGTGATGCCGCAGATCGAGGAGGCTCAGCCGAAGTACCTCCAGATCGCGCACCACATCCGCGACCAGATCTTGCGCGGCGACTTGCGGCCCGGAGACGAGGTTCCCTCGGAACGGCAGCTCGCGGCCTCGTGGAACGTGTCCCGCCCAACAGCCGCCCGCTCGCTGGAAGCGTTGAGCAGTCAGGGCCTGGTCGAGAAGCGGCAGGGTTCGGGCACCTACGTACGGGGTCTCGAAGTCAACCGGCGGGCAAGGGAGTTGTACGCACGGGCGCGTCAGACCGGGCACATCTACACACCCGGCGAATACGCCGTGATCACCATGGCCGCGTGGTCGCAGGCCCCGGATCATGTCGCGACGGCGCTGGGGCTGACGAACGACCGCAGAGTCGTCCAGCGTCGGCGCGTGACCAACAACGAGACCGGGCCGATCACGCTGTCCACGTCCTGGTTCGCGGCCGACGTCGGGCAGCAGGCCCCGAAGCTCCTGAATCCGGAACGCATCCGGGAAGGAACGCTCCTGTACGTCGAGCGCGCTACGGGTCGGCGGGGAAGCTACGCGGAGGACCGGATGTGCGCCCGCGCGGCGACGGACGAGGAGGCCGCGGACCTGGGACTGGAGGCGGCGTCGGCGGTTCTCGTCGTACATCACGTCGTCTATGACGCACAGGACCGGCCCTTGGAGTTCGCCGAGGCCACGTACCCGCCCGACCGGTGGGCGTTCGAGCAGGGCTACGAACTGACCTGACGTACGGCACCGTGTGTGCCGATCCGCTTGCGCACCGCAAGTGGCTAATGCCACTATCCCGTAAGTGGCTAAGGCCACTTGTGCGGAACTCGCGCCGAGCGCCGCCTTGGCCGAATCGGCATGCGTAAAGGAGCACACCCGATGAATGACGTCACAGCTGATCCCCACGGCTCCGACACAAGCCCGGAGCCGAACGGGACGATGACGCTCTATCCCGTCCCGGAGTCCGTGGGTCGGGCGCGTCGTTGGTTCCGGCACTTCGTCGAACCCCACGGACTCGCGTGTTCCGTTGACGACTGCGTTCTGATGATCTCGGAGCTGGTCACCAACGCGGTCCTCTACGGCGAGTCAGAAGACGCATGGCGTGTACGAATCGAGTGGTGGCGCGAGAGGACAGACCTTCGCGTCGAGGTGCACAACCCGGGATCGCCCTTCAAGGTGCAGTTGCTCAAGCGCCCGGCGATTCTGGAGGATTCGGAGCATGGCCGCGGCCTGTGGCTGGTGGACGCCCTGTCGGATTCCTGGCAGGTGAGGCCAAGTCAGTACGGCGGAACAGCCGTTTCGTTCACCATGGCCGACGCCTGGCCGTCCGAGGGCGCGGCCGTGACCGAGCCACGCTCCTCCGCATCACCGGGAGCCGTGGGCGAGTCTGACACCTGTGCCGCGCGTCGGCCCGCGCCGTGGACCGCGCCAGGGACGTGGACCATCGCCACCGAGGGTGGCGCCGTGGTGTCCGGGTACCTTCCCGAATGGGCCGAGGACGACCCCACCGAGGTCGGCGTGCCGCCGGATCTGCTCCCGTCGCTGCTGGCGCAGATCAACCACCGGAGCCTCTTCGAAGGCCCCATGCTGCCGCTGGCCGCCCCGGACGTATGGGACGGGGTCGAAGAGGACGCGGTCTTCGAGGGGAGCATCGACTGCGATCCGTACGACGAGGACCCCCGCCTCCGCATGCCGGTGGTCAACCTTCATGTCGCCGTCGGACGTTGGATTCCGGCCCTGGACCCGCAGGGGCTGGCCGAGGTCACCGCGAAGTTACGAGCGCACGCCGACTTCCTCGACACGAAGGTGCGCCCCGCGCTCGTCGCCGCCCGCGAGGACTGGGCCGCCCACCATCCGGATTAACCGCTCGCCTACCCGTGGAGGTCGTCATGACCGGATACCCGCTCGTCAGCCAGACACCGCGCCTCGTCGCCAGTCCGTTCCTCGGCCAGTACCTGCTCGTCCAGCCCGGTCACGCGGCCGGCATACGCATCCCCGAAGTCCGTTACGAAGAGCTGCGGGGCGTCACCGCCAACGGTCGCTCACGATCGACGGCGCGGCGAACCCGCTGGCGGCCCAGGCGTACGACCACCTGCGGCCCCGTAGCGTTTTCACCGGATGCAACGCCGGTCGCACCTTCTTTCACGTCGACCCGCACGGCATCGCGTCGATCTGCAAGGTCGGCCGCGATCCGAGCGTGAACCTCATCGCCGAGGGCGTCGAAGCCCTCCCCGGCTCGGCGCGATCGCCGAGTCCCTTCAGCTCCGCACCGGTGGCTGCTCCGGCTGTACGAAGACCGGCGCGTGCCGTACGTGTCGGCCGCTGGCCAAGCTCTACCAGGAGGCGGGGGACCGCAGAGATCTCTACTGCCAACACGAGGTTACGGATCATGACACCACCAACCGCTGCCCTGGCTCCGCCGCGCGAACCGGTGATGGTCGCCATCGGCCTGCGACCGCCTGCCGAACCGAGGGGCATCCTGCCGGTACCGCTGACCGTCGCTCCGATCGGCGACGACGAGTTCCAGATCATCGCCGACCTTGACGAAGCGGCCGAAGGAGCAGAGTGCTCGTGCTCGGCAGGCGACGATCAACCGTACTAACCCCAGAGGAGATGCCCACCCCCCATTCCCCCCGCAGCCAAGGAACCGCGCGTCGTGTCCATGTCCCGTATCCCCTTCGAGCAGCTTCCCGCCGACGTCCGCCAGGCTGTCGCCGACAAGACCGGCGCCGTGCACCACGCGGTGACCGCGCCCGGCGGCATGAACTCCGGCATCGCCTCCGTCCTCGACACGGACAGCGGCCCCGTCTTCGTGAAGGGCATCCGGGCCGACCATCCCCAGGTCGGTGCGCAGCGCCGTGAGGCGGCGGTGGCCGCGCACCTGCCTTTCTCCTGCCCGCGCCTGTACTGGCACCTCCAGCTCGACGGCTGGAACCTCCTCGGCTACGAGGTCATCGACGGCCGCCACGCCGACTACACCCCCGGCTCTCCCGACCTGCCGCTCGTGGAAGCGGCGCTCGCCGAACTGCAAGGGATCACCGCACCGGCGGACGTCGAGATCAAACAGGCCGTCGACCGGTGGGCGCAGTACGCGCCGCCAGGCACCGTTCAGCACTTCGACGGTGACGCGTTGCTGCACACGGACTTCGCCCCGGACAACGTCCTGATCGCCGGAGGGCGGGCGCGGCTCGTCGACTGGGCCTGGCCGACGCGCGGCGACGCCTGGATCGACCCGGGCGCCCTGGCCCTGCGTCTCATGGAGGCTGGCCACCCGGCCGAGGCCGCGATCGAATTCGCCGCCCGCTTCCCGTCCTGGCGCAGCGCGGCACCCGAGGCCCTCGCGGCCTTCGGCACGGCGACCGCGACTCTGTGGCGGGAGATCGCCGAGCAGGACGCCAGGCCGTGGAAAAGGGCGATGGCGCAGCACGCGACGACGCTGGCACGCAGGCTCGCACGCGACGGTGCCCCGGCCGCCATCAGGCGACCGGGGCACCATAACCGCAGGTCAGCGCCTCGTCACGAGACCTGACCCCGTAGGCCCTGTGGGACTTGAACCCACAACCAATGGATTAAAAGTCCACTGCTCTGCCAATTGAGCTAAGGGCCCGCTCCCCGCAGCATAGCTGGGACCTGCGGGGGAGGCCGAACCGGTTAGGGCCTGTCCGGCGGATCATGGGCGGTCCAGGCGGCGCCTGGCGCCGGACAGGCCCTAGGGCTGGGGGGTGTCCGTGGGGCGGCGGAGGAACCAGTGGCGGGCGGAGACGAGCCACCAGGTGGTGGCGAAGCCGAGGACGACGAGGACGGCGATGGGGGCGTAGTTGAAGGTCTTCCAGGTGATGGGAGAGAGCTGGGGGAGCATGAAGAGGACGGTGATGAGGGCGACCCAGGCGACGGCGACGACGCCGATGGGGCGGGACCAGCGGCCGAGGTGCCAGGGGCCGGGCTCGAAGGCGGGGCCTTTGCGGAGGCGGAGCAGGGTGGGGATGACGTAGGCGATGTAGAGGCCGATGACGGCGATCGAGGTGACGGCGGCGTAGGCGGTGGCGTTGATGAGGTACGGCAGGCCGAGGCAGAGCGCGCCGGCCGCGGCGAGCCAGACGGCGGCGACGGGGGTACGGGTGCGCGGGCTGACGGTGCGCCAGACGCGCGAGTAGGGCAGCGCGCCGTCGCGTGAAAAGGCGTAGATCATACGGCTGTTGGCGGTCACGGACGCCATGCCGCAGAAGAGCTGGGCGCCGATGACGACGAGCAGCAGGAGTTTGCCGCTGGTCGCGCCGAGCGCGTCGAGCAGGATCTGCGCGGGCGGCGCGCCGGTCGGTGAGCCCAACTCGGCGTCGTACGACTGGATCGCGAAGGTGAAGCCGAGCAGCAGAACGAAGCCCGCGATCCAGGACGTCCAGATGGAACGGACGATGCCGCGCGGACCGGCGGTGGCGGCGTCGTGCGTCTCCTCGGTCATGTGCGCGGAGGCGTCGTACCCGGTGAAGGTGTACTGCGCCATCAGCAGGCCGATCAGCACCACGTAAATGCCGCTGCCGAAGCCGGTGTTGTTCACGTAGTGCGTGAACACGAAGCTCGCCGACCGGTGGTGGTCGGGCACGAAGGCGAGCGCGCCGACGATCAGGCCGACGCCGAGCACGTGCCACCAGACGCTGACGTTGTTCAGGACGGCGACGATCCGTACGCCGAAGGTGTTGAGCAGGCCGTGCAGGAGCAGGATCGCGGCGTAGAGCAGGATCGTCCGGCCGGGGCTGACGCGGAAGTCGAACTGGAGGTTCAGATACGCGCCCAGGAACGACGCCGCGCCGAAGTCGATGCCCGCGGTGACGGCGACCTGGCCGAGGACGTTGAACCAGCCGGTGAACCACGCCCACGCGGCGGCGCTGCGCTCCGGGGCCAGCCGGTGCGCCCAGAAGTACAGGCCCGCGGACGTCGGGTACGCCGAACAGATCTCGGCCATCGCCAGCCCGACGACCAGCGTCATCAGGCCGACCCCGACCCAGCCCCAGGTGATCAGGGCCGGGCCGCCGGTGTTCATCCCGAACAGGTACAGCGTCAGACAGCCGGACAGCACCGAGATGATCGTGAACGAGACCGCGTAGTTCGAGAACGCCGACATCCGGCGCGCCAGATTCTGCGTGTAGCCGAGCTGCGCGAGCCGCTCCTCGTCCGACACGGACGAGGAAACGGACGAGGAGACGGGAGAGGGGACGGGAGAGGGGACGGAGGAGGAGACGGGAGCGGAATCCGGGGGTACGGAAGAGGCGGAGAGAGGGACGTCCTCAGGTGTCATGCCCCAGGCTTCCCGTACCCAGGGCATGACATGCACACGTCCTCAGAAGAGCCGCCCGTACCCGGTCCACCCCGTCCCGACCCGCACCCGCGCGCCGAACTGCCCGTTCGCCGTCGCCGCGTACCGCCACAGCCCGCCCGCCGCGTCCCGCGCCAGCAGATCCGCGCGACCGTCCCGGTTCAGGTCACCGGGGCCGACGAGGACGTTGTACGTGTTCCAGCCCGAGCCGATCCGCACCCGCGCCTTCAGACCGCCCGTGCCGTCGCCGTCGTACCGCCACAGCACGCCGGACGTGTCCCGCGCGACGATGTCGCCGACGCCGTCGCCCGTCAGGTCGCCCGTCCCGACGATCGCCGAGAAGATCCCGAATCCGTCCCCGATCTTGACCCGGGTCCTGAAGGAGCCCGCGCCGTTGTCCGCGTAGAGGTAGAGATCGCCGCCGGGCGTACGTGCGAGCAGGTCGGAGCGGCCGTCGCCGGTCAGATCACCGGGCGAGAGAAGGGAGTTGTAGATGTTCCAGCCGGATCCGATCAGCTTGGACGGCTGGGACCGCAGGAAGGAGCCCTCGCAACCACCCGGATAGGAACGCAGTTGGCCGTCGCTGGTGCGCACCAGCAGATTGCCGCAGCCGTTTTCGTCCAGGTCGTCGAAGGCGAGATACGTGGCGGTGGTCGGCCAGCCGTGGTCGGCGGTCCGGGGCGACGACAGGCCGCCGGAACCGTTGCCCACGTACAGCCGCAGAACGCCGCCCGGGGTGAGGCCGACGACTCCGCCGTCGGCTCCGGAGGTGAGGGCGTGGTGGTTGGGGCTGGAACGGGCGACCCCAACCATGCCGGAGGCCGTGGTGCCGGGGCTCAGGCCGTTGGCCGGGGTGGCGGTCAGCGTCCAGCGGTAGGTGCCGTCCGGGGCGTACGCGCCCTTGGCGTTCTTGCCGTCCCAGTTCGCGAAGACCTCCGCGCGGGCCGCCCCGCCGGTGACGGTCGCGAAGAGCGCGCCGGTCGCCGCGTTGCGGAAGTCGATCTTCCACCCGGAGGTGGCACCGCTGAGCACCCACCAGCCCTGCCATCGGCTGTTCGCCTGCCGCGGCCTGACCGGCAGATCGACCTGCGACCAGAGGGCGTTGAGCGCCGACGGGGCGATCCCCGCAGAAATCAGGTGAATTGACGCGTCGGGGGCCGTATACGCGATCCCGCCGCGGTACTTGTCCACCGTCCACGAGAGTCCGCGGTCACCGCCGGGCGCCTTCGGGTCGGCGGGCAGCGCGGCCACGACACGCGTCTTCCCCGCGCCCGACGTGCCCGACCGCACGTCGGTGAGCGTGAGTTGGTCACCGGAGTGGCGTATGACGAAGCCGTCGCCGAGCAGGGCGGGTCCCGCGGGTACGGCGACGGACTTCTTCGCCGTACGGTCGTACACACCGGCCGGACCGTTCGCGCCGCAGGACCAGTACAACAGGCGTCCCAGCGCCTGCACTTCCTTGATCGCGCAGGGCGCGTCGGTGGTGAGCGAGGACGGCGCGGCCGGCCCCGTCGAGTCGTTGCTCCGCAGATCCGTCGAGGTGAGCTGCCCCTTGGCGGCGGTCGCACTCCACAGGATGTCGCCCCACAGCGCCGCCGGGACGGTCGGCCGGGAGATGACCACCTTCCGGTATCCGGGCGAGATGACGTACTGACGGCCGTTGGAGCCACCGTTGTAGAGCGTGAATCTCTCCGACGCGTCCACGATCCGGCCGCCGGTCACGGCGACCTGGACGCCGTAGAACCCGCCGCCGCTCATGACGTCGACCACGTCACCGCCGACACCGCCGACACCGTCGGCACCGTCGCGGATGTAGGCGGTGCCCTGCCCTTCGCTGCCCGCGACCAGGCTGACCGCGCAGTGGCCCGGCGCGCCGCAGGTGGAGACCGGGCTCGGTTCCACGACGGTGTGCGGGGGCCCGGTGACGGGCTGCGGGACCGCTCCCGTCCCCTCGTCCTGTGCGTAGAAACGCGCTCCGGGGACGGCACCCGTCCAGTCCGGCATGCCCTCCATGAAGCTCAGACGGCCTCGGGCCAGCGCGAGCCCGTACCGTACCGGCTTCTCGACCTCGTGGTGGAACAGCGTGACGGGGGCAGCCCCGGACGGCGCGAAACGGTAGGAGTTCCAGTGGTCGGAGTCGGCGCCGCCGCTCACGACCGTGCCGCCGTCCTGCGACGCGGTCGGGGCCGCGGCGACCGGCAGCGGCTGGGTGACCGGGCCGCCGTCCAGCGGCACCGAGTACAGCGGGTCGGCCCGGCCGTCGTTCCAGACCGAGCCCTTGCGGACGGCGAGCAGCGCGGTGTCGGACAGGGTGACGGCGTACGTGGTGGTGTCGGCGTGCGCCTCGGGCGGCAGGGCGACCGTACGGGGCGCGGCCTGCGGGTCGTCCAGGGAGTAGTACGTCAGAACACCGGCGCTGTACCAGCCGAAGGAACGCGTGTTGCTGAATTTGGGGACGCCCGCGGGTGGCTCCATCGTGCGGACGACGGCGCCGGTCGTGAGGTCCAGGACGCTGAGGCTCATCTGGCCCGCGACCGTGGTGGCGACCACGACGCGCGTCGCGCGCTCGCCGCGCAGCAGCGTGGCGGTGTACGTGGCGCCCGTGGGCAGCCCGGTCAGCGGGCGCTCGGTGAAGGCGGTCGCGTCCCCGGCAACGGTCAGCAGGTGGACGGTCTGGCCGGTGACGGTGGTGCCGTCGGTGTCGTCCGTCGTCGTGATCACGGCCCACCCGTCGGGCGTGCCGATCGCGCTGCGGTAGGTGTGGCCGGGCGGCAGCGCGAAGTCGACGGCGGTGCCGGCCGCCGGGTCGAGCAGCCGCACGCCCTTCCGGAGGTTCGTGCTGGCGTACCGTTCCGCGCCGCCGGGCAGGAGCACGAGATTCGTGCCCCCGCTGCCGAGCGTCCGCGGCGCCCCGGTCCCGTACGGCACCCACTGGTCGACGCCGCCGAACACCCTCAGGTAGCCGGTGGCGCCGGACGAGACGACCCATTCCTCGGCGAGCACGGGCTTGTTCACCGGCGGCACGACCACGTCGTACGGCGCCGGTTCCGCCGCGGCGGCCGGCCCCACGCCCGCGAACGGTGCCGCGCCCGCCGCGAGGGCGAGCGATATCGCGACGGCGACGCCGCCGCGGACAAGGGTGCGCTTGGCCACCCGTTCCTCCTGCTGATCCCTGAGGAAGGCGTCCGCAGCGGACGCCTGATGAAGCCCGGAGCACGGGCGAAGAAGCGCGGAGTACGGGCGAAGAAGCGCGGAGCACAGGCGAAGAAGCGCGGCTCCGCGCCGCGGGCCGGGTCTCAGAACAGGGACTTGTACGTCTGCCACCCCGTGCCGATCGTCACCCGCGCGCCGAACTGCCCGGTGCCCGTACCGGAGTAGCGCCACAGCACGCCCGCCGCGTCACGGGCGACGAGGTCGGCGCGGCCGTCTCCGGTGATGTCGCCGACGCCGACGAGGGCGTTGTAGACGTTCCAGCCGGAGCCGATTTTGACGCGCGGCTTGAACGTGCCCGCGCCCGTGGCGTCGTAGCGCCACAGCACACCCGCCGCGTCACGGGCGAGCAGATCGGCGCGGCCGTCACCGGTCACATCCTGGGCGCCGACCAGCAGGTTGTACGTGTTCCAGCCGGACCCGATCTTCACCCGCGCCGTGAACACGCCGGCGGCCGTGCCGTCGTACCGCCACAGGACGCCCGCGGCGTCCCGCCCGAGCAGGTCGGGGCGGCCGTCGCCGGTCAGATCGCCGGGCGAGACAAGGGAGTTGTACGTGTTCCAGCCCGACCCGATCACCCTGCGCGACAGTGCGGGTGTGAGCGCCGCGCCGCACTTGCCGTCGTAACGCGTGAGCTGACCGGAGGAGTTGCGCACCAGCAGGTCGTTGCACCGGTTGCCGGTCAGGTCGTTGACCGCGACGAGCGTGGACGACGTCGGCCAGCCCGCCCCCTGCGGGCCGGAACCCCCGCTGACGGAACCGGTGCCCGTACCCGTCCTGATGTCGAGCCGGCCGGCCGAGGTCACCGCGAGCAGGTCGCCGACGCCGTCGCGCGTGTAGTCCCGCGGCTCGGCGCTCCCACCGTGGACGGCCACGGTGCCGGTGCTCGTGGTGACCGGCACGAGCGCGTCCCGGGTCCACAGGCTCAGTGTCCAGATGTAGTCGCCGGTCACGGGCACGGCGCCGCTGTCCCTGGCACCGTCCCAGGTCAGGGAGACGGTGTCCCGGGCGGTGCCGCGGAACGTACGGACGACCGCGGACACCCCCTTCTTCCTCAGCTCCACCGTCCAGTGGGTGATCGGCCCCGTGAGGTCCCACCGCGGTGTCCACGGGGCGTAGTACACCTCCATGAGCGGCTCGTTCCTGGTCGTCAGCACCGTGGTCGCGGTCCTCGGCAGACCGGACGGGACGACGTGGGTCGTGCCGTCGGCGTCCGTGTAGGCGAGGAAGCCGCGGAATTTGTCGAGCGTCCAGACGACGCCGCGGTCGTCCGGGTAGGCGTTCGCGGGGAGGTCCGCGATCGTGCGGTCGACGGCGGTGCCGCCGCGGACGTCGGTCAGGGTGAGCCGGCCGTCGGTGTGCCGCAGGACGTAACCGTCGCCGAGCAGGGCGTTGCCCGCTGGTACGCGGACGGACTTCTTCGTGTCGAGGTCGTGGACACCCGCGGGGCCGTTCGTGCCGCAGGACCAGTAGAGCCAGCGGCCCAGTACCTGGATCTCCCGCGGTACGCACGGCACGTCCGTCGTCACCGTTCCGGTCACGCCGCCGGTGAGGAGGTCGGTCGTGGTGAACCGCCCCGCCGTCGCGGTGGCCGACCACATCGTGTCCCCCCACAGCGTCGCGGTGGTGATCGGGCCCGAGGAGGTGACCTGGCCCTCCGCGAGATTCACGACGTACTGCTTGCCGTTGGAGCCGCTCTCGTACAGCACGTACTGGTTGCCGGCCGCGACGATCCGGCCGCCGCTGGAGTCGAGAAGGACTCCCGACGGGGCGTCCACCGCCTTCACGTAGTCGTGCCCTGTGGTGTAGTCCACTTCGATAGCACCGGTGCCGGTCGTGCCCCCGCCGTCGGCGAGCGGCACGCAGCGGGCCTGACCGCCGCAGCGCGGGATGGCGTCGTCCATCGGCGTGCCCGAATTGAGCGGCTGCGGCTCGCTGAACAGACCGGGAGTCAGATTGTCGCCCACGTCGGCGGTGTACGTGCGCGAGGTGACGGACGTGCCGGGCGCGGTCTGGACGAAGGTGAGCCGGCCGCGGGCGAGCGAGAGGCCGATCCGCTCGGGGGTGTACGTCGTGAACCGGCCCAGGACGGTGAGGGGACCGTCGACCGCAGGGATCCGGTAGGTGGCCCAGCCGCCGGAACCGTCGCTCCCCTCGGCATAGGAGCCGCCGTCCGAGGCCACACCGGGCTGACCCGCGTCGTCGAGCAGTACGCGCGCGGGTCCGCCGTCGAGCGGCACGGAGTACAGCGGGTCCCGCCTGCTGTCCTGGATGGTGGCATCCACGTGCACGGCGAGCAGGGCATCGCCGGTGAGCTTGGTGACGAATTCGGTGGTGTCGCCGCCGGGCACCGCAAGGCGCCGCGGTGCGGCCTGCGGGTCCGCGATCGGCCGCAGTTCGGCCGTGCCGTGGGCGTACCAGCCGAAGGACACGTCGTTGATCAGCGGCAGCCGGGAAATGGAAGCGGCCTCGGGCAGCGGTTGCGAGGACACCAAGGTGCCGGTGGCGAAGTCGATCAGGCCGAGCCGGTGGTCGTCTCCGAGGGAGTAACCCACCGCCAGGCGCGACTGGTTGTTGCGCCAGCCGTCCAGCCCGGTGACGCCCGTCGTGGGCCAGCCGGCCACCGGGCGTTCGGAGAGTCGGCCGTCGGCGGCCGGGGCGAGCAGATGGAGGACTTGCGAGGTGACGTGGCCGCCCGAATCCGTGGCGAGTGTCCGGCTGAGGATCGTCCATCCGGTGCCGTTGGGGAAGAAGGCGAGCGGCGAGTACGCGGGCGGGACCAGGTACTGCGTCCACTTCCCCGAGGCGAGGTCGTAGATTCGCACGACGTGGTCCAGCGCGGGCAGTACGCCCAGCACTTCGGTGCCGTCGGGGCCAGGCAGCGGCCGGGGGGCGTTGCGCAGCACGCCGAGGTCGCGGGTCACGACGCCGTCGAAGGAGTGCCAGGTGTAGCTGAACGACACAGCGCTGTGGTCGGTGCGTTGGACGTACCCGGTGGCGCCGACGCCGGTCACCGGTCCCCCGGCGGGACCCGTGGTGCCGATCGGCGCGATGGCCGGGTTCTGCGCCGTGTCGGCCGCCGCGGTGCCCGGCAGCGGTCCGAGCCCGAGACCGGCGGTCAGGACGGCGGCGACCACCGCGAGCACCCCGCGCCGCGGCCATCCCAGACGGCGTGACATCCGGTTCCCTCCCCAGGGCATACGCTCCGCCCCCCGGCAGAGTCGGCAGAGCTTAGCAACCGGCTACGCGGACGGGCCCGCCCGGTGTGAAGTGATCACACCGGGCGGGCCCGTTCTGCGGCTGAGCGGTCAGCGGTCAGCCGTTGCGCTTCCAGCGGGGCTTGCGGTCGTAGGAGGAGCCGGCGGCCGGGGCGGCGCCGGGGGCGCGGCGGTCGTCACGGTTGCCGTAGGAGGGACGCGAGTCGCGGTCGCCGTAGGAGGGGCGGCTGTCGCGGCGGTCGTACGAGGACGACGTGGACGGACGGCTGCTGTCGCGGCGGTCGCGGTTGAAGGGGCGGTCGCGGTCGTCGCGGCTGTTGTACGCGGGACGGCGGTCGTCACGGTTGCCGTACGAGGGGCGCGAGTCGCGGCTGTCGCGGCTGGTGTACGGGGTGGACGGACGGCCGCTGCGCTCGCCGTACGAGGGGCGGGAGTCACGACGGTCGTCGCCGCGGCGGTCGTCACGGTTGCCGTAGGACGGACGGCTGTCACGGCGGTCGTCACGGTTGCCGTCGCGGTTGCCGTACGACGGACGGGAGTCGCGGTTGCCGTCGCGGTTGCCGTACGAGGGGCGGCTGTCACGGCGGTCGTCACGGTTGCCGTACGAGGGGCGGTCGTCACGGTTGCCGTACGACGGGCGGCTGTCGCGGCGGTCGTCACGGTTGCCGTACGAGGGACGGGAGTCGCGGTTGCCGTAGGACGAACGGTCGTTGCGGCGGTCGAAGTTGCCGCGGTCGTCGCGGCGGTCCTCGCGCTGCTCCGGCACGGGGGCCGGGGCGGCGGCGGCCAACGCGGCGGCCTCGGCGGCGAGTTCGGCGGCCTTGGCGGCCACCGCCTCCTCCGGGTCCTCGCCGCGCTCACGGGCCGAACGGGCGGTGAGGCGGTCGGCCTCCTCGCGCAGTTCGGTCGCGCGGCGCTGGAGCCGCTCCAACTGACGCGTGACGTCGGCGACTTCGCGCTCCGCCTGGAGAGCGGCGTTCTGTACGGCGTCGGCCTGGACGTCGGTCAGCGAGCGCGCGCCGGTGATCTTGGCGACGTCCTCGTCGAAGACGCCCGCGCCGCCGATGATGTGGCGCGAGGCGTCGACGCCCGCGTCCTCCATCAGCCGGAAGATCTGCTTGCGCTGGTGCGGCAGGGCGAGCGAGACGACCGTGCCGGACTCGCCCGCGCGGGCGGTACGGCCCGAGCGGTGCAGGTAGTCCTTGTGGTCGGCGGCCGGGTCGACGTTGAGCACCAGGCCGATGCCGTCGACGTGGATGCCGCGGGCGGCGACGTCGGTGGCGACCAGGACGTTGACCTGACCGGCCTTGAAGTCCTCAAGGGTGCGGGTACGGGCGCCCTGGGTCATGCCGCCGTGCAGCGCGTCGGCCCGGACACCGGCCTCGATGAGCTGCTCGGCGACGCGGTCGGCGCCCATCTGGGTGCGGACGAAGATGATCGTGCGGCCCTTGCGGGCGGCGATGGCGGCGGTGACCGGCGCCTTGTCCTTCGGCTTCACGACGAGCACGTGGTGGCTCATGGTGGTGACGGCGCCCTGGGCGGCGTCCACCTCGTGGGTGACCGGGTCGACCAGGTAGCGGCGGACGAGGCTGTCGATCTCGTTCTCCAGCGTCGCGGAGAACAGCAGGCGCTGGCCGCCCGCCGGGATGAGGTCGAGGATCTCGGTGACCTCGGGCAGGAAGCCCATGTCGGCCATCTGGTCGGCCTCGTCGAGGACCGCGATCTGCACCTGGTCGAGCACGGCGGAGCCGCGGTTGATCAGGTCGCGCAGCCGGCCGGGGGTGGCGACGAGGACGTCGACGCCGCGGTCCAGCGCGTAGATCTGGTTCTGCATGGACGTGCCGCCGCAGACGACCTTCATCTTCAGGCCGAGGACGTCGCCGTACGGCTGGAGCGCGTCGGCCACCTGCATGGCCAGCTCGCGGGTCGGGGTGAGGATGACGCCGCGGGGGCGCTTGCGCTCGGTGTGGCCGCCGGACAGCAGGGTCAGCAGCGGCAGGCCGAAGGAGAGCGTCTTGCCGGAGCCGGTACGGCCGCGGCCCAGGATGTCCCGGCCCGCCAGCGCGTCCGGGATGGTCGCGGCCTGGATCGGGAAGGGGGTGGTGACGCCGTTCTGCGCGAGCTTGCGGACGATGCCGTCGGCGAGGCCGAGGTCGGCGAAGGTCACGGTGGGCTCGGCGTCGGTGTCGTCCTCGGCGTCGGCCTCGGCGTCCGCGTCGATGACGTCGGTGGTGGTGTCGGTGGTGATGCCGGTGTCGAGGACGTCGGTCGCGTCGTCAGCGCCGGTGATGTCGGTGATGTCGGTGTTCTCTGCGGTGTCGGCGGTGGTGATGTCCACCACGTCCGCTACGGCGAGGATCTCGTCGTTCTCGGGCATGACGGAACGGTCGGCACTGTCAATGGACATGCTGAAGCTAAACCTCTCGGAGACTTACGGCACGCGCCAGCTCCGTAGGTTGCTTACAACCGCCTCGATGCGGTCAGCCACAGGAGAAAAGGAACGCGCCACGCGGCGCACATCGGATCAGGCGCCAGGCAGTGGGATCAAACGATCTACCAGCATACGCATCTGTCGGCGCCTTTGCCAATCGCCTTCCGGACCGGGCGCTGACCAGCGGCGATACCGCCACGATGCGGTCAGCGGTCGCGGCGGTCCCCGCGCCGTTCGGCGCTCGGGTCGGGCGACCCGCTGGGGTCGGAGCTGGGGCTGGCGGTCGGCGGGTCGGTGGTCGGCGGCGCGGTCGGCGCGTCCGTCGTCGGCTGGCCGGTCGGCTGGGAGGCCGTCGGCGAGGGCTGGGCGGTCGGCTGCGGCGCCGAGGTGCCGTCGGACGCGGTCGGTACGCCGCCGGGTCCTGCCGGGCCGCCGCCCGCGCCGCCCGCCCGGGCCGTCGCGGGGGCCCGCGTGTCGCCGGGCGAGGCCGTACCGGTGACGGACGGGGACGGGGACATCGGGCCGCCGCCGCGGTGCGGGTCGCCCGCGCCCTGCGGGACCCGCGAACCGTCCGCGACGGTCCCCGCGCTCACGCCGGGCGCGTGCTTCGGCGCCTTGGGGTCGGACTCGCTCCCCGCGCTCACGCACGCCGCGACCCCGGCGGCCACCAGCGTGACGAGGACGGCGGACCGCAGCCCCGTACGGACGGCTCGGGCCCGGTCGCGGCGGGGGTCGCGGGGGCGGTCTGGGGCAGGGAGCACGTGTACGCACCTCGGGCTCGGTACAGGCGGACGCGTACGGTCGTACGGTCGTCGTACCGCCGCACGTCCGTACGCACCGGTCGGCGGTCGGATCGCCGTGTCCAACGCCGCGCCTCCCGCCAGGACACGCCCCGCGTCCCTGGCGTCACCCGTGGCGCGCAGCCGCGCCGCCGCCCGCGGCCGTCAGCGCGAAAGGGCCCCCGACACCGTCACCCGTACCCCAGGGCGTGCAGCCGCTCGTCGTCGATGCCGAAGTGGTGGGCGATCTCGTGCACGACGGTCACCTCCGTCTCGGCGACGACCTCCTCGCGCGTGGCGCACATCCGCAGCGTCGGGCCCCGGTAGACGGTGATCCGGTCCGGCAGCACCCCGGCGTACCACTCGCCGCGCTCGGTCAGCGGCGTCCCCTCGTACAGCCCGAGCAGGTCCGGCTCCCCCGGCGCGGGCTCGTCCTCCACGAAGACCGCCACGTTGTCCATCAGCCGGGTCAGCTCGCCGGGAATCCGGTCGAGCGCCTCCCCGACCAGCTCTTCGAACTCCTCACGCGTCATCTCCAGCACGCTGCCCATTGTCCGCCACCCCGCCGCGAAAAGCGTTTTGGCGAACCCCCGGCCCATCCCATATGCTGCACCCGTCCCCGACGTGCGCCTCGGCGCCCACGGTCGGCCATCCAGCCCTCATCGTCTAGTGGCCCAGGACGCCGCCCTTTCAAGGCGGTAGCACGGGTTCGAATCCCGTTGGGGGCACCACAGTTGACCTTTGCCGCAGGTCAGGCGGCATTTTAGCCGCTCGCACCGTAGAGTCACCTCCGGGTGATCTCGTCGCGTAGCCGCAGCGCCCGCGGGTCGGTGAACGCCGTGAGCAGCTCGAGTGCCTCGGCTCGGGCGTCGGCGGCCTCTTGCCGGGCGTCGGCATCGTCCAGGGCTGCCGCCAGATGTGTCAGCGTCTGCGCCGTCTCCCATGTCTGCCGAAGGTCTCGATAGACGCTCGCGGACCGACGGTGGCAGTCGACGGCTTCCCGCGCACGGCCGAGTTGCAGCAGCGCCTGCCCGAGACCGTCCCATGCCGCTGCTTGACGAGCGCGGTCGCCCAACGGTTCCTGGAGCGCGGCGGCGCGCCGGTAGGAGGCCAGCGCACCGGTGAGGCGGCCGGTGGCGCGTTGAGCGTCGCCCAAAGCCATGAGCCAGTACGCCTCCGCGGCCGTGCTGTGGATCTCGGTGGCGATGGCCACGGCCTGCTCGGCGTGTGCCAACGCCGTGTCCGCGTCCCCGCTCTCCAATTCCGCCGCGGCGAGGAGTCTGAGGCCGTTTCCCTCGGCGCGGCGGTCGCGGTACGTCCGGAACACCTCGATTCCTCGACGTAGAGGCCCGAGAGCACGCTCGGGGTGACCGAGTTCCATGTCCACCTGAGCGAGATTGACCGCCACGCGGGACTCCCAGAATCCGTCGTTCCGCGCGGCGAACAGTCCCATGCTGTTCTCGAACGCCTCCCGTGCCTGCGCCAGGTTGCGGCGGCGTAGTTCGAGCAGTCCGAGACCGTTGAGTGTCAGTGCCTCACCGAGGGTGTCCTTCAGGGCCCGGCGCAGGGTCAGCGCCGCCCCGTAGTGCTCGGCCGCGGCGGCCAGGCTCTGGGACTGGGCATACGCCATGCCCAGGCTCTCCTCCAGTTCGGCTTCGGCACGGCGGTCGCCGTCCCGGCGTGCGGCCTCCAGACCGGTCCGGGAAGTGGCCAGCCAATCCTGGAACGGATTGGTGGTCATGTAAACGGCGCGCAGAACCACCGCCAACTGCCATGCGATCCGGTCCGATCCGCCGCTCACGGCGGCTCGCACCGCGGCCACCAGGTTGTCCCGCTCCGCCGCGTACCAGCGCATCGCCTGCGCTTCGTCGGTGAACGCGGGCGTGGGCGGCCCTCCGTCGGCCGGTACCAACTCCACACGAGGCTCCTGCGGTGCGATACGGGCCTGGACCGCGTCGGCGGTGTGCAAGTACCAGATCAGCACTCTGCGCAGCGCGTCCTCACGCTCCTGTGGGGTCTCTTCCAGCCGTGCCCGGTCGGCGGCGTAGGCGCGCAGCAGGTCGTGCAGGCGGAAGCGGTCGGACGCGGTCTGCTCCGCCATGTGCGCGGCGGCGAGGACATCGAGGAGACGCCTCGCGGTGCGGACATCGATCCCTGCCAGAGCCGCCGCGGCCGCATCGCTGACATCCGGTCCTGGAGCCAGTCCGAGCAGCCTGAACAGCCGGGCGGCATCCGACGGCAGCGCCCGATAGGACCACATGAACACCGAACGCACCGCCTCGGACTCCTGGTCGTCGTCTGCTGACAGAACTTCCCACCGGCCGGACTCGTCACGCAGTTCACGGATCAGCTCCCCCAGGTGTGTCAACGGCCGCCTCGTCGCCCGCTCGCCGGCGATCCTGAGCGCCAACGGCAGGCGCGCGCAGAGGAAGGCGAGCTCCGCCACGTGGACGGGATCGTCCCCGTCCCGGTAGCCCGAGGTGACACTGCGCAGCAAGGCGACGGAGCCGTCCTGGTCGAGCACGTCCAAGGTGATGCGCCGTGCTCCCTCCCGGATGCTCAGGCCGGGCAGACGGTGCCTGCTCGTCACGATGACCAGACACCCGGGAGTGGCCGGAAGCAAGGGCCTGACCTGGGCCGCGCCGGCGGCGTTGTCGAGCACGATCAGCAGCCTGCGGCCAGCCAGCCGTGAGCGGAAGGCCCCGGCCATCTGCTCGCCGTCGGCGTGAAGGACATCCGCGGGGGCACCGAGCGTACGCAGGAAACCCTCAAGGACCCGCTCGTACGTGACCGGGGCCCGGCGGTCGTAGCCATGCAGGTCGGCGTACAAACCGGTCGAGCGCTCGACGCTCGGTGTGCCGGTCGACGAAACCCGCCCCGGCCAAGGGGAGTTGTTGCGGGACCGGAAGCGAAACGCGGTCAGTTGCCGGGGCGTGGAAATGTATCCCCCCGTGGATGTCACGACCCTGCACCACGTCACGGGCAGAGCCCGACAGAGAGGAGTTGACCTCCTCTCGCGGCTCAGACACCCGTCGGGGGCGTGCGATCGGCGACCTCGCGGGCGAAGAACGTGCCGATGTCCTCCCCCGACGCGTACAGCCCTTCGACCCGCGCCGCGACACGATCCCTCGTTCCCCGATCGAGGTACCGCACAGCCCCTTCCAGTACGCCGTCGGCGTCGTAAAGGATCTCGTACACCGTGTCGTCGTTGAGCGTGACCAATTCGGGAACCGGGCCCTCGTGCTCGTACTCCGCGAGGTGCTCGGGTCCGATGACGCGGATCAGCTCACCGCACTCCGCCCGCACACGCAGGAGGTTCAACTCCCATCGCAGGTAAGCGGTGAGCGGGAACTCCACCGCGCGGACGCGCAGCAGGCGGCAGCCATGGCTCGCAGCCAGGCGGGACAGGTCGAGCAGTTCTTCCCGCTGGGCCTCGATCAGCCGCAGCGCCCCCTCCCAGTCTCCCTGGGTGAAGGCGTTCCAGCTCGGATCACCCGGCTCGCGGAAATCCTGGCGACGCTCCAACTTCCAGGAATCACAGCCGTCAACAGCGAAATCCCTGCGCCGGAAGTCCGCCCGGTAGGCGTCCAGCCCCAGCCGCACGCCGTGCGAGGCACCCAGCAGGTCACTCATCCGGGATGTGTGTCTTGGCGGCCAGCAGCGTGGCGCGGGGAATGACGACAAGTCGTTCACCGCCGCCGATGACCGCGTCCTCGGGCAGCCCCTCGGCGTAGACCGACGTGAGATCGCGGCCGATCACCGCGAAATCCCCGTTGTCGAGCTCCCAGATGTCGGGACATCCGTCTCGGCCCCCCGTGGTGCCCAGCTCGGACGGCGCCCTCCCGATCCGCCGGGCCAGCCGCGCCTGCGGATCCGCGTCCCACGTACTGTCCATACCTCGCCCCCCCTGCACGTTCCCCGAGTTGACCACCCAGCGTACGGACGCGATATCAGAGCGTCCACGATGCTCACGCGAATCAGCCATCTGCCGCGGCCACGATGCTGGGCGGTGACCGGGCGAGTCCGGCCCCGGCGTGATGTGCGTCGGGGCCGGGCTCGGTTCGGGGTGGGGGCGGGTGGGGGGCGGGGGTCAGCCGCGGGCTACGGCGATTTTGCCGGCCAGGCGTTCGCCGGACTCGTAGACCATGTAGGGGACGCCGTTCTCGGTGCCGAAGCTGGGGGCGGCGCTGCGGCCGTTGTCGGGGGCTCCGTCGGAGGAGTTGAAGAAGACGCCGAGGTGCTTGCGGAGGCTGAAGTCGTTGCCGACCTCGGTGATCATCAGGTCGCCGCCGTGCGCCTTGTCCTTGTTGTAGGTGACGTACGCGCTGCCGTCGCGGGTGAGCAGGTGGGGGCCGCCGACGTCGCCCGCGCCGACGTCGGTGTGGCGGATGAGGGGCGTCTGGGAGAAGGTCCAGTTGCGGGCGTCCGCCGACCAGCCCCAGCCGATGTCACGGTGGTTGGTGGTGTTGTTCAGCATGAACAGCATGACGAAGTGGGCGTTCTTCGCGGGGAGTTCGTGGGCGAAGACCCGGGCGTAAGAGGTCTCGGTGGTGCCGGACGGCAGCATCGAGGTCGACAGGACCACCTTGTCGTACGTGAAGTGGATGCCGTCCTTGGACCGGGCGAGCCGGGTCGTGGTGTTCTCGCCGTGGAAGTAGAGCCACATCTCCTTGGCGCCCTCGACCCATATGACGTGCGGCGACGAGACATGGCTGACCGAGTAGTGGGGCGACCACGTGCGGGAGACGACCGGGTTGCCCGCGTACTCCGTGAACGGGCCCTCGATGTGGTCGCCGTAGGCGAGGCAGACGCCGCCGGGGGCGTCGTGCGGCGCGTAGTAGAGGTAGTAGCGGCCGAGGGGCGCGGTGAGGCGGCCAACCGTGCCGCGTATGCACGGGAAGATGATCTCGCCGGTCGGGTTATACGCGAGCTGAGAGGGCGTCAGAAGGGTCTTGACGTAACGGTAGTCGGGGAATCCGCCGGGGGTGGCGGCCGAGGCCGTCGCCGTGCCCGCCGTCGTGCCCACGGCGAGGGCGGCGGAGGTGGCGACGGCCCCGCGCAGGATGACGCGACGGCTCGGGCTCTGCGGACTCTGCGGGTTCTGCTGCTCTGACATGGGGAACTCCGTCCCGGAGGGATGTCGGAAAGGGCAGAAGTACGGGAAGTGCGGGAAGCGGGAAGTGCGGGAAGCGGGAAGGAAGTACGGGACGTACGAAGGAACGCGGACGAGCCGCTCAGAGGTACTGCACGGCCGTGACGCAGAAGCCGCCGAGCGCGACGCACCAGACGTACGGCAGCGTGCGGACCATCACCGTCTGCGGGGTGACGCCCGCGTACTGAGCGGCCCAGACCGTCTGCGTACTGGTCGGGTCGGCGACGCCGAAGACCTGGTTGTACGAGGTGGTCAGGCCGAGGACGGCGATCGCCGGGTACACGCCCGCGGCGATCAGGACCCCGGCGATGCCCGCGCCGAGACCGAACACGTTCAGCGGCCCGCGGTAGAGGCACAGCGGCACGAGCACGGTGAAGACCAGGACGAACAGCACGGCGTTCTGCGGGCTGACGGCCTTCACCAGCGGTTCGAGCGCGTCGACCGCGCCGGGCAGTTTCACCGCGGCCAGCAGGATGCCGATGGAGATGAAGAGCGTGATCGGCGGCGCCGCGACCTCGAATCCGGCGTAGAGCGTACGCAGCAGCCGCTTGTTCATCTCGCGCGGCCGGGTGGTGGTGACCAGGGCGTAGAGCACGCCCGCCAGCAGCGACGGGATGATCGCGATGTCGAAGCCGAGCGCGAGGATCAGCGGCACGGCGGGGGTGAACAGCGCGTACCAGGGCGCGTCGCCGAGCTGCTTGCGGCGCGTGCCGGAGTTCGGCCCGGGCCGCTCGGCCACCGACTTGAGGGACCAGGAGTGCTCGACGCCCTTGCGGCGGTTCTCGATCAGGACGAAGAGGACCGCGGCGACCAGCGCGAACGGGAACAGCTTGATCATGAAGCCGCGCACGGTGTGCACGGGCAGTTCGAGCGCCGTGGAGAAGAACTGCCAGACGGGCAGTTCGAACGGCATGCCGGCGGCGATGCCCATCAGGATCGTGCCCGCGGCGGTGGCCTTGGGGATGCCGACGGCGATCATCGCGGGGATGCCGATGATGCCCGCGAGCATCGCGGCGGGCGCCGAGCCGGTGACCGTGCCGACCAGCGTGGAGACGGCCAGCACGCCGAGCGCGACCACCACGGGCCGGTCGCCGCCGAATTCGACGATCTTGCGGACGAGGGTGCCCGCGATGCCCGTCTCGTCCAGCAGCTTGCCGAGCCACGACCCGAGCAGGATCGCGATCATGGTGGCGGCCAGCGCCGGGGCGCCCTCCTGGAGCACCGTGTCCAGCACGCTGTTCTTGCCGGTCAGCGGCGCCCCGGAGACCAGGGCGATGGCGACGGCCAGCAGGATGAGTGCGAAGGCCGTGGGGAGCTTGCGGGTGAGCATCGCGGCGACACCCGCCGCCATGATCAGCAGAATGACGACACCCATGGCGTCACTTCTCTCTTCCGTGCGGTGTGCGTCTCCGCGGGGTCCGTGTTTGCGGGGTACGTGTTTGCGGGGTACGTGATTGCGGGGTACGTGTTTGCGGGGTACGTGATTGCGGGGTGGTCGCCCCAGGGGCGCGTGTCTGCGGCGACGCGGTCACCCACTCGGCGAGCGCCGCCGTCAGGAGCAGCGGACTGCGGCCGAGACCGCAGACCGTACGGGCGTACGCGTGCGCCGCGATCTCGTCGGCGCCGGCGACGTGCCCGTACCAGCGGCGGCTGCCGAGCCGCAGCACGACATGGCCGAGCGTGCGCCTCAACTCGGCCTTGGCCGGCCCGTGGTGGAGCCGCGCGTGCGCGGCCTCGTGGGCGACGGCCGCGGCGCGGACGGAACCGGCCGGGTACCAGTCGCGCCAGCCGAGCCGCTCCGCGAGGCCGTCGGCCGCCGCGATCGTGTCGGTGAACAGCTCGATGGCGTCGGGCCGCGAGGTGTAGCGCGCCAACAGGCCCATTTCCAGGCCGCCGTCGCTCTCCACGACGTCCGCCACGCAGGCGACGGGTGCGAGCGCGGCACCGAACTCGGCTGCCGCGCGGGCCCATTGACGCAGCAGCGCGGGGTCGCGGCCCTCGTGGGTCGGGGTGCCCGCGAGCAGCCGCACGCCGAACTCGACGTCGTCCAGGTCGGCGAGGCGGCGCAGCGCGGCCAGGTCGGGCGTACGGGTCAGGACGGATGCCGTCATGTCCGTGCCTCCACAACGGCCACCACCGGCTCGTCGGCCGCGCGGCTGCTCAGTTCGCTGCGGGCGAGCGCGAGCAGCGACTGGGGTTCCACGACGCCCGACAGGTCGGAGATCCGGGACCCGATGAGCAGCCGCAGCGCGGGCGCGCGGACCCCGCCGTCGCCGTACGAGGTGACCTCGTCCACGAGCGTGGCGAGGACTTGGGGCGCGGCGCCCGCCGTGGTGGTCTCGACGCGGGCGTCGGGCGAGTGCAGCCGGACGACTCCGTCGGCGTCCACGACCCGCACCGGGTGGCGGGTGGCGCGGTACCGGCGGCGCAGCTCCGTGCCGTACACGGTGTGCGAGGGCGTGCCCGCGAGCACCCGCACCTCGGCGGGGTCGGCCTTGAGGCTGGCGGCGGCGGCGCGCAGCCGTTCCCCGTCGTCGGCGCGGTGGGCCCGGTCCTGGGTACGCAGTTCGGTCGCGCCGGTGGCGACCGCGCGTACGGTGCTGGTCTGCGGGTCGACGGTGACCTCGACCTCGACGCCGTCGGCGGCGGCGCCCTGGGCGACGACCGCGCGTTCCGCCTCGGCCCGTACGGCCAGGATCTGTTCCTGTCCGGCGCCCGGGATGATCCGCTCGATCTGCTCGCGGACCAGCGCGAGGGCGACCCCGATGGGGCTGATGACCTCGCTGTGGGCGGCGATCCTGCCCTCGCGTTCGCAGACGACGGCCAGGTGCGGTGTCACGGACGCGGCGCCGCCGCCGCCGCCGACCAGGACGGCGTTGTCCTTGTCCAGGCGGTACTCGGAGATCAGGGTGTCGACCACGGCCTTCACCTGGGCCGTACCGGCGTCGAGCACCTGGGTCGCGGCGGTGGCGACGTCCACGCCGAGCGCGGCGGCCAGCGGCGCCAGCGCGGCCTTGGCCGTCTCCTGGTCCGAGCGGGCGAAGTCGCCCTCGGGGACCCGGCCGAGCGCGTTGGCCGCGCAGGTCATGGTGATCGCGAACCGGCCGCCCGCGGCGTCGAGGACCGCGTAGTCGGCGGGGTCGTCGGCGAGCGGGCTGACCGTGGCGAGCGCGGCGTCGCGCAGGTCGTCGGGGTCGGCGAAGCAGGCGTACGGCAGGCCCGCGATGTGGGCGCTGCGCGGTCCGACCGCGGTGACCTTCCGGCCGGAGCCGCCGGAGCCGCCGGTCCTGCCCGTACCGCCCGTACCGCCCGTACCGCCCGTACCGCCGCTGATCCTGACCATGGACCCGCCGCCGACGCCGACCGTCCGCACGTCGAGCGCGGACAGATAGGACGTCTTGCCGAGGATCGTGGCGTGCCGGACGGCGACCTTGCCGCGCCGTACGACGCTGATGTCGGTCGAGGTGCCGCCGGTCTCCAGGAACAGGCCCTCGCTGATCCGCTCCTGCATCAGGGCGCCCGCGACGCCGGCCGCGGGTCCCGACAGGACGGTCAGCAGCGGCCTGCGCCGCATCTCGTCCAGCGACATCACGCCGCCGTCGCAGCGCATCACCATGAGCGGGGACGTGACGCCCGCCTTGGTGATGGCCGCGTCGACCAGGTCGGCGGTGGCGAGCATGCGCGGCAGGATCGCGGCGTTGACCACGGCGGTACGGGTCCGCTTCTGGAGTCCGTACAGCGAGGTGATCCCGTGGGCCGCCGTCATCGGCAGGCCCTTGCCGCGGGCCGCTTCGAGCACGGCCTCCTCGCCCTCGGGGCGGTCGACGCTGAACGGCTGGCTGGCGACGAGGACTTCGGCGCCTTCCCGTACGACCTCGTCGACGGCCCTGCGCACATCGGCCGCGTCATCGGGGTCGGCGACATGGGCGTAGTGCAGCGGGAGCCGCTTGCCGGGGGTGAGTTCGAGGTTGCGGAAGGACGCGAGCCGACGGGTGAACGCGGCCCCCGGACCCGTACCGATGCCGATCAGGCCGACGGTGGCGACGTCACCCTCCAGGAGGGCGTTGGTAGCCTGGGTCGTACCGTGGGCCAGGAAGGCGACGTCCTCAGGGGCGTTCCCGGTCTGCTCCAGCAGGCGGTCGAGCGCTTCGACGATGCCGTGGGCTACGCCGTCCTCGTGGTGGTGGCTGGTGGGCACTTTCACCTGCCCCCGGAGTTCGAGGGTCGCGGCGTCTACGGCCACGGCGTCGGTGAAGGTCCCGCCCACGTCGATGCCGACGCGGATACGGTGGGTGGTCATGGTCTGGGCACCTCCTTGTGCAGTGTTGGCGAATACGCGGGCGGTGGGCCGGGCGGGGCAGGTGGAGCTGCTTCCGTCCGGCCGTTCTCCCTTGGGGGCGGCAGGTCCCGCTCAGTAGCCGCGCACGTCGGGCCAGTGGCGCTGGATCCCGGCGCGGTCGAGCACGGCGGCGAACGCGTCGAACCGCTTGTCCTCGGCCTGGACCCGGTGCGGTTCCACGCCTTCGGCGAGGCAGTGGGCGGCGAGGGCACCGGCGACCTCGCCGATGTTCCACTCCACCGGGTGCAGCCGGTAGCAGCCGTTGGTGATGTGGGTGGTGCCGATGTTCTTGCCCGCGGGCAGCAGATTGCGGACCCTGCGCGGGATGAGCGCGCCGAGCGGGATCTCGAACGGCACGGAGCCGATGTCGATGTAGTTGTCACCTCCGGTGGACGGGTGCAGGTCGATGCGGTAGCCGCCGACGCCGACCGAGTCGCGGTACGTGGTGCCGCCGTGCGGGCCGACGAGGTCGATCGCGAGGTCCTGCTCGGTGATGGTGGTGACGGCCTTGATCCGGCGGGACTCGCGGACGTACGGCGCCTTGGCCAGGCCGTCCGCGGTGCCGGTGATGTCGGGGCGGAGCCTGAGGCCGGGGAAGCCCTTGCCGCCGTCGGCGCGCGGCGCCTCGGTCTGGAGCCAGTACAGGACGGACAGCGACAGCTGCCGCGCCTCGGCCACGGCCTGGGCCGAGGTCTCGGGGCCCGCGCCGATCAGCGGCTTGAGCCAGTAGTCGTTGAGCGGCCAGTTGACGAGCGTGATGTCGGAGTCGAAGGCGCCGGGCCGGTGCAACCGGCGGGCCAGAATGCGGCGGAAGCCCCACAGCTCCTTGTCGCCCGCGTCCTCCGACTGGTCGGCGTTGACGTCGAGCGGGTCGAGGTCGGGGTTGGGGACGAAGGTGCGCGGCACCGCTTCGAGCGTGCGCGGGTCGGGGGCGAGGAAGCCGAGCAGCGGGCCCGGCCAGAAGTCGGGGCGGTAGTCCCGCCAGAACTCGTAGTCGGCGGGCTTGTCGATGGTGTGGTCCTCGCCCTCGTGGTGCGAGAGCGCGAAGCACACCGTGATGCCCTGCTGGTTGAGCGGGTCGGCGGTCTCCGGGGCGTGCGGCTCGCCGAATTCGTCGCGCGACTCGGCGCCGACGGCGTGTTCGACACCGGCCAGCTCCAGCAGTTCGCCGGTCTCGGTCGCGTCGATCACGTACCGCGCCGCGATGGTGCGGCGGCTGCCGTCGCGCAGGCTCTCCACCGTGACGGACCGTACGGTGTCGTCCTCGGCCGCCGCCGCGACCGGGCGGTGCTCGGTCAGCAGCGTGAGGCGGCCGGACGCGAGGTGCGGCGCGAGCATCGACTCCAGCACGGCGAGGCCGACGCGCGGCTCGTGGCAGAGCTTGCTGACCCGTCCGGCGCCGGGGTTCAGCTCGGTGAGGGCCAGCGCCTCCGAGCGCATCGGGTACCACTGGCGGTAGTACGACCTGATGGATTCCCGCAGGTGGCGGTACGAGGCGGTGGTGCCGAACTGTTCCACCCACGGGTGCTCGTCCGGCGGGACGGCCTGCGAGGTGAGCTGGCCGCCGATCCAGTCGGTCTCCTCGGTCAGTACGACGCCGCGCCCGGCGCGGCACGCGGCGAGTGCCGCCGCCACGCCGCCGAGGCCGCCGCCGACGATGAGAATGTCCGGTCCGGGTTTCACGAGTCTCCTTGAGGTGGTGCGTACCGCCTGCGGCGGTGCTGTCGAAAGATTGCGCGGTGCGTCGGATGACGGCTCTGCCCGGTACCCCGGACCCTCCGGCGTCCGGTTCGCCGAGGACGCCCTACGGCCACGTGCCCTGACGCCGACCGGCCGCGGGGCCCTCGCCCGTTAAGGGCTCCGCCCCCAAAGACCCCGGCCCCCCGGGACGTGGGCTCGCGGCGAGCGGGCCGCCGAGCACCGGGCCCCCGGCGCGAGGGCCCACGGCGAGCAGGCCGCCGAGCACCGGCTCCCCGGCGCGAGGGCTCGTGGGCGGCGGGCAGGGCCGGTGGGGGGTCATGGGCGTGGGTCCCGGGGCCGCGCCGGAGGCGGTCCCGCGCTGGCGCCCGGCCGAAAGGGGCAGGCCACCAGCGGCTCGGTGGCCGCCGCGATGTCCTCGCCCTCCACGAGGGCGGCCAGCATGCGGACGGCCGCGGCGCCCAACTCCGGCCGGGGGATGTCGAATCCGGTGGGCACCGGCTCGCCCGCGAGGTCGGGCGGCGGGCTGCCGAGCAGGGCGAGCGAGGCGTCGCGCGGGGCCTCGATCCCGGCGGCGCGGGCGGCGCCGCGCAGGGCCCGCCACGCGCTGCCGGTGTCGGTCTCCTCGGCGACGAATGCGGTGACGCCCTCGGCGAGCCAGCCGCGCAGCCGCTCGGGCGTCAGCTCGCGCTCGGGCGCCGCCGAGCGGAAGACGGCCGCGGGGCCGCCGGGCAGCCCGGCCGCCTCCAGGCCCTTGAGGAAGCCGTGTTCACGGTCGGTCGACGCGGGCGCCTCGTCGTCCTCGCGTACGAGCACGATCCGGCGGTGGCCGAGCTCCGCGAGCCGGGCCACGACCTCACGGGTGGCGTTGACGTAGTCCGCGCCGACCCAGGGCAGGCCCTCCAGCTCGTCCCTGCGGCCGATGTGGACCACGGGGAAGCCGTCGCCGACCAGGCGGCTCAGCTCCTGCGCGGGCGCGTGACGGCCGAGGAAGAGACAGCCGTCCGCCAGCCGGACCCGGCTCAGCGCCTCGGGTCCGGCGGCCCCCGCGCCGCCGGAACTGGAGCCGGTGAAGAGCACCAGGTCGTAGCCGCGCGCGGCGGCCTCCTGCTCGACGCCCACCAGGAACGGGTAGTACGAGTGCTGCACGTCGGTGGGGAAGGTCGCGGTGAAGCTGAAGACGCCCAGCAGGTCGTTGCGGGCGGCGGCCAGCCTGCGGGCGGCCGGGTCGGGGACGTATCCGAGGCTGCGCGCGGCGTCGAGCACCTTGCGCCGGGTCTCCTCCGAGATCGCGACACCCTCCCGCTTGCCGCCGAGCACCAGCGAGACCGTGGCCTGCGAGACGCCCGCGAGCCGCGCGACCTCCGCCTGGCGCGGCCGTGACGTGCGCCCGGTCGGCGAGGGCGCCCGGCCCGGCCGGGATCGCTTCCTGGGTTCGTCCACCTGTGCTCCTCCTTCGTTAATGCGCATTAGTAATGCGCATTAACGAGCACTGTGGACTTTGCCGCGCGTCACGTCAAGAGGATGGACCGCATTTTCCGGCCACGCCCGCGCGCCCCGCCGACCTGTGGTTATCGTCGGGAGCGCCGTCTTGGGTGGCGGGAAACCTTGTCCCGCTGGGGCCGCGGCGCCTCATCGGCGGCCGTCGGCGTCACCGTCCCCCCGGCCGCTCAGGGAGCGGCCGGGCGGGACACATCCGCGCGGAACGTATCGGCGCGGGAGGGTATCGGCGCGGGAACCTGCACCGGCCGAGGACGTACGAGCCAAGGACGTACGAGCCGAGGACGTACGAGCCGAGGACGTACGAGCCGAGGACGTACGAGCCGAGGACGTACGAGCCGTTACGGCTTGTACGCCACTCCCCCGTACATCGCGACCTGCGAGTCGTCGACCGTGCCCTCGGCGGCCGGGTCCGGGCGCCAGTTGTGGACGAGGGTGACACCGGGCTCGACCAGGTCGAGGCCCGCGAAGAAGGGCAGCACCTCGGCGTGGGTCCGGTTGCGGGCGGGCATGCCGCGCTTGGTGTACTCGGCGACGACACCCCCGATCGGCTTCGGGCTGGAGTCGGTGGTGACCGTGGAGATCGCCAGGTAGCTGCCGGACGGCAGGATGTCCACGTACTGCTTGACCAGGTCGTACGCCTTCTGGTCGTCCGTGACGAACTGGAGCACGGCGATGATCGACAGGGCGACCGGCCGGGACAGGTCCAGGGTCTCGGCCAGCTCGGCCGAGCCCAGGATCGCCGCCGGGTCCTTCATGTCCGCGTGGATGTAGGCGGTACGGCCCTCGGGCGTGCTGGTCAGCCGGGCGCCCGCGTGGGCCAGCACGATCGGGTCGTTGTCCATGTAGACCACGCGCGCGCTCGGGGTGACGCCCTGCGCGACCTCGTGGAGATTCGGCGAGGTCGGAATGCCGGTGCCGATGTCAAGGAACTGGTCGATGCCCTGCTCGGCCATGAAGCGGACGGCCCGGTGCATGAATTTACGGTTCTCACGCATCGATATCCGCAGACTGGGCCAGCCGCTCAGCATCTGCTCGGCGGCCTCGCGGTCCAGCGGGTAGTTGTCCTTGCCGCCGAGAATGTAGTCGTACACGCGTGCCGAGTGCGCGACGCTCGTGTCGATCTCGGGCGGCTCGTAGTTCGCAGGCCGCCGCGTCCAGGCCATGTCGTCGGGCATCCGCTGTTCCTCCTGAGTACGCCTGCGTTAAGTAAGTGATGAGCGTCAGGAAACCGGGAGGCTGGCCTGTCCAGCCTCCCAGCCCTGGGAGAAGACGTCGAGTTCGATCTGCGTGAAGATCAGCGCGGGACCTTCCGGATCAGTGGACTGGCGGACCGCGTAACGGCCGTCGGGAAGCCTGCGGACCTCCACGCAACTGCCGCCGTTGCTCCCGCTCCACGGCTTGTGCCAGCCTTCCGCTCCCAGCGTGAGAACAGCGTTGTGTATGCGATTCACTGGCCTAGAGCTCCTTGCGAATGGCACCGAGGAATTCTCCGGTGCGTTGTACTGGCAGGGCGTGGGCGCACATACGGTCCAGGGCTTCCTGGAACGTCGTGACATCGTCGTACTCGTCGAGATAGACGGCGCCGACGAGATTCTCGACATAGACGATGTCGGAGATCTCCTCGTGCGGGAATCGGAAGATGTGGAACGACCCGTACATGCCCTCGTGCGCGCAGATGCCGAAAGGCATCACCTGAAGCTTGATGTTCGGCTGTTCGGCCGCTTCGATGAGGCGGTCGATCTGGGCCCGCATGATCTCGGCGGGCACCATGGGACGGCGGAACACGGTCTCGTCCATGACCACCCACAATTCGGGCGGATTCGCGGAGGTGAGCAGTTGCTGCCGCTGTTTGCGGACGGCGACCCGGCGCTCGACCTCCTGGGCGGCCTTCTCCTCCGCGTCGTGGAGGCCGGCCCGCAGCACGGTCAGCGCGTATTCCTCGGTCTGGAGCAGGCCGGGGATGTAGTGGGGTTCGTAGGCCCGGATGAGGCTGGCCTCTTCCTCCAGGCTGACGTAACCGCTGAACCAGGTGGGCAGCGCGTCCCGGTAACGGTGCCACCAGCCGGGCTGGTTGGCCTCGCGGACGAGGGCGAGGAAGGTCCTGGCCTCGTCGCCCGGGACGCCGTACTCCTCCAGCAGCGTCTTGACGTAGGGGAGCTTCCACTTGCCCTTGGCCAGCTCCATGCGTCGGATCGTCAGAGGAGCCACGTCGAGGACGACGGCGGCGTCCTCGAACGACTTCCCGGCGGCGACCCGCAGGTCGCGCAATCGTCTGCCGAGCACCATCAGCCGAACGGTCGAGCCGCCCGACGACTGCGCAGCGGTCACGCCCCGGCTCCTCTCACCGAGTCCATGGGAGAAGTGTGCCACCCCCTCAGTGATATCCACACCTCGATTGCCTTCTCGGTGAAATTATCAAGATTAACCTTGCCCACTGAGCGCGTCGGGGCGCATAGTGGCCAGGTGACCACGTTCACGCACACGCGATGGAGAGGAATCTCCGCTGTGGGTTCACCTACCACCGATACCGTGAGTTCCCGTCTGACTACTCCCGGCATTGGCTCCGCTTCCCGTACGCCCCGCCCCCGTGCCGACGGCTGCACATTCGAACTGCTGGCATGCGGCGCGTCGGTTTCCGAGGCCCGGCGCCGTGCGCGCGCATATCTGACCGCGCGCGGATGCGGGCTGGACGCCTGCGATACGGCCGCTCTGTTGGTGAGTGAACTCGTCACCAATGCCGTGCGTCATACGACGAGCCCGACCGTCATCTGTTCCGTCCGGCGGGACGGCGTACGAGTCCGTATCGAGGTCGAGGACCACGGAAACGTCGGCGAGGGCCCGGTGATGCGCGACAGCGGCACCCATGAGGTCAACGGCCGCGGGCTGCTGCTGGTGGACGCGGTGTGCGACGAGTGGGAAGTGGCCCCGGGCCGCGACGGCATCGGCCGGATCGTGCGCGCGGTGTTCCGCGACGAGACGGTCTGACGGCCTCGCCGTCGCCTGCTCACCGGCACCCCGCTCCGCCCGCTCACCGAAAAGGACCACCTCGGGGGTCTGCTACGCTGATCCAGCGACGTGCCCCTGTCCCAGCGTGATCCTGCGGTCACTTTCTGGTCCCGGATCAGCGGCGGACAAGCGGTACGGAGCACCCGAGATCCTGTGCGAGAATTATCCCGCACAAGCTTGGTCCTGTGGAGCAGTTTGGAGTGCTCGCCACCCTGTCAAGGTGGAGGCCGCGGGTTCAAATCCCGTCAGGACCGCTGCGGCTGGGTAGCTCAGTTGGTACGAGCGACCGCCTGAAAAGCGGTAGGTCGCCGGTTCGACCCCGGCCCCAGCCACCGCACGACATAGGCCCCGTCTCCGGACGGGGCCTATGTCGTTCCCGTGCGCCATGCGCCCCACCGTCACCGTGCGTACCGCCGCGGGGAAATGCGTTCGCCGCGCGCCCGCCGCAGATGCGATCCTGGACCGCGTATGTCTACCCAACCCACCTCCGCTGATCTCGCCGAACGGCTGCCGTCGCTGACTTTGCGCGACGAGCAGCGGCTCGGCCGCCGACTCGACGGCGCCCGCCGTATCCGCAAGCCGGAGGCGCGGGCCGCGGTGCTGGCCGAGATCGCCGCCGAGATGGACAAGGGCGAGGCGCGGCTGTCGGCCCGCCGCGCCGCCGTGCCGAGGATCAGCTATCCCGAGGCGCTGCCGGTCAGCCAGAAGAAGGACGACATCCTGGCGGCGATCCGCGACCACCAGGTGGTGATCGTCGCGGGCGAGACCGGCTCGGGCAAGACGACGCAGATCCCGAAGATCTGCCTGGAGCTGGGCCGCGGGGTGCGCGGCCTGATCGGCCACACCCAGCCGCGCCGGATCGCGGCCCGTACCGTCGCCGAGCGCGTGGCGGAGGAGCTGGCGACACCGCTCGGGGAGGCGGTCGGCTGGAAGGTCCGCTTCACCGACCAGGTCGGCGACTCCACGCTGGTCAAGCTGATGACCGACGGCATCATGCTCGCCGAGATCCAGACCGACCGCGAGCTGCGCGCGTACGACACGATCATCATCGACGAGGCGCACGAGCGCAGCCTCAACATCGACTTCATCCTCGGCTACCTGGCCCAACTCCTGCCGCGCCGACCGGACCTGAAGGTGATCATCACCTCGGCGACGATCGACCCGCAGCGCTTCTCCCGGCACTTCGGGGACGCGCCGGTGGTCGAGGTCAGCGGCCGGACGTATCCGGTGGAGGTCCGCTACCGGCCGCTGGCCGACGAGGGCGCGGACGGTGACGAGGCAGCCGACGACCGCGACCAGATCACCGCGATCTGCGACGCGGTCGACGAACTCCAGGCCGAGGGGCCGGGCGACATCCTGGTCTTCCTTTCCGGCGAGCGCGAGATCCGCGACACCGCGGACGCGCTGACCAAGAAGAACCTGCGCTCGACCGAGGTGCTGCCGCTGTACGCGCGGCTGTCGTCGGCCGAGCAGCACCGCGTGTTCCAGCAGCACAGCGGGCGCCGCGTCGTGCTGGCCACGAACGTCGCCGAGACGTCGCTGACCGTCCCCGGCATCCGGTACGTGATCGACCCCGGCACCGCCCGGATCTCCCGCTACAGCCACCGCACCAAGGTGCAGCGGCTGCCGATCGAGCGGATCAGCCAGGCCAGCGCCAACCAGCGCAAGGGCCGCTGCGGCCGTACGTCGGACGGCGTCTGCATCCGGCTGTACGACGAGGACGACTTCCTGTCCCGGCCGGAGTTCACCGACGCCGAGATCCTGCGCACCAACCTGGCCTCGGTCATCCTCCAGATGACGGCGGCCGGGCTCGGCGACATCGCGCGCTTCCCCTTCATCGACCCGCCGGACAGCCGGAACATCAAGGACGGTGTCCAACTCCTCGAAGAGCTGGGCGCGTTGGACCCCAAGGAGAAGGACCCGCGCAAGCGGCTGACCCCGCTGGGCCGCAAGCTCTCGCAGCTCCCGGTGGACCCGCGGCTCGCCCGTATGGTGCTGGAGGCCGACCGCAACGGGTGCGCGCGCGAGGTCATGGTGATCGCGGCGGCGCTGTCCATCCAGGACCCGCGCGAACGCCCCGCGGACAAGCAGACGCAGGCCGACCAGCAGCATGCCCGCTTCCGCGACGAGACCAGCGACTTCCTGTCCTTCCTCAACCTGTGGGGCTACGTCCGCGACCGGCAGAAGGACCTGTCCTCGTCGGCCTTCCGCCGCATGTGCCGCTCGGAGTTCCTGAACTACCTGCGCATCCGCGAGTGGCAGGACATCTACAGCCAGCTCCGTACGGTCGCCAAGTCCCTGGGCATCACGGTCACCGAGCCCAGGTCCGAGGACGACGCGGCCGATCCGGTACGGGTCCACCAGTCGTTGCTGGCGGGGCTGTTGTCGCACCTGGGGCTCAAGGACACCGACAAGAACGAGTACTTGGGCGCCCGCAGCGCGAAATTCGCCGTCTTCCCCGGCTCGGCGCTGTTCAAGAAGCCGCCGCGCTGGATCATGTCGGCCGAGCTGGTGGAGACCTCCCGGCTGTGGGCGCGGGTCAACGCGCGGATCGAGCCGGAGTGGGTGGAGCCGCTGGCCCAGCACCTGGTCAAGCGCACCTACAGCGAGCCGCACTGGGAGAAGGACCAGGCGGCCGTGATGGCGTACGAGCGCGTCACCCTCTACGGCGTCCCGCTGGTCGCCCAGCGCAAGGTCACCTACGGCCGGATCGACCCCGAGGTCTCCCGCGAGCTGTTCATCCGCAACGCGCTGGTCGAGGGCGACTGGCGCACCCACCACCAGTTCTTCCACGACAACCGCAAACTCCTCGGCGAGGTCGAGGAGTTGGAGCACCGCGCCCGGCGCCGCGACATCCTCGTGGACGACGAGACGCTCTTCGACTTCTACGACGCGCGGCTGCCGGAGGACGTCGTCTCCGGCGCCCACTTCGACTCCTGGTGGAAGCAGAAGCGGCGCGAAGAGCCGGAGTTGCTGAACTTCGAGCACTCCATGCTGATCAACGAGAACGCGGAGGCCGTCACCAAGGACGACTACCCGGACTCCTGGCGGCAGGGCGCGCTCAAATTCCGCGTCACGTACCAGTTCGAACCGGGCGCCGACGCCGACGGCGTCACCGTCCACATCCCGCTCCAGGTCCTCAACCAGGTCTCGGCCGACGGCTTCGACTGGCAGATCCCGGGCCTGCGCGAGGAGGTCGTCACCGAGCTGATCCGCTCGCTGCCCAAGGCGATCCGCCGGCATTACGTCCCCGCGCCGAACTACGCCAAGAAGTTCCTGGAGCGCGCGGTCGCCGGGCCCGACCCCCTGCCGTCCGTGCTCGCGCGGGAGTTGCAGAAGATGGTCGGGGTGCCGGTCACCGGGGAGGACTTCGACCTCGGCAAGGTGCCCGAGCATCTGAAGATCACCTTCCGGGTGGTGGACGAGCGGCGCCGCAAGCTCGCCGAGGACAAGGACCTGGACGCGCTGCGGCTGCGGCTGAAGCCGAAGACGCGGGAGGCGATCACCAGGGCCTTCGAGTCGGCCTCCGACCCCGCGCTGGCCTCGGTCCAGCAGCGCACCGGGCTCACCGACTGGACGATCGGCGCGCTGCCGCGCACCTTCGAGGCGCGGCGCGCGGGCCAGCCCGTCAAGGCGTTCCCGGCGCTCGTCGACGAGGGCGCCACCGTGGCCGTACGGCTCTTCGACACCGAGCCGGAGCAGGCAGCGGCGATGTGGCGGGGCACACGGCGGCTGATCCTGCTCAACGTGCCGGTGAATCCGGCGAAGTTCGCCGCGGACAAGCTGTCCAACCAGCAGAAGCTGGCGCTCTCGCGCAATCCGCACGGCAGCGTGCAGGCGCTCTTCGAGGACTGCGCGACCGCCGCCGCCGACCGGCTGATCGCCGACCACGGCGGGCCCGCGTGGGACGAGGAGTCCTTCCGCAAGCTGTACGACGCGGTCCGCGCCGATCTGGTCGAGCTGACCTCGCGCAGCGTCCAGCGGGTCCAGCAGGTGCTGGCCGCCTGGCAGTCCTGCGAGCGGCGCCTGAAGGACACCACGAGCCTCGCGCTGGTCGCCAACCTCCAGGACGTACGGGAGCAGCTCGCGGGCCTGGTGCACGCCGGTTTCGTGACCGAGGCGGGGCTCAAGCGGCTGCCCGACCTGATGCGGTATCTGGTCGGCGTCGACCGCCGCCTCCAGCAGATGCCGACGGGGGTCCAGCGGGACACCACGCGGATGGAGAAGGTCCGGGAGATCCAGGCCGAGTACGGCGAGCTGCTGGCCGCCCAGCCGGCCGGACGGCCGGTGCCGGCCGCGGTGCGGGACATCCGCTGGATGATCGAGGAGCTGCGCGTCAGCTACTTCGCGCACGCGCTGGGCACGGCGTTCCCGGTCTCCGACAAACGCGTCTTCAAGGCCCTCGACGACGCCTGGGCCTGACCCGCCCCGCACCGCCCGGCCGCCCCCCGGCAACGAGTTCGACCCCACCCCCTGACCTGCTGTACAGTCTGTCTCGCAGCCGAGCCCAACAGGCTGTGACACCAGGTCCTGTGGAGCAGTTTGGAGTGCTCGCCACCCTGTCAAGGTGGAGGCCGCGGGTTCAAATCCCGTCAGGACCGCCGTACCGTCTGCCACTAGGCCCGCACCTCCTCAGGTGCGGGTCTTTTCGCTGTCCCCGCAGACCGCACCACAGTACGTCGCAAGGCCCGTGCCTCCTCAAGGTGCGGGCCCTTTCGCTGTCCCCCGCAGACCGCGCCCGCTACGGCCTCCTCGTACCGCCGCGGGCGGGGCACCGGCGTCGGCGCGGAGAGCGCTCTCGGCCTACTCCCCCCGCGCCGCGGGGAGTTCATTAGCGCACGGGGATCAAGATCCACAAGAGCCCGGCGTGTGACGGGAGTCACGGAAACCCGTTTCGGGAGTGGGGAACTCGACGCCCTCCGGAAGGCTCTCGATTTAATATGTGCAATTGCACCTCCCTGGGGACGACTCCGGCGCTAGCACGCAACCGCCCCCAGGACCCCACAGACCACGCCCCCGGCGCGCACGGAACGCCCACAAACCGCCCGCGCGGCCCCACATGACCCCGCGCCGCCCCGGCGCCGCCCCGGGCCGCCGCGGGCACGAAAAAGACCGCATCGGACCCGGCGGAGTCCGATGCGGTCTTGGTGAAGCTGGGTGGAGCTGGTAGAGCTCGTAGCTCCCTCCGGCGTCCCTGATGGGGGCAGGTGGCCTTCGGGCCGGGCGACGTATGGGGTGGGGGCCCCGTTAGCCGCCCAAAAGGGCTGTCAGGCCTCGCTGCGCTGCTGCGGAATGCCCGCCAACAGCGCGCGGACCTCCGCCTCGCGGTAGCGGCGGTGCCCGCCGAGCGTGCGGATGGATGTGAGCTTGCCGGCCTTTGCCCAGCGCGTGACCGTCTTCGGGTCGACGCGGAACATGGTGGCGACCTCAGCAGGGGTTAGCAACGGCTCGGCATCAGGGGTGCGAGCGGTCATGAGCGGCCTCCTCGAGAGAACCGAACCAACGCGGTTCTTTCCTCTAAATTCTGCACCTTGACCCACGTTGCCCGAAATGGCAGACGCGGGCCGAGTCGGTAATAGGACGAACGGCTTGTCCTCGGCACTACAACTACACCATCCGTCCAGCCTCGTCGGCCAAACCGATGGAATTGCCCTCTCAGGTGTTCAAGCTCGGCGGAAGCCGATGGACCATGCCATAGCGGACAGTCACACCAACGTGACGATCAGTCACAACCTGATCATCTGCCCCATCCCCACCTTCGAAACGAGTCCGAGGAGGACCCGATGTCCCATTTTGACACGAGACATGGTGATGCAGGCAAGAGTCCGCTTACGTGCTCTCCGTCACGCTTGGGCCATTACCGCCGCTCTCGATGCCAAAAGGCAAGCTGAGAGGCGGAAGAGACACAACGAGACAACAGAGGACCCGCGAACCCTGCGCCGAAGGTCACATCGGCCCATGCGTCGAACGCGGAGTCGATGCCAGGGCCAGAGCTTCGGCGCACATTTCCGCCGGAGCCCCGACCGTGACCCGCGTCACGTCCCGCCTGCCCTCAACTGGAGAACTGAAGCTCCCTGACCGCCCGCCACCGGTCGGTCAGCCGCTCGTACGCCACCCCGGCCGCCGCCGAGTCCCCGGCCCGCAGCGCGGCGAGTCCCTCGGCCACATCGGCCGCCGAGCGGTCCTCCGCGAGCGTGTCCTGGCCCATCACGTGCACCAGGCCGCCGTAGTCCAGCTCGACCAGCGAGCGCGGGTGGAACTCCTCGAGCCAGCGCCCCACATCGATCAGCCCGTCGATCAACGGGCCCTCGTCCAGGGCGTCCTTGAGCACCCGCAGCGCCCGCGCGACCCGCCGCCTGGCCTGGACCATGGGCGTGCGGTACCGCAGCAGCGGCTCCTTCGACTCCCCCGCGCCCGACGGCTCGTACTCCCGCTCGTCGTCCCCGACGAGGGCGAACCAGCGCACCGGCACGTGCCAGGTGGCCGAGCGGATCCACGGCCGGGCGTCCGGATTCCGCTCCCGCCAGCTCTCGTGGTCGGCGGCGGCCTGCCGGCGTACGACCGGCGGCAGCATCGCGTCCAGCACCGGCTCGGGCAGCAACTCCCCCACGTTCTCCAGGGCGAGCCAGCCGCGCAGCCGGGTGCGCCAGGGGCAGATGTGGGTGACGCCGGAGACCACGGCCACGAAGGCGTCGCCGCTCTCGTGCACCGGGACGGCCACCGGGGGCACCGGCAGGAGGTCGGCCAGGGACTGCCGTAGCTCGTCCTGAGCGGTACGCGTCAGCCCGGCCGACGCATACCGGTACCAGTGGGTGCGTTCGGGCTCTGGAAAGGCCGCCAGGGGCTCGTAGACCCGCAAATAGGCCGCGTACGGGACCAGTACCGGTGAACCGCCCACACCCGCTCCCTCGTCACGGCCTTGATGCTCCGATCGTCCCACGCGACCCCCCGCCCCGGAGGTGATCCCGGCCACTGTGAAAAACCGTCGCGGGATCACCGGAAACCCACACATGTACGCGGTCCCATGATCGCCCGCCCAGGGCCTACCCTTCTGCATATCCGGCCTCCCGCCACCCGCACGGGGAGCCGGAGGCCAGCAAGGCCAACCGGGTTCGCCCGGAAAAACTGGACTATGGGAGTCACCACCGTGACCGACGTACGACAGACCGACCGCTCTTCGTCAGTCGAGTCGACCGGCTCCACCGCGTCGACCGTCCTCGCCAAACTGTTCCGATCGGAACAGGGCGGGCACGAGCAGGTCGTCCTGTGCCAGGACCGCGCAACCGGCCTCAAGGCCGTCATCGCGCTCCACTCGACCGCCCTGGGCCCGGCCCTCGGCGGCACCCGCTTCCACGCCTACGCCTCCGACGAGGAGGCCGTCGAGGACGCGCTCAACCTCTCCCGCGGCATGTCGTACAAGAACGCGCTCGCCGGGCTCGACCACGGCGGCGGCAAGGCCGTCGTCATCGGCGACCCCGACACGCTCAAGACCGAGGAACTGCTGCTCGCCTACGGCCGGTTCGTGGCCTCGCTCGGCGGCCGGTACGTCACCGCGTGCGACGTCGGCACCTATGTCGCGGACATGGACGTCGTGGCCCGCGAGAACCGCTGGACGACCGGCCGCTCGCCGGAGAACGGCGGCGCCGGCGACTCCTCCGTGCTCACCGCCTTCGGCGTCTTCCAGGGCATGCGCGCCGCCGCGAAGACCCAGTGGGGCGAGCCGACCCTGCGCGGCCGCCGGGTCGGCGTGGCCGGCGTCGGCAAGGTCGGCCACCACCTGGTGGAGCACCTGCTGGAGGACGGCGCCGAGGTCGTGATCACCGATGTCCGCGCGGACGCCGTCGACCGGATCGTCGCCCGTCACCCGCGGGTCACCTCGGTGAGCGACGCGCAGGTGCTGGTGCGCACCCCGCTCGACGTGTACGCGCCCTGCGCGCTCGGCGGCGCCCTGGACGACGCGACGGTCGCCGCGCTGACCGCCACGGTGGTCTGCGGCGCGGCCAACAACCAGCTCGCCCACCCCGGCGTCGAGAAGGACCTCGCCGACCGCGGCATCCTCTACGCGCCGGACTACGTGGTGAACGCCGGTGGCGTGATCCAGGTCGCGGACGAGCTGCACGGTTTTGATTTTGACCGCGCGAAGACCAAGGCCACGAAGATCTACGACACGACTCTGGCCATTTTCGACCGGGCCAGGACCGACGGCGTCCCCCCGGCCGTGGCCGCGGACAGGCTCGCGGAACAGCGGATCGCGGACCGTACACCGGCTTCGGAATGGCTGCGTCCGGAGGGGTCCGCGTGACCGACAGCACGGCCCGATAGCAAGTTCGCGCTAGAAGAAGGTAAAATCGGCCCTGACCAGGCAGAACAGGGCCGTGAACGACCCCTGTTCCGACGCGTGTCGTGCGGGCGACGTACCGTGCGGCGTCGGAAGCAGGTACCGTTGTGGGCCTACGGACCGGTCTCTCTCCGGGGAGGCCGCTCCGAATCATGAACGCGTGTCAAGACTCGGGGCCGCTGAGCCCCGCCGTTAAGGGGGTCGAGCCATGGGGCGCGGCCGGGCCAAGGCCAAGCAGACGAAGGTCGCCCGCCAGCTGAAGTACAACAGCGGCGGCACGGATCTCTCACGTCTGGCCGACGAGCTGGGCGCATCGTCACCGCTTCCGGTCAATCCGGAGCCTGTCGAGGACGATGACGACGAGGATGACGACCCGTACGCACAGTACGCGGATCGCTACAACAACGACGGGGACGAGGACGACGAGTCCGAGTCATCCCCCCAGCGCCGTCACGCTTGACACCTGTCACGTAGACGCACATCACCGCATGTCACGTCGGCCCGGTCCGGGGTCCCGCCCCGGACCGGGTTTCGTCGTCGGCTCGTCGGCGCTGAGGACCGCACCGCTCTACCGCGCGTAGTCGCCGGTCAGTTCGACGGCCGCCGTGCCGCTTTCGCGTGCCGTGATCTCGCCGCTCACCCAGGCCCCGACACCCCGGTCGGCGAGGGTCGCGAGCGCGACGTCCACGGACTCCTGCGGCAGGACGGCGATCATGCCGACGCCCATGTTCAGCGTCTTCTCCAGCTCCAGGCGCTCGACCCCGCCCAGCTCCCCGACCAGTCCGAAGACCGGCGCGGGCTCCCAGGTGGAGCGGTCGACGGTGGCCCGCAGGTGGTCGGGGACGACCCGCGCCAGGTTGTTGGCGAGCCCGCCGCCGGTGATGTGCGAGAAGGCGTGCACCTCGGTGGTACGGGTCAGCGCCAGGCAGTCCAGCGAGTAGATCTTCGTCGGCTCCAGCAGCTCCTCGCCGAGCGTGCGGCCGAACTCCGGCACCTGCCGGTCCAGCGACCAGCCCGCCCGGTCGAACAGCACGTGCCGGACCAGGCTGTAGCCGTTGGAGTGCAGGCCCGACGACTCGATGGCGACGACCGCGTCACCGGGCCGGATCAGGTCCGCGCCCAGCACCTGGTCGGCCTCGACCACTCCGGTGCCCGCGCCCGCCACGTCGAAGTCGTCCGCGGCCAGCAGCCCCGGGTGCTCGGCGGTCTCGCCGCCGACCAGCGCGCAGCCCGCGAGCACACAGCCCTCGGCGATGCCCTTGACGATGGCCGCGACCCGCTCGGGGTAGACCTTGCCGACGCAGATGTAGTCGGTCATGAACAGCGGTTCCGCGCCGCACACCACGAGGTCGTCCACGACCATGCCGACCAGGTCGTGGCCGATCGTGTCGTAGACGCCCATACGGCGGGCGATGTCCACCTTGGTGCCGACGCCGTCGGTCGCGGAGGCGAGCAGCGGGCGCTCGTACCGCTTGAGCGCGGAGGCGTCGAAGAGTCCGGCGAAGCCGCCGAGCCCGCCGACCACCTCGGGGCGGGTGGCCTTGCGGACCCACTCCTTCATCAGGTGGACGGCACGGTCGCCGGCCTCGATGTCGACGCCCGCGGAGGCGTAGCTGGCACCGGAGAAGTCAGCGCCGGTGGAGGCGGCGCCGGTTGACTCAGACATAGCTGGGGAACCTTCGTGTCGTTCGTGCGGAGGGCTGCGTGGCTGCCGCGGAGCCTACGGGCGGCGGAGCGCGTCCGCGGCGTCCGCGCCACCGGCCAGTTCGGTCTCCAGCAACTGCTTGCCCAGCAGTTCCGGGTCGGGCAGGTCCATCGGGTACACGCCGTCGAAGCAGGCGCGGCAGAGGTTGTCCTTGGGGATGGTGGTCGCCTCGACCATGGCGTCGATGGAGATGTACGCGAGCGAGTCCGCGCCCAGCGAGGTGCCGATCTCGTCCACGGTCATGCCGTTGGCGATCAGTTCCGCGCGGGTGGCGAAGTCGATGCCGAAGAAGCAGGGCCACTTCACGGGCGGCGACGAGATCCGTACGTGCACCTCGGCGGCGCCCGCCTCGCGGAGCATCCGGACCAGGGCGCGCTGGGTGTTGCCGCGGACGATCGAGTCGTCCACGACCACCAGGCGCTTGCCGCGGATGACTTCCTTGAGCGGATTGAGCTTGAGCCGGATGCCGAGCTGCCTGATGGTCTGCGACGGCTGGATGAACGTACGGCCGACGTAGCTGTTCTTGACCAGCCCGGAGCCGTACGGGATACCGCTGGCCTCGGCGTACCCGACGGCGGCCGGGGTGCCGGACTCCGGAGTCGGTATCACCAGGTCGGCGTCGACCGGGGCCTCCTTGGCGAGACGGCGGCCCATCTCGACGCGGGAGAGGTAGACGTTGCGCCCGGCGATGTCGGTGTCGGGGCGGGCGAGGTAGACGTACTCGAAGACGCAGCCCTTGGGGGCGGCCTCGGCGAAGCGGGAGGTGCGCAGGCCGTTCTCGTCGATGGCGATCAGCTCGCCGGGCTCGATCTCCCGGACGAAGCTGGCGCCGCAGATGTCGAGGGCGGCGGTCTCGGAGGCGACGACCCAGCCGCGCTCCAGCCGGCCGAGGACCAGCGGGCGGATGCCCTGGAGGTCGCGGGCCGCGTACAGGGTGTGCTCGTCCATGAAGACGAGGCTGAAGGCGCCCTTGACCTGCGGCAGCACCTTCGTGGCGGCCTGCTCGACGGAGAGCGGGTTGCCCTCGTCGTCGACCTGGCCCGCGAGCAGCGCGGTGACCAGGTCGGTGTCGTTGGTGGCGGCGACCTTGGTGGCCCGCCCCGGGCCCTGCGGGAGGGAGGCGACCAGTTCGGCCAGCTCGGCCGTGTTGACCAGATTGCCGTTGTGCCCGAGGGCGATGGAGCCCTGGGCGGTGGCGCGGAAGGTGGGCTGCGCGTTCTCCCACACGGAGGCGCCGGTGGTCGAGTAGCGGGCGTGGCCGACGGCGATGTGGCCGGTCAGCGAGCCGAGAGAGGTCTCGTCGAAGACCTGGGAGACCAGGCCCATGTCCTTGAAGACCAGAATCTGGGAGCCGTTGCTCACTGCGATGCCCGCGGACTCCTGACCGCGGTGCTGCAGGGCATACAGCCCGAAATAGGTGAGTTTGGCGACCTCTTCACCGGGGGCCCAGACACCGAAAACGCCGCAGGCGTCCTGGGGGCCCTTCTCACCGGGGAGCAGGTCGTGGCTGAGTCGTCCATCACCACGAGGCACGTTCACGAGTCTAGGGCAGGATTGCCCATCGTCCGAACGGGCGACCCTTGCATCTCCAGGTTCTATGCGCGTAGTGCCTTGCGGGGCAAGGGCATGTGACGTGGGCCCCGCCGTTCGGGTGCCACCGGTCCGGGCGGGGCAGCTCCGGGCGCCGCCAGTTCCGGGGGCCGGGTCGGCTCCGGGTGCCGCCGGTCCCGGGGGCCGGGTCGTCGTCCGGTGGGGAGGTCAGCCCAGGACGGGGAGGTACGCGTCCAGGTCGGCGCGCTCGCCGCTGGCGCTCACGGTCGCGGCGTCCACTTCCCGCGCCCAGGTCGTACGGCCGGTCGCCAGCCGGATCCAGGTCAGCGGATCGGTCTCCACGACGTTCGGCGGCGTGCCCCGGGTGTGCCGCGGGCCCTCGACGCACTGCACCGCCGCGTACGGCGGGACGCGGACCTCCACCGAGTTGCCCGGCGCCTTGACGGCGAGCGCGTCCGCGAGCAGCCGGACGACGGCCGCGACGGCGTGCCGGTCCAGCGGCACGTCCACGCCGGTCGCCCGCGCCAGGTCGTCGCTGTGCACCACCAGCTCCACGAGCCGCGTCACGGTGAAGTCCAGCGCCCGCATCCCGCCGAACACGTCCGGCACCACCAGATCCGTCCGCAGCGCCCGCTCCCTGCACCCGGCCAGTTCCTCGGCCGCCGCCGCCATCGCCTCGGCCGGGTCCCCCATGGCCGCGGCGGCCTCCTTGGTCGTGGCGTCCAGCCGGTCGGCGATCCCGGCCGTCGAGACGGCCCAGGTGTCCAGGTCGGTCAGCTGCCCTTTCCCGGCGGGCACGGCTTCGGCCACGTAACGCGGCAGCACCACGGTCTGCCGTACGACATGCGCGACGAGCGTCCGTACGTCCCAGCCGGGCAGCCCGCTCTCCCGCTGGAGCCGCTCCCCCGTCAGGGCGCTCACGGCCGACCGGAGATGCCCCGCCTGCGCGGTGAGCGCCCCCCACGTCCGGTCGGGCTCATACGTCCGCGCGCGTCGGCGCCGTTCAACGGGCATGCGCCCGAGGTTATACGGGCCCACTGACAGCGACGGTCATCGGCGGGACGGGGCCGGGAGGGCGGGCATGAGGGCGAGACGGCGGGCGAGGGCGCTGACCTGTTGGGGGCCGAGAGCGAAGGCGTACCGCTTGAGGGCGAAGGTGGCGGCGTCCTTCATGTCCGCCTCGGCGAGACCGGCGACGAGGTCGGCCAGGATGGGCGGGCTGCTCTCGGTGAGGGAGCGGCTGGCGATGACCGCGTTGACGCACTCCGGCAGGGAGTGGTCGTGCAGGGCGACGAGCCACCTCACCAGGTAGGTGCCTGTCGCCACGTAGTGCTGGCGGGACAGGGCGGTGCGGACCTGCTCGCCGTATCCGGCGGCCCACAGCGCGGCGGTGGCGTAGACGCGCGCTTCGAGGGCGGCGGTCGGACCGACCAGACGGCTCACCTCGGCGACCGACAGCTCGCTGTCGCCGTCCCGCTCCTTGGCGGCGAGCGCGGCCAGCACCGCCCTCTCGACGCCGAACGCCTCCGCGTTGTCGATGAGGAAGAGCAGCCGCCTCGCGGCTCCCATCGGGTCGGCGCGGATCTGGAAACGGAACAGCGTGACCAGGGCGGTCGGGTCGTCGGCGGCGCGCAGCGCCTCCAGGACCTCCAGGAAGTCCTCGTCCGGCAGGAGCGCGACCGAGGCGAGGAAGTCCTCGTAGTCGCCCGGCGCTGCCAGCAGACCGCTGAGGAGCCGGAGCCGGTCGGCGACCGGGCGGCTGTTGACGGCCGTGACCAGTTGAGCGCGGTCCCGCTCCCGGCCCGGCCCGAACGACGCGAGCAGCGCCGCGATCTCCTCGGGCGAGCGGGTCAGGGCGGTGGCGAGCAGCCGGTTGGCGTCCACCGGCCAGCCCATGTCGCGCAGCGCCTCCACGAAGTAGGGGGTCGTCTCGACGGGATGCGTGAAAGCGGCGGCGCGCATCAGGTGGCGTACGCCGTCCGCGTGGCCGCTCTCACGGAGGGCGTCGGCCAGCTCCACGACGGCAGGGGCGTCGTACGACTCGGCGGCTGCCGCGAGCGCGATCAGCGCGCGGCCCTCCATGCCCGCGCTCCACAGCGCCTCGCACAACTCGGCCAGCCCGGCGGGTGTTTCGGCCTCCGCGACGGCGGTGTCGAGCAGGGTGGTCGCGAATCCCTGGAGCAGGACGATCCGCGCGTCCGCCGTCTCGGGCGGCCGGCCCCCGGTCCGCTCCTCCTCCCGCTCCTCGTCCCGCTCCTCGTCCAAGGCCTTGAGGACACGGATGAGGTCGCCCGGCGACCTTCGGACGACGACCGCCGCGGCCCGCACGTACAGCTCGAACGCCTTCTGCCGACGGCCCATCGTCAGCAGCGCGTCCGCGAACCGTACGGCCTCCTCGCCCGACTCGGTGGTGGCCTCGGCCAGGACGCGGTCGGCGTCGGCGTCCAACTCCGCGGACCACAGGGCGCCGAGCAGGCCGAGGACGTACTCGGTGTACGCGTTCTCCGCGACCGTCCTAGACAGCAGCCGGTCCGCCTCGGCCGGGTATCCGGCGGCACGCAGCGCCCGCACCGTGCCCACGACGATTTCGGGGATCTGGGTGGTCACCACCTCGATCAGCCCGTGCGGGGCCTCTTCCGCGCCGTCCACGGCGTACAGCGCCTCCAGGCACTCCACGACCGCCTGCGGGCCGCGCGCGGCGACTTCCTGGAAGGGGATGCCCCAACTGTCCCCGTTCAGAAGGGCGACGAGCGCCGCGACCTCCTGCGGGGGCCGCAACGCGCCCGCGAGGCGCAGCAGTTCCCGGGCGTGCGCGCGTCCGCCTTCGGTCTGCCCCAACCGCACGTACTCCCTCGCGAGGGCGCGGGGCTTTCCTCGCAGCGCCTCCTTCAGGTCGTCCGGGATCGTGAGGGCGGGCGGGGCGGGCTTCGGGCCCGGCAGCGTCTCGGACGGCGGCGGCGCCGCGTGCGCCGCCCCGTACCGGTTGCGGGCGATGGCCAGCGTGCGGCCGGTGTTGCTCAGCCGCTGCTGCGGCAACGGCCGTCCCTTGGCGAGGAGTTCGCCGCGCAGCCGCTCGTAGACGCTGGTGACCTCGATCAGGGAGTCGCCGCCGGGCAGGCCCTGGTCGAGGAGGCGGATCAGCTCGCCGGTGAAAGCGGTGTAGGTCTCGCCGGGCGGGGCGAGCGCCTTGCGGGTGGCGGCGCTCGCGGTGAGGAGGTACGACCCGGCGATACGGGTCTGCTCGGCCATCTCGACCGGCGCGTTCGCCGCGCCGCCGCCGCTCATGCCGCCGACGAGCGCGCCGCCGCTGTAGCAGCAGTCGAGGATCACGATGCGGTTCGCGTCCCGTCGGGCGGTGAGGACTTCGCGGCGCACGGAGTCGAAACCGACCGAGGTGTAGGGGCGTTGGGGGTCGGTGGACGGCAGCGTCAGCAGCAGGCCGTCGGCGTCGCTGAGGCCGTGGCCCGCGTAGTACACGAGCAGCGTGTCCTCGGTCCTGCGGGCAGCGTCGTGGACCGCGTCCAGCACCTCGCCCGGCGACGCGGGTTCCGGGACCCGTACGCAGCGGTCGGGCGGCAGGCCCCAGACGGTGGGGTCTTCGAGCAACTCCCCTAAGCGGGCGAGGTTGTTCGCGACGGCCGGCAGGTCGTCGAGGCCCGGGTCGGCGAAGGTCGAGGAGCCGATGAGGACGGCGTACGAGCGGAGCGGGTCGGCGAGTTCCACGGCCCTACTCCACCTCGGGCGGCCCCGCGGGCGGCTGCTGCGGCTCCGCGAGGACGGCCAGCAGGCGGCGTACGGCCTCTTCGGAACCGTCCTGCCCCGACACGGTCACGGTCAGCCCGTCGGATTCACGGGTGAAGGTGAAGCCCGATCCCGGCGGGCGCGGCGCCCGCGACTTCCACCAACCGGCGTACACCACGGCGAGGTTGGCGAGGGCCACGGCGTGCGTGAGCACGAGGTCGATGACCTCGACGGGGCCCATCTCCCCGGCCTTACCGCCGGTCCGCGTCGCCAGCCGGACCTCGTCGGGACCGTCCTCGTCGGTGCGCAGCCACTCGGACAGCTCCCGCAGCTCAGCGGCCCCGTCCTCGTCCACCGCCGCAATACTCAACCGCACTACCGCCACCCCCCGGCGTCCGTTCCCGCGCCCACCAGAACACGGTCTCACCGGATCGTGTCACAGCCGGGCGCGCGCCCGGCACCGGTTCGCCACAAGTGAGCCGGTCGGCCGGTGCGGACGCGCGCCGCGGGCGGGCAGGCGGGGCCGGACGCCGGCCGACCGCGACCCGGCCCGGTGTCCTTCCGCCCCTGGTTCACACACCTGACACGACGCCGTCACACTCGGCGGAATACCTGGTCAGGAGCGCGGGGTTCTCACCACCATGACTGTAGGAGTGACACTCCACGCGTCCGAGGCGGCGAACCAGGTCGACGCCACCGTAGAACTCGCCCGTGAGGCCGCGGCCCACGGCCTGCGCTCGGCCTGGTTCGGGCAGACCTTCGGCGCCGACTCGCCGCAGCTCGCCGCGATCGTCGGACGTGAGGTGCCCGGCCTCCACGTCGGCACCTCCGCGATCCCGGTCTTCGGGCGGCACCCGCTGCTGGTCTCCAGCCAGGCCCAGACCGCCCAGGCGGCCACGCACGGCCGCTACCACCTCGGGCTCGCGCTCGGCACCAAGCTGCTGACCGAGGCCGGATTCGGCATCCCCTTCGAGCGGCCCGTGGCCCGCCTGCGCGAATTCCTCACCGCCCTGCGGCAGTTGACGCAGACCGGCGCCGCCGACTTCCACGGCGAACTGCTCACCGCCGCCACCCCGGTCCCCGCGCGCGTGCCGGGCGCCGAGGGCGGTGTTCCGCTGCTGGTCGCCGCGATGGGGCCGCAGGCCCTGCGCGTCAGCGGGGAACTCGCCGACGGCATCCTGCCCTACCTGGCCGGGCCGCGCGCCCTGAGCGAGCACATCGTCCCGGCCGTCACCGCGGCGGCGCGGGCGGCGGGCCGCCCCGCGCCCCGGATCGTGGCCCTGGTGTCCGGCGTGGTGACGGACGACGTCGACGCGGTCCGGGCGAAGGCCACCGAGCAACTGGCCTTCTACGAGCAGATCCCCTCCTACGCGCGCGCCATCGAACTCTCCGGCGGCCGGCGCGCCTCCGACGTCGCGGTCATCGGCGACGAGGAGACGGTCGCGGCCGAGGTACGGCGCTACCGGGACGCCGGCGCGACCGAGGTGGTGTTCTCGGGCACCGACATCGCGGGCGAGGCGGACCGCCTGCGCACCTGGACGCTCCTCGGCGAACTGGCGGGCTGACCACGCCGCTTCACCGGGCGGGCGTCGTTATTCGCCGTCGTCAGTCGCCGTCCTCAATCGCCGTCATCCTCAATCGCCGTCATCCTCAATCGCCGTCATTCTCAATCGCCGTCATTCTCAATCGCCGTCGTCAGTCGCCCAGGAGGTCCAGGTCGGCCTTGGTGATCGTGGTGGTGAGCAGAAGGTCGGTGATGAGGTTGTGGTTGAGCGCGTTGCCGACCGGCGGGGGCACCTCGTGTTCGAGGAGGCCGCGGATGTCGGTCTCGCGGTGGAGACGGCGGCGGAGCTTGGCGACGACGTGGGCCGCGCGTTTGGCGCTCCAGGGGTCGGCGGGGTGGAGGTCGGTGAGTTCGTAGGCGACCTGGGACCAGGTGAGGGGCTGGGGCTGGGGGTCGTTGCGGAGGTAGCGCTGGGCGAGGCAGGTGAGGACCAGCTTCTCCTCGTCGGTGAGGTCGCGGGTCTCGCGGTCGCTGGTCTCGCGCTCGTGGGCGACGGAGGCCGAGCCCCGGACGGCGGCGCCGGGCTGCGGGCCGGCGGAGGCGATCCGGACCTCCAGCAGGTGCTCCTGGCGCGGGGCGACGATGAAGAGCGGGGTGTAGCCGGTGCTCAACTCGGCCTGGTCACCGCCGAGTACGAGACGTGAACCGGGAAAGCGGATCGGCAGCTTGCCCGTGTTGCCGAGGGTCCAGCGGGAGTGCGCGTAGGCGATGATCCCCTGGCGGCGGCTGACGCACGCGTCGCCCGTGCCGACGCAGACGTGGACGTCCAGCTCGTTGCGGCCGAACATCACGGCGAAGTCCGCGTCCGGGGCGACACTCATGCCGCCGCTCGGGCCGAGCACGAAAAGCGTGCCGGGCGCGGCGGCGGGAATTCCCCGGCTGAGGCTGCCGATGTCCTTGGGCAGGAAGCTGACTTTGCTCACCATGGTGAATGCCTTTCTCCTCGGCCGGGGGCGCACACGCTAACCGTCGAGCCCCGGGAGGGGTCCCGGCAGGGAACTGGACCCGCCCCCCGCGATGTCGGTGGGATACGTCGGACCGAACGGCGTTTTGGTGGGAGCGCGTTGGTCGAACACCGCGCTGCCGTCCAGCAGGATGCGGCAGTGCGCCGTGCCCGAGCCGAGGGTGAGCCTGATCTCCCAGCCGACGGAGCCCGCGACCCCCGGCACCTCGACCGTCCTGCGCCAGGGCAGCTTCTGCGGCTTCCTGCTCCTGGTCACCTTGCCGTTGACGGCGTACGAGACCGTCGTCAGGGTGCCGGTCCCCGTGACCTCGAAGACCAGGGAGACCGGCTTCGCCGAGGGCGTGGGGGTCGTGGGGGCCGCCGTGGCCGTGGGGGTGGCGCCCGCGCGCGAACGCGTGGGCGTCGTAAGCGACTTCCCGTCACCGCCCGGTCCCTCACCGGACGACGAGCCGTCCGAGCGCGTGGCCAGCACCGCCGCCGTGGCCCCGGCCACGGCCACGACGGCCGCCGCCACGCCGCCCAGCAGGACGCGGCGCCGCCCCGGCCCGGTTGACGGCGGCGAGAGGCCGGGCGGGTTGTCGGCGGCGCTCGCGTTCGCGTCGATGGCCGTGACGACCTGCGGCGGGAGCCAGTGGACGGCGGGGACCGCGCTCTCGTCCGGCGCCGGGGCGAGCCGTTGGACCAGCGCGGCGGCGGTCGGGCGCGCGGCGGCGTCGGGCCGTCGGCAGTCGGCGACGAGGGCACGCAGCGCGTCCGTACCGCCGCCGTCCTCGACCCCGCCGTCGGCGCTCCCGTACGCGTACGCCAGCGTCGCGCCCAACGAGTAGACGTCGCTCGGCGGACCGGCCGCGCCCGCGACCTGCTCCGGGGACATGAAGCCCCAAGAGCCCGCGTGGCCGGACGCGTTGACCGATACGTGGCCGGGTCCGGGCGGCGTCCCGGGCGGCGCGGGCGGGGCCGTCGTCGCGATGCCGAAGTCGATCAGCCGGGGGCCGTCGGCCGTCAGCAGGACGTTCGCCGGCTTGACGTCGAGGTGGGCGACCCCGTTGCGGTGGAGGTCGGCGAGGGCTTCGGCGAGACCGGCGGCGAGGCGGCGGACAGAGGCGGCCGGGAGCGGGCCGAAGCGCTCGACGGTGTCGCGCAGGGAGAGCGACGGCAGGAATTCGGTGGCCATCCAGGGCGTGGCGGCGTCGGGGTCCGCGCCGAGGACGGAGGGGCTGTGGACGCCGCCCACGGCGGAGTTGGCGGCGATCTCACGTCGGAACCGTTCGCGGTACGGGAGTTCGCGGGCGAGGTCGGCGTGCATGACCTTGACGGCGACGGACCGGCCGCCCCGGGAACGGGCCAGGTAGACGGTGGCCATGCCGCCCGTGCCGATGCGCGCCAGGGTCCGGTACGGGCCGACCGTACCGGGGTCGCCGGGTTCAAGCCGCAGCATTCGGGGCTCCGTTCGGTGATCCGCCCGGTGTGACGCTCGGCGCTCCGCCCGGTGTGACGGTCGGCGCTCCGCCCGGCGCGACGCTCGGTGCCACGCCGCCTGACGTCGCGCCCGGCGTTCCGTTCCGGCTTCCGCCCGGCGTTCCGTTCCGGCTTCCGTCCGGCGGGCTGACCGCGTCGAGGTAGCCGTCCCGTGTGCCCAGGACGACGAGCCCGCCGACTGCCAGCGCTCCCCACGCCGGATCGGCGGAGGCGCCGGGTTCGTTCATCGCGTCGGCGCCGTAGGTCCACAGGACGCTGCCGTCTGCGGCGTCGAGGGCGTAGACGACGGAGTCGGTCGTGCCGACCCACAGCGTGCCGCCCGACAGGCCGATCGCCGTCGACTCGCCGTACGGACTCGCCGTGTCCTGGCCCATGCGGCGCGACCAGACCTCCGCGCCCGTACTGGCCCGCAGCGCGCGGATGTGGCCGTCGACGTCGTCGGCGAAGAGCAGGCCGCCGCCGGTGCGGCGGTACGAACTCCGCGTGTCCACCGTCTTGTTCCACGCGGCCTTGCCGGTGGCGGAGTGGAGAGCGAACAGGTTGCCGTACGCGTCGTGGGTGAACACGAAGCCGTCGCCGCCGATGACGGTGTCCATCGGCTGGTCCGCCAGCTTGTGCGTCCAGCGGACGCGGCCGGTGGTCGCGGACAGGGCGGTGATCGCGTTGGTGCCCCGCGCGGTGCTCTCGACCAGGACGAGCCCGGCGCCCGCCGTGGCGTACTGCCCTTCCACGGTCGTACGCCAGATGACCTTGCCGCTCTTGGCGTCGAACGCCGTCACCGCGTCGCCGCCCGTGACGCAGACCATCGAGCCGGTGGCCGCCGCGCCCCACACGAAGTTCATGAGCGGCACCCGGTAGGTCCACAGGGTGGCTCCCGACGCCGGGTCGAGGGCGCGCAGCGTGGAGGTGTCGTTCTTGCGCTCATCGATCACGAACACGGCGCCGTCGCCGACGGTGATCTTGGATGCCTGGGTGGCGAAGTCAATGGGTCGCGACCAGAGTTGCCTCCCGGTGCGCGCGTCGAGGGCGCGGGCCACGGCGGTGCCCGTGTCGTTCGCCGTGAGGAGGACGTCGCCGGTGGCGTAGATGTCGGGGTAGCCCTGCCCGTTGGCGGGCACCGTGGTCTTCCACCGCGAGGTGGCCTCCGGGGGCGCGGCGGGGGACGGCGGCGAGGCCGGGCCGCTCGACGGCTTCGGCCCGACGGACGCCCGGCCCTTGCCGGACGGACCGGGGCCCGGGCCCGAGCCGGTGCCCCTCACGGCCAGTACGACCCCTGCCGTGACGGGTACGGCGGCGACGGCGGCCACCGTCAGCAGCAGTGTGCGGCGGCTCGGGTCGCGGAGGGTGCCGGGTGGCTTCGGGGGCCCGGGCGGCAGCGGCGGCGGACCGGCGGGCGGGTCGGCCGTCGGGTCGGCCGTCGTCTGGCCCGGCGCCACGGCCTGCGGTCCCGGCGCTCCTTCGGGCCGCACCTGCCCCGGCGTCGGGGCGTACGGCGGCGGCTCCGCTCCCGTCATCCGCCGGTCCACCGCCTCGGCCATCGGCGGCGGCAGCCACCGCGTGCCCTGCACGGACGCCTCCGGCTCGCCGAGCCGTTCCAACAGGGCGGCGGCGCAGGGGCGTTCGCCGGGCTCGCGGCGCAGGCAGGACGCGACGAGGGCCCGCAGCCCCCGATCCGTCACCCCGGTGAGATCCGTCCGCGCGCGCCGTACCCGTTCCAGCGTGGCCGCCCGGTCGCCGTCGCCGAAGGGCTCCCGCCCGGTCGCCGCGAACACCAGCACCGCGCCGAGCGCGAAGATGTCGCTGTCGGAGCCCGCGAGCCCGCCGGACGCCTGTTCGGGCGACATGAAGCCCGGCGTGCCGAGCAGCGCGCCGGGGGCGGTGATCGACGTGGCGCCGTCGGGGCGGGCGATCCCGAAGTCGATCACGCGGGGGCCGCCCGCCGTGAGCATGATGTTCTCCGGCTTGAGGTCCCGGTGCGCGAGGCCCGCGCGGTGGATGTCCACCAGCGCCTCGGCCAGGGCGGCGGCCAACAGGCGTACGGCGGCGGGCGGCAGACCGCCGTACGCGCCGACCGCCTCCCGCAGCGACAGGCCCGGCAGGTACTCGGTCACCAGCCACGGCACGGCGGCGTCCGCGTCGGCGTCCAGCAGCGGCGCGGTGAACGCCCCCGTCACCGTACGGGCCGCCGCCACCTCCCTGCGAAAGCGCGCCCGATAGCGCGCGTCCCGCGCGAACCCGGCCTTGACGACCTTGACCGCCACCGCGCGCCCGCCCGGCGAACGCCCCAGGTACACCACGCCCATTCCGCCCGCGCCCAGTCGCGCCAGCAGCCGATGGCCCCCGATCTGCTCCAGGTCCTCCGGTTGTAGCGGCTCCACGGCGCTCATTCCTTCTCGGCCGCCGGGGCGGGAGTCACAGGAGCACCAATTGTCGCCTTGTGCGGGGCGGGGATCGCGGGGTCCTCACAAGGACTTCACAGCACGTTCTAGAGGGGGCGGGAGCGGGTGCTTCAACGCGTCCGGTCAGTGGCGGACTTCGCTCGCCAGTGGGCCAGCCGCTCGCGTACGAGAAGGAGGTCGCGATGCTCGGGGTCGAGCACCTTGACCATGTCGTCCAGCACCGACGTGAGAGTGGTGACAGCGGCGGCGGCGCTGCTGTCCACGCCGAGCCAGTTGGCAAGCCTGGCACGGAGGAGGAAGGTGTGCGGATGCTCGGGGCCGAGGACCCGCGCGTAGTCCTCGTACAGCGCCTCGTACGCGGCCACGGCACCGGACGGAGCACCCGCTCTGCCCTGCCATTCGGCGAGGTGCCCACGGATGGCGAGCGTCTGATCGTGATCGGGGCCGAGCACCCGCGTGGCGTCCGCCAGGAGTGCGACGTACGTCGCGACGGCTGAGGACGGATCGCCTGTGCCGCCTTCCTGGTGAGCGAGGTCGCTGCGGACGGCGAACGTGAGCGGATCGTCGGGGCTCACCTTCAGATGCGGACTCTCCAGCCACTCCCCGAGCGCGGCGGCGGCCGTACCGTCTCCTGCCGCGCGTTGCCACAGCGCGAGAAGGGGACGGACAAGGTGCGTGTACGGATGGCCGGGTCCCAGCAGGTGCTCCATGTCGTTGAGCACGTCCGTCAATGCGGCGACGGTGCCCGCAGCGTCCCCCGCCCGCCCGTACCAGTTGGCGAGGACGGCACGGTTGAACAAGGTGTGCCGGTGGGCGGGGCCCAAAAGCGTGTGCGACACGCGTACGACGTTCGCGTAGTAGGCGATGGCATCGGAGACTTGGCCCGCCATTCCCAGCGACCTGCCGTAGCGGTGCAGCACGACGTGCGACGCGGGCTCGTACAGCGCCTTCTCCGCGACCCCGATCACGGCGGCCGTGTTCGCCCGCAGCGACTGCGCCAGTTCGGTGTCCCGCTCGACCTCGGGCCAGGCTTCCACCAACCCGTCGGCGGCCACCCGCGCCAGCGCGTCCTGTTCCGCCTCGGTCAAGGTGTCGCGCACCGCGCGCTGGACGAGGCGGTGGACGCGGACGGCGCGGTGCGGGGTACGGGGGCTGTGGTCGAGGAGGCTGAGGCGGTGGAGGACGCGGAGGGTGCGGACGGCGTCGTCGGAGGAGACCGTGTCCTGGGAAGGGGCTTCTCGGGCAAGCCAGTTGAGCGCCGGGGCGCCGGTGAGGACGGCCTCGGGGATGCCGTTGGGGTCGAGCATCGAGGCGAGTTGGAGCATGGGGCGGGCGAGGCCGACCGGGGCGTGGTGGTCGGCGCGGTCGAGCGACAGGGTCCAGGCGGCGGCGACGCCGGTGGTCTGGTCGTCGGGCAGGGCGGTGGGGCGCAGGTCGGCGAGGCGCTGGGCGCGGTCGGCGAGGCGGGCGCGGTAGGTCGCGCAGGTGATTCCGGCGTCCACGACGTACGCCGTGGCCTGGGACATGGCGAGCGGCAGCCAGCCCAATGCGCTTCCGAGCGCCATGAGTTCGCGCAGCGGCTCGCGGTCGTGGGCGGCGAGGGCGGTGGTCAGATAGCCCTCGCTCTCCTCTTCGGTGAAGACGCCGACGGTGACCTGTCTACGGCCCCGGCCGGTGAGGGCGGCGTCGCGGCTGCGGGTGGTGACGACCGTACGGCCGGTGGGGCTGTCGGGCGGCCACAGGCCGGTGAGGTCGGCGGGGTCGGTGACGTCGTCCAGGACGACGAGCCAACGCGGCGCGTCCGGGGCGGGTTTGGGCTCAAGCCACGCCAGGAAGGCGCGGGCGGCGCGCTCGGGGTCCTCGCGGTCCGCCCCGAGCAGCGTCTGCGCGGCCTCCGCGAGGCCGTCCACCACCGCCTGGCGGCTGGTCGCCGTGACCCACACCAGCAGGTCGAGGCGGCCGGACCGCCACGCGTCCCGGGCGTGCCGCGCGGCGAGTTGGGTCTTGCCCACGCCGCCCATGCCGGTGAGGACCTGGCCGACCACGGCCGTACCGGCGTCGGTGAGCGCCGCGTCCAGGGCGCCGACGGCCGCGCGGTCCTGGAAGCAGTCCGCCTCGCGCGGGACGACGCCGATCTGTACGGGCCAGGCGGCGGGCGGGCGCGGGGGCGGGTGGTGGTGCTGGTGGAGTCCGCCGTGGACGGTGTGGGCCGCGACGGAACCGTCAACGGCCGTTATCGTGACGGCCGTTGGCGTCCTCGTGGGCTCTTCGGGTGGAGCGCCGGGTGCGCTCAGCCCTGTGGCGGACCCGGCACCTGAGGGTCCGGCGCCGGGGGGTTTCCGATCGTCACGTCACCCATCCGTACGGCGGCGGCCGAGCCGCCGTCCGCGCGGATCTCGACGTTCCCCCCGATGGCGACGCCGTCGCCTTCCGCCGAGGCCGTGGCGGGCGTCAACGCCCGTACCTCGTCAACGACGCGGCGCAGCGCCTCCGCCAACTCCCCGTCCTGCTCGACCGCTTCGTCCAGCGCGTCGGTCAGACGACGGCGCGTCCTGGCGGACACCTCCCCGGCGTCCGCCTCCCGTGCCGCCCGTTCCAGCGCCGGGTCCTCCCCCAGCGCTCCGGAGACCAGCGTGTGCAGCCGGTCCATTCCGGCGTCCAGACCCCGGTCCACCTCCGCGTCCGCCCGCCCCGCCACCCGCCGCGCCTTGGCCACCAGCCACGCGCACACGTACCCGATCGCAATCTCCACACCGGTCACTCTTCGACGGTAGCCCCAACTCCCGTGCCGCCGCACCGAAAGCGGCGGCACCACCGGGGCGCGGCGGGCGGCCCCGTGAACTCCGCCGCCCTCACCCACGACGTGCCCCGCCATGGGCCGCGACCCACCCCCGCCGGGCTGCCAGCCCGAAAACAACCGCATCTGCCCCACTGGGGCCGGTTCTCAAAGGCGCACCAACCCCGTGGCTGGTCGCGCAGTTCCCCGCGCCCCTCAAAAGACCGGCTCACCGCCCGGACAAAAGACAGTCCGCCCCGTCACGGGGGCGGGTCCTCGCGGATGAGGACGAGGGTCGCTGGCCTTGCGCAAGGCGGGGCATTTCAGGGGCGCGAGGAACTGCGCGAGCAACCGACCACCGGCCGGTGGTCCGGGAACAACCGAACCGCGCCGCCCGGGGCGGGCGGTGACCTGCGGGAGCGTCGCGGGTGAGCGCGCCCACGCGGAACGGCGCCGTCAGGCGCCGACGGCGCCGTCGATGGCCTCGCGGAGCAGATCGGCGTGGCCGTTGTGACGGGCGTATTCGAGGATGACGTGCTGCATGACCAGGCGGAGCGAAACGTCCTCGTCGTGGCGGGAGTTGTGGACGACGAGGTCGAGGGTGGGGGCGGCGCCCTCGATGCGGCGGGAGTGGGCGACCTCGGCGTGCCAGGCGGAGAAGGCTTCGTCGCGGGTGGAGCCGGAGGCGTCGTACGCCTCCTGGAAGTCGCCGGTGGCGGACCAGACGAGAGGGATGTCCTCGCCGTCGATGATCCGGCGGAACCAGGCGCGTTCGACCTCGGCCATGTGCCGGACGAGCCCGAGCAGGCTGAGGGTGGACGGCGGCATGGAGCAGCGGCGCAGTTCGTCGTCGGTGAGGCCGTCGCACTTCATGGCGAGGGTCTCGCGGTGGTAGTCGAGGAAGCCGCGCAGCGTCTCGCGCTCACCGCCCGTGGTCGGCGGGCCGGTGCGCGGGTCGGGGGTCTCGGTCTGCTCTGAGGTCACGGTCCATTCTGACCGCCCCCCCCGGCACCCCGGCCCCCCGGTGCCCGCGGCACCGGGAGGCGGTCATCCCCGAGTGGCGAACGCTCTCAGCACTCCCGCAGGCCGGGCGCCGGGTCCTGGCCGGTGTAGAGGTCGACGGCCGGGACGTTGCCCCAGGCGCCGTTGTCGAGCTGCGTCCAGTACCAGATGTCGTTCTGGCCCGCGTGCGGGTCGCCGTGGCCCCAGCAGACGAACCAGTTGAAGCCGGTGGTCAGGGTGCCGCGGGTCGCCGAGCGGTAGGAGCGGTCCGCGAAGCCCCTGGCCCCGACCTTGTTGCCGCAGTACAGACGGCCGTCGGACCGGACACCGCACTCGGCGGCCGGCCTGACCTTCTCCTTCGCCGGAGCGGCGGCGGCCGTGGCCGAGGCCCCGCCGGTCATGGCGAGACCCGCCGTCATCACGGCGGCGGACAGCAGCACGGCGATGTTCTTACGTGTGATCACTGCACATTCCCCTCGTTTCGTGCGCCAACGTGCGAGCGCGCGAAACGATCATGGGTGACGGCGCACAGCCCCGAGCACCGCCATACGGGTGGATCCGGCACATGCCGTCTTATGACGCCTCCGGCAATTGCCACGACGCCCGATTCCCGTAAAACGTCAAGCCGTTCATCACACCGTTAAGACCATCGCCGGTCCACGCCACACCGCACAGATGCCCCGGCCGCGTCATCGCGGCCGGGGCACCCGGTGGACTTTCCCGTCACATCAGCGGGAGGCTCAGGCGAGCAGCGCCGGAATCGTCCCCTCGTGCGCGGCGCGCAGTTCGCCCAGCGGAATGCTGAACTCCCCCTGCACGTCGATCTCGTCGCCGTCGATGACGCCGATCCGCGCCGCCGGAAGCCCCCGCGCCCCGCACATGTCGGTGAAGCGCAGTTCCTCGGAGCGCGGCACCGCGACGACGGCGCGGCCCGCGGACTCGGAGAACAGGAACGTGAAGGCGTCCAGACCGTCCGGGACGACCAGCCGCGCGCCGTGCCCGCCGCGCAGGCAGGACTCGGTGACCGCCTGGACGAGACCGCCGTCGCTGAGGTCGTGGGCGGCGTCGATCATGCCGTCGCGCGACGCGGAGATCAGGATCTCGCCGAGCAGCCGCTCGCGGTCGAGGTCGACGGCGGGCGGCAGACCGCCGAGGTGGTCGTGGACGACCTGCGACCAGGCCGAGCCGCCGAACTCCTCGCGGGTGTCACCGAGCAGGTAGATCAGGTGGCCCTCGTCCTTGAAGGCCATCGGCGTACGCCGGTTGACGTCGTCGATCACGCCGAGCACCGCGACCACCGGGGTCGGGTGGATCGCCACGTCGCCGGTCTGGTTGTACAGCGACACGTTGCCGCCGGTCACCGGGGTGCCGAGCTGGAGGCAGCCGTCGGCGAGACCGCGGGTGGCCTCGGCGAACTGCCACATCACGGCCGGGTCCTCGGGCGAGCCGAAGTTCAGGCAGTCCGAGATGGCCAGCGGCTTGGCCCCGGAGGCGGCGACATTGCGGTACGCCTCCGCGAGCGCCAACTGCGCGCCCGTGTACGGGTCGAGCTTCGTGAAGCGGCCGTTGCCGTCGGTGGCGATGGCCACGCCGAGGTCGGTCTCCTCGTCGATCCGGATCATGCCGGAGTCCTCGGGCTGCGCCAGCACCGTGTTGCCCTGCACGAAGCGGTCGTACTGGTCGGTGACCCACGCCTTGGACGCCTGGTTCGGCGAGCCGACCAGCTTGAGCACCTGCTCGCGCAGTTCGGCGGAGGTGCCGGGCCGCGGCAGCTTCCCCGCGTCGTCGGCCTGGAGCGCGTCCTGCCAGTCCGGCCGGGCGTACGGGCGGTGGTACGTCGGCCCGTCGTGCGCGACCGAGCGCGGCGGCACGTCCACGATCTGCTCGCCGTGCCAGAAGATCTCCAGTTGCGAGCCCTCGGTCACCTCACCGATGACGGTGGCGATGACGTCCCACTTCTCGCAGATCGCCAGGAAGCGCTCGACCTTGTCGGGCTCGACGATCGCGCACATGCGCTCCTGCGACTCGCTCATGAGGATTTCCTCGGGCGAGAGCGTCGCGTCGCGCAGCGGCACGGTGTCCAGTTCGACGCGCATGCCGCCGGAGCCGGCCGAGGCCAGCTCGCTGGTGGCGCAGGACAGGCCCGCGCCGCCGAGGTCCTGGATGCCCGCGACCAGTTGCTCGCGGAAGATCTCCAGGGTGCACTCGATGAGCAGCTTCTCCTGGAAGGGGTCGCCGACCTGGACGGCGGGGCGGCGGGACGGGCCGGTCGAGTCGAAGGTCTCGCTGGCCAGCACCGAGACGCCGCCGATGCCGTCGCCGCCGGTCCTGGCGCCGTACAGGATCACCTTGTTGCCGGGGCCCGACGCCTGCGCGAGGTGGATGTCCTCGTGCTTCATGACGCCCACGCACAGCGCGTTGACCAGCGGATTGCCCTGGTAGCAGGGGTCGAAGACGACCTCGCCGCCGATGTTGGGCAGGCCGAGGCAGTTTCCGTAGCCGCCGACGCCCGAGACGATGCCGGGCAGGACGCGCCGGGTGTCGGGGTGGTCGGCCGCGCCGAACCGCAGCGGGTCCATCACGGCGACCGGCCGCGCGCCCATCGCGAGGATGTCGCGGACGATGCCGCCGACGCCGGTGGCCGCGCCCTGGTAGGGCTCGATGTACGACGGGTGGTTGTGCGACTCGATCTTGAAGGTGACGGCGTAGCCCTGGCCGACGTCCACGACGCCCGCGTTCTCACCGATGCCGACGAGCAGCGCGTCGGTCTGCGGGGCCTTCTCGCCGAACTGCTTCAGGTGCACCTTGCTCGACTTGTACGAGCAGTGCTCCGACCACATGACCGAGTACATCGCCAGTTCCGCGCCGGTCGGGCGGCGGCCCAGGATCTCGCGGATCCGGGCGTACTCGTCCTCCTTGAGGCCGAGTTCCTTCCACGGCTGCCCGGCCTCGGGCGTCTCGGCGGCGTGCTTGACGGTATCGAGGGTCATGCGGAGACCAACTTCTTCAGGACCGAGGTGAAGAATCCGAGGCCGTCGGTGCGGCCGGTGCCGATCAGCGGCTCGACGGCGTGCTCGGGGTGCGGCATGAGGCCGACGACATTGCCCGCGGCATTGCTGATGCCCGCGATGTCACGGAGCGACCCGTTCGGATTGCCGTCCAGATAGCGGAAGACCACCCGGCCCTCGGCTTCCAGTTCGTCCAGCACCCGCTCGGCGGCGGTGTAGCGGCCGTCGATGTTCTTCAGCGGGATGGAGATCTCCTGGCCGTCCGCGTACTGCGACGTCCAGGCGGTGGCGCTGGTCTCGACCCGCAGCTTCTGGTCGCGGCAGACGAAGTGGAGGTGGTTGTTGCGCAGCATCGCGCCTGGCAGCAGATGCGACTCGGTGAGCACCTGGAACCCATTGCAGATGCCGAGAACCGGCATTCCGGCCTTCGCCTGTTCGATGATCGTTTCCATCACCGGCGAGAAACGCGAGATCGCGCCGGCCCGCAGATAGTCGCCGTACGAGAAGCCGCCCGGCAGAACCACCGCGTCGACCTGCTGGAGATCCTTGTCACGGTGCCACAGCGGTACGGCTTCGGCGCCCGCGACCCGGACGGCGCGCTGTGTGTCACGGTCGTCGAGCGTGCCGGGGAATGTGACGACGCCAACGCGCGCAGTCACGACTCCACCTTTACGGCGAAGTCCTCGATCACGGTGTTCGCGAGAAAGGTTTCCGCCATCTCGCGAATGCGGGCGAGGGCGGCGTCGTCGACCGGCCCCTCGACCTCTAGTTCAAAGCGCTTTCCCTGGCGGACGTCGGAGATCCCGTCGAAGCCCAGGCGCGGCAGTGCTCGCTGCACCGCCTGGCCCTGGGGGTCGAGGATCTCCGGCTTGAGCATGACGTCGACTACGACGCGTGCCACTTGCACTCCCGGTGGTGTGGTGCGTGAGGTTCTCTCAGCGTACCCGGTGCGAAAATCTACGCGAGTAGATATGAACGCGACCCCTAGCGCACCCCTAGATCACTGATCACGTTTATGTATCGGCCGCCGAAATGCTTGGGGAAACCCGTAGGTGAAACATAGGGTCCCGATTACGAAGCGGCACCCGGGGGAATTAACAGGTGTCACGATGTATCACGCGGTGCCCATTTCGTGGCATCGTACAAATGAAAACTTGTCGACACTCGACTTGTCGGCCCACCCGTGACACCGGGGCCCGGCGTCCGGTCGCGACCGTTCCCGCTCGCGACCGCCACGACACACGGGCCGCGTGCGATCGCCGGGCCCCGGCAAGGCCGATGGCGTACGAAAGGACCACATCCCTATGGCGCAACGCGTACTGGTCACCCTCGCCGACGACCTGGACGGCGGAGAAGCGGCGGAAACCATCGCATTCGGCGTCGACGGTCAGTGGTACGAGATCGACCTCTCGTCCCAGAACGCGGACAAGCTGCGCAATGACCTGGCTCCTTACGTGGAGGCCGGCCGCCGCCGCACCCTTTCGGGCCGCGCCTACAAGCGCACGCCGATCGCCCCGACCCCGGCCACCGTCCGCGCCTGGGCGCAGTCGAACGGCTTCGAGGTCCCGGCCCGCGGGCGCATCCCCAAGAAGGTCTACGAAGCGTTCAACAAGGCCAGTTGACGGTTCCGCGACAACTCACTGACAACCGCCGGGCGAACGGGCGGGGGCGGTGGTGCCGACTGGACAGCCACCCCCACCCTTCCGCTAGTGTGTGGAGCACGCCGAGGGCAGGGCCGGAAAGGCCAGGTCAGCGGAGGTCACGCGGGTGTAGCTCAGTAGCAGAGCGCCCCCCTTCCAGGGGGGAGGGGCAGTGTGCAATTCCTGTCGCCCGCTCTGGTCGCTCCGGCCGGTCCTATGGATCGGATAGAGTGGCCGCAGCAATGCGGACGTGGCTCAGTTGGTAGAGCATCACCTTGCCAAGGTGAGGGTCGCGAGTTCGAATCTCGTCGTCCGCTCCAGCGTCACGAAGGCCCCGGTCACCACGACCGGGGCCTTCGTCGTACCCGGGCGTCCGCTCGGCGCGTCGCCGGGCGTCCGCTCGGCGCGTCACGGGGCGGCGGGATATATCGGTTTCTAATGGCCGCGTCCGATCGGGTACAGTGTCTGCACGGCCTGCGGACGTGGCTCAGTTGGTAGAGCATCACCTTGCCAAGGTGAGGGTCGCGAGTTCGAATCTCGTCGTCCGCTCCAGCATCGCGAAGGCCCCGGTCACCACGACCGGGGCCTTCGTCGTCTCTCCGCTTCCGCGCCGGGGTGCTACGACCAGGCGGTGCCGGTGAGGCGCTCGTACGCCTCCACGTAGCGGGCGCGGGACTGCTCGACGACCTCGGCGGGCAGGCCGGGCGGCGGCTCCTCGCCGTTGCGGTCCCAGCCCAGCGCCGGGTCGGTGAGGTGGTCGCGGACGAACTGCTTGTCGAAGGACGGCTGCGCGCGGCCCGGCTCCCACAGGTCAGCCGGCCAGAAGCGGGACGAGTCGGGGGTCAGCACCTCGTCGGCGATGACCAGCGTGCCCTGTTCGTCGTAACCGAACTCGAACTTCGTGTCGGCCAGGATGATGCCCCGCTCCCGCGCGATGTCGCGGGCCCTGCCGTAGACGGCCAGCGTGGTCTGCCGGAGCAGCGTCGCGGTCTCGGCGCCGACCTCGCGGGCGACCTCCTCGTACGACACGTTCTCGTCGTGCTCACCGACCTCGGCCTTGGTGGCGGGGGTGAAGATCGGCGCGGGCAGCTCGGAGCCGTCCACCAGGCCCTCGGGGAGCGCGAGACCGCACACCGTACGGTCCCGGTTGTACTCGACCAGGCCGGAGCCGGTCAGATAGCCGCGTGCGACGCACTCGACCGGCACCATGCGCAGCGAACGGCACACCATGGTGCGGCCCGCCCACTGCGCGGGGGCGCCCTCGGGCAGCTCGGTGGAGATCACGTGGTTGGGCACGATGTCGGCGAGCAGGTCGAACCACCACAGCGAGAGCTGCGTGAGAATCCGGCCCTTGTCGGGGATCTCGGTGGGCAGCACCCAGTCGTAGACGGAGGTGCGGTCGCTGGCGACCATCACCAGGTCGCCCTCCGCGTTCTGGTACAGATCGCGCACCTTGCCAGTGTGCAGATGTACCAGTCCCGGCACCTGGACAGGCTCGGGTTTCTCGACGAATCCGGACACGGGTCGTCCTCCCCACTCGGCGGTTCAGCTCCCGATTCTCGCTTATCGGGACAGCTGGAGCGCGCGGGGGCTCCTCCTTTCGCCGCCCGCTCGCCTCCGGCGGCTTGGACCCGGCGCGCCGCCTCCGGCTCGCAGGCTCCGGCGGACCCACCCCTCAGTCGTGCTTGCAGATGCGGTCGAGGAGGTTGGCGGTGGCGCGCTGGACGCGCGGGTCGACGTGGTTGGGGCGGTCGAGCGCCGGGGACCAGGCGAAGGTGCCGGAGGCGAAGACGTAGGCGCCGCTGGGGGCCTGGTAGAGCGAGGTCTCCTGGTGGCAGCGGCGGCCGTCGGTGGACTCGTACGGCGAGTGGGCCAGCAGGATGCGCTCGATACTCTCGGGCAGCGGGGCGCGCGGGTAGTAGCGGTCGGCCTCGCCCGCGACCAGGCCGTCGATCTCGTCGCCCTCGGTGGCGCCGGTGGCCTCCCACAGCCAGTGCTCGGCGTTGCGGACGATGAGCGGCGACGGCTGGGGGACGCGGCCCGCGTACTGCACGCCGAGCACGAGCTGTTCCGGCTCGCCGAGGTCGCGCCAGAGCGCGGTGCGGCCCTTGTTGTCGCCGCGGCGCTTGCGGCAGCTCAGCAGCCGGTCCGCGTCCCCGGCCGGGGACGCGGCCAGCTCGACCTGCCAGTACATGGTGTTGGCCGACAGGAAGACCAGCGAGGTGCCCGCGTCGCGCGCGGTCTCGGCGGCCCGGCGCATCGGCTTGGACCAGTACTCGTCGTGGCCGGGGAAGACCAGGCCGCGGTAGCGCGTGGGGTCGATACGGCCCGCGTGCAGGTCGCGGGCGTCGGCGTACGCGAGGTCGTAGCCGTAGCGCTCGGCGAAGCGTACGAAGTCGTAGGCGTGGCCGATGTGCAGCGGGAGCCCGGCGCCCGCGTAGGGGCGGTCGAAGGAGACGGTGGTGGCGGCCTGTTCCTCGCCGAGGAGCTGCCCCTTCTCGTCCCACGCGTGGTACAGGCTGGCGCCGGTCCTGCCGTCCTCGGGGTAGAGGTTGTACGCCTGCCACGTCACGTCGGGCATCAGCAGGAGCAGGTCCGCCTCGTGGGTGGCGCGGACGGTGAAGGGGACGTGGCTGCGGTAGCCGTCGGCGGTGGTGAGGACGGCCACGTACGCGCCGGTGTTCCAGTACGTGGGGATCTGCAACCGCCAGGACTGCCACCAGTGGTGGCAGGAAACCGTCCTTCCGGCGGCCAGCGGCGCGGGCTGGACGATGCCGGACAGCCGGGGGCTCGCGGACATCTTCGCGGCGCCGTCGCCGCCGTAGTGGCCGATCCGGTAGACGTCGACCGTGAACTCCTGCGGCGGGTCCACGGTGATCCGGAAGTCGATGGCCTCGCCGGGCACGACGGATCCCGCGGAGGCGAAGCCCTTGATCTGACGGCGTACGTCGTCGGCGGTACGCGGTCCGGGGAAGCGCGGGCGGTGCGCGGCGTCGCCGCTGCTCACGGCCAGGTCGACGTACCAGGGGACGACCTGGCCGTCGTCGTCCAGGTACTGGGAGGCGCCGCGCAGCCAGGGCAGCGGGCCCTGGCCGAAGGGGTCGGAGACCCCGTGGGCATGCGCTCCGGACTCCCACCGTCGGATCTGGTCCGTACTCATCGAAGCCCCTCCCTCACCCGATCCCCGGCCGCGCCGGCTCCCGCGGTTCCCCGCTCCACCCGTGGTTCACCCATGCGGTGCAATAGTGCGGCGCACATACCCAGCACATCACAGAAAGCACCGCACCGGTTACCGTTCGTGGTGAATTATCGGAACGGATCGGGCGACGAGTGAAGCAGATTCGGTCAACCGGCGTGTGGTGAACGTCACATGACCCAGGTCAAGCGGTCGCGCCGCGCGCTCCGAGCGGTCGGGAGCGGGCGGTACGGGCCAGAAGCCGGGCGGGTTCCGCGCCGCGAGGCGCGCCGCGGGGCGGTGCGCGAGGCGGTGCCGGGCGGTGTGCGGTCGTGGCCGAAACGCGTCGCCCCCGGACGGCGCTCGCGCGGGGGCGACGTGGCGCTTGTCACATTGGTTGATCATGACGGCGCGTCACGTCGGTTGGTCACGACGGCGCGTCACGTCGGTCGATCACGACGACGGGTCACGCCCGTCGATCACGACGGCGCATTACGTCGGTTGATCACACCAGCCGGATCGGCTTGTCGGGGCGGACGCCGACGGCCCTGAGCCAGGAGCGCAGCGGTGCCGCGTCGCCGTTCTCGACCAGGCGGAGCACCGGCCAGGTCAGATCGGCCCGACGGGCGCCGCCGACGAGCAGCGTGGGGCCGTCCAGCCAGTCCAGGCCCGCGTCGGCGCCCGCGGTGTCCACGGCGGCGCAGCAGACGACGGCGGTGACGTGGTCGGTCAGCAGCTCACGGCCGGTGCGGGGCGGCAGCAACGGGGAGACGGGCACGGGGGTTTCCTCAGTACCGCCGCCCGTTCCGCCACCGTTTCCGCCGCCGGTTCCGCCGCCGCCCTTGGCGTTCTCGGCCGTCGCGGCGTGCCGAGCCGCCTCGTCGCGGGCGGCGAGCGCGCCGATCCTGGCGGCCAGCTCCTCGCTGCCGCCGCGTGAGAGCCGGTCGATGACGCGGGTGAGGGTGGCGCGGCCCGGCTCGTCGGCGAGCGCGGCGGCGGCCCGTTCCGCCGCCGAGGTGCGGGCGGCGGCGGTCGGCCCGGTCATGGCCCGGTCGCCGAGGAGCAGGCCGCTGCGGCGCCCGCCGCCGATCGCGGCCGGTCCCTCGTCCTCTTCCTCGGCCGCGGCGGCGATGCCGGGCTCCGGCGGCGGCACCTCGTCCAGGACGCGTATCAGCCGGGCGGCCTCGGTGCGCCAGATGCGGTCGACGACCTCGTCCGGATAGCCGTTCCAGCTCACCGGCGCCCAGTCGGGGCCGGGCCGCTGCGGGCCCGCGTGGAAGAGCCGGGCGGCCAGCAGCGAGACGGCCTCGTCCATCGCGCCGGGCTCCTCCAGGAGATCGCAGGCCGGGCGTTCGCCCAGCCGGGTCTCGAAGCCGTCGGCGAGCCGGTCGCGCCGGGACAGCTCGGTGAGCGCGGCGACCACCCCGGCGTCCAGCCGGGACGGCCAGCGGCCCATCCGCCAGGCGGGCAGCGCGACGCGGGTGAGCAGCCGGTCCCAGCCCGCGTAGGCCAGGCCCACCTGTTCCTGGGCGACGATCCGCAGCCCGTAGTCGACGGCCTGCGCGCGCTCGGAGGCGGAGGCGGCGACGCCCCGCTCCATCTCGGCGACATGGACACGGCAGCCGTTCAGCAGCAGCCGGACCGTCCAGCCGAGGACGCCGAACACCGGTCGCAGCAGCACAGTGCCCTCGCGGCCGTGCGCGGCGACTCCGGCCGCCGCGTCGAGGCCGCGCACGAAGCGGCGGGCGGCCGCTATCTCCGGATCGGCGGCGGGTCCCGTGCCTGCCACCACGGGCGCGAGCAGCGCGCGCAGCTCCGCGATCCGCATCCACCACATGAAGGGCGAGCCGATCACCAGCACGGGCGCGGTCCGCCTGCCCTCTTCCCTGGCGGCCTTCCTGGCCTTGCGGCCCGCGGGCCGGTCGGCCCTGCGCTCCTCCAGCCAGCTGTCGCAGTCCGGCGTCAGCTCTATCGCCGACGGCGCGGGCACCTCCATCCGCTCCGCCAGGTCGCGGACCATCCGGTAGAGGTCGGGCGCGGCGGTCTCGGCCACCGGCACCGCGGGACTGACCGCGGGCCTGGCCCGTACGATCACCGCCGCGACGGCCGCCGCGACCAGCAGCACCACCAGCGCGCCACCGGTCATCCCCCAGCGCACACCGTCCCAGCGCGAGCCGATCCGGCCGGTCGCGCCGCCCGCGTGCAGGACGACGGCGACGGCGGCGGGCAGCAGGGCCGCGCCGAGCGCGGCGCCCCGGACCCGGAGCACCGCCAGGGCACGGGAGCGCGCGACCGCCTCACCTGCTTCTCCGGCCATCGGCGACTCACCCCCTGCGCTGTGGTGACCGCCCCGATGGCGGCCTCCCCCCACTGTCGCACCGCCCACGGACATCGCAATGGCCGTACGGCTGATTGCCGCAATGTCCCGCAGTGCGCTTTCGGGGCACCCTAGTTCGGCGCCGGGAAGGAGTCAGCCTTATGGCCGAGTCATCACTCCTTGGAGTGGCTTTGGTCAGAGACCGGCCGCTTTCGCGGCGATGTCCGTACGGTGGTGGCCACCGTCCAGACCGATCCGGTCGACCGCGCGGTAGGCCCGGTCACGGGCCTTGGCGAGGTCGGACCCGGTCGCGGTGACCGACAGCACCCGGCCGCCCGCGCTGACGATCCGCCCGTCGTCCTCCCGGGTGCCCGCGTGCAGGACGTACGCGTGCTCGTCCTTCTCCGCGACGTCCGCGAGCCCGGAGATCGGGTCGCCGGTGCGCGGGGTGTCCGGGTAGTTGTACGAGGCGATGACCACGGTCACCGCCGCGCCGTCGCTCCAGCGCAGCCGCGGGAAGGCGGCGAGCTGCCCGGTGGCCGCGGCCCGCAGCAGTCCGGCCAGCGGCGTCTTGAGCCGGGCGAGTACGACCTGCGTCTCGGGGTCGCCGAAGCGCGCGTTGAACTCGATGACCCGCACACCGCGCGAGGTGATGGCGAGACCGGCGTAGAGCAGGCCCGCGAAGGGCGTGCCGCGGCGGCGCAGTTCGTCCACGGTCGGCTGGAGCACGGTCCGCTCGACCTCGTCGACGAGCTTGGGGTCGGCCCACGGCAGCGGCGAATAGGCGCCCATCCCGCCGGTGTTGGGGCCCTCGTCGTCGTCCAGCGCCCGCTTGAAGTCCTGCGCGGGCTGGAGCGGTACGACCGTCTCGCCGTCAGTGACCGCGAACAGCGACACCTCGGGGCCGTCGAGGAACTCCTCGATGACCACCCGGTCGCAGCTCAGCGCGTGCGCGCGGGCGGTGGCCAGGTCGCCGGTGACGACCACGCCCTTGCCCGCCGCGAGCCCGTCGTCCTTGACGACATAGGGCGCGCCGAAGGCGTCGAGCGCCACGTCGACCTCGTCGGCCGTCGTACAGACGTAACTGCGCGCGGTCGGCACCCCGGCCGCCGCCATCACGTCCTTGGCGAACGCCTTGGAGCCCTCCAGCTCCGCGGCCCGCGCCGACGGGCCGAAGCAGTCGATGCCGCTGGCCCGTACCGCGTCGGCGACCCCGGCGACCAGCGGGGCCTCGGGCCCCACGATCACGAAGTCGGCGCCGAGGGAGACGGCGAGTTCTGCGACGGCCGCGCCGTCGAGGGCGTCGACCTGGTGCAGCTCGGCGACCTCGCCGATTCCGGCGTTGCCGGGCGCGCAGTGCAGCGAGGTGACGTCGGGGTCGAGCGAGAGGGAGCGGCACAGGGCGTGTTCGCGGGCGCCGCCGCCGATGACAAGGACCTTCACGCGCACCAGGGTAGTGGGCCGCGGGGCGGCGGGCCGCCCTCACTCTTTCGAGCGACCGCATTCATCGGCCTATACCTGATCACGCTGCCCGTATGGGCGGATATCCGGAGATCGCTACCCCGCGCTCAGCCGTTCGGCGGTAAGAAGAGTGCTTCACCACCGGGCCGGACATCCGGTGCCGAAAGCCGCATATGAGGTCCACGAGGGGCCCTTGGGGCCATACGAGGGAGCGTGCAGTGAGCCAGCCGGACATGTTTCCCGAGGAAGCACCTCGGGACGAGCCTCAGCGGCGGGCGCTGCACCATCAGCACGAGGACCTGCGGGCGCTGCCGTTCCCGCTCGGCGACTGGGGCGAGCCCGCGGAACGCCTGGCGGAGCTGTACCGCTGGGCCGAGACGGGCGCCCTGCGCACCGCCGACTGGTACCTCGACGACCGTATCCGCAAGCGCCGCGCCGCCCGCGCCCTGCGTCTGGGCGCCGTCCTCTTCGGCACCGCCGGCGCCGCCCTGCCGCTGGTGGAGCTGACCGGCACCGCGGACACCAGCGCGAGCTGGGGCTATCTCGCGCTGCTCCTGGCGGGTGTCTGCCTCGGCACCGACCGCCTCTTCGGCCTGACCTCGGGGTGGATGCGCGACGTCGCCACCGCCCAGGCCGTCCAGCGCCGCCTGGAGTCCCTGCGCTTCGACTGGGCCTCCGAGAGCGTCCGCGAGGTCCTCGGCCCCACCGAGGGCACCGCCGCCGAGGCCGCGGAACGCTGTCTGGCCATCCTGCGCCGCTTCTGCGACGACCTCGCCGACCTCGTCCGGATGGAGACGTCCGACTGGATCGTCGAATTCGGCGGCCATACCTCCGGCGCTCCGCTGCGCACCCAGTCCGCCGCCTGGTGGCCGAGCCGCCAGGAGCCGTCGCCGGGTCCGCGCCTGGCGCACCCGAGCACGCGCCCCAACATGCCGCGCCAACGGCCGCCGGAGAGCCCGAGGTAGCCGGGGGCGGCTCGCCAAGTGGCCGGGGTGGCCGGGTGCGGCTCGCCAGGCAGCGCGGTGCGGCTCGCCAAGGAGCCCGGTGCGGCTCACTAAGTAGCCCGGTGCGATTAGCTGAAGACGATCATCGAGCCCTGGCCCAGGCTCCGCGTCGCCGCCGCGTGCAGGCCGAGCCACACGTGGTGTTCCCGCGCGAACGGCCCGTTGCCCACGACCGGTGAGACGGCCGGCTCCTCAAGAGTGGTGTGGTGTTCGGGCGGCGCGGGCGGCAGCGGCGGGTTGGCGGGGTCGATGCCGATGACGGGGGCCACGAATTCGAGTTCGCGCAGCAGCCCGTGGCTGGAGCCGAGGGGGCCGCCGCCTTCGAGGAGTTCGTCGTTGACGACGGGCTGGGGGAAGTCGAGGGGGACGTACGCGCCCGCGTGGTCGTAGTGCCAGACCAGGTGCGACCGCTGGGCGGTGGCCTCGAACATCTCCAGGAGCTGTTCGTAGTCGCCGCCGAGGGCGTCGACCGGGGTGACCTCGAGCCCCTGGAGGCTGAGCAGATAGGCGCGGCGCAGGAAGTGCAGGGCGTCGTAGTCGAAGCACGCGATCGGGCCGACGTCGCCCGACAGCCCCGGCATGTAGTTGTAGACGGGGACGGGCGGCTGTCCGGCGTCGTTCAACGCCTTGTCGTATCGGGCGAGTTCCTCGGAGAAGGGGTTTTCCGGGCTGTGGCAGAGCACGTCCACGAGGGGCACCAGCCACAAGTCGCAGGCCACGAACACTCCATCCGGTCGGGGGCGTACAGCCTAAAACGCCCGCGCCGGTCGCGTCATGGCCGGGCGGGGACGAGCTTTTCGATGAGGGCGCTGGTGTGGTCGCTGTGCTCCAGGGTGAGCTGCCGGGCGGTCGCTGTGTCGCGGGCGGCGACGGCGTCCACGAGGGCGACGTGGTCGGACCAGCAGACCCCGGCGGTGTCGTGCAGGGCGCGCAGGTGGGGGACGGCGTAGATCCAGGTCTGGGTGCGCATGCGGTCGAGGAATTCGCAGATGTGCGGGTTGCCGCCGAGGGCGGTCAACTCGCGCCAGAAGCGCAGGTCGCAGCCGATGAGGATGTCGAGGACACCGGAGCGGGCGGCGCGGGCGGCGGCTTCGGCGCGGCGCCGCACGGACGCGACGGCGTCGGGCGGCACGTCGCCCATGCCGACCTCGGCCATCCGCCGGAAGGACGCCTCGACGACGAAGAGCCGCGCTTCGGTGAGGGTGCGGAAGTCCTGCGCGGTGAAACGGCGGACCTGGAAGCCGCGGTGCTGCTCGACTTCGAGCAGTCCCTGTGCCGCGAGGTCGACCAGGGCCTCGCGGACGGGGGTCGCGGAGACGCCGTACAGCTCGGCGATCTCCTTGACGGTGAAGTGGCGGCCGGCCTGGAGCCGTCCGGTCAGCACCTCGTCGCGCAGGGCGTCGGCGATCTGCTGGCGCAGACTGCTGCGCCGCACAGGCGATACGCCGCCGTCCGGCATGCCGTCTCCTTCGTCGTCCTTGTGCGTCGCGCGCGCCCACGTACTCCGGTGATTCGTACGTTCGTACGCGCGGGTGACTGCCGCACACGATATGCGAAGCCCGTACGCGTATGCGCGGCGAGCGGAACGGGGAACACCTCTGACCCCCTGCCGTTCATACGCTTATTCTTCGCCGTACGGGTGGGCGGCGGCGCGGTGCCGGGACGGAGCCGCACAGTGCGGAGCGGGACGGGGAAGAGCGACGATGGACGAGCTGAGGTCCGGCGATCCGCGGTCGATCGGCGCGTACCGCCTCCTGGGCAGGCTCGGGGTGGGCGGGATGGGCATCGTCTACCTGGCGCGTTCCGAGCGCGGGCGCACGGTGGCGGTGAAGCTGGTCCGCGACGAACTGGCGTCCCAGGAGGAATTCCGCACCCGTTTCCGCCGTGAGGTGCAGGCCGCGCGCCGGGTGGGCGGGAAGTGGACCGCGCCGGTGCTGGACGCCGACACCGAGGCCGAGGTCCCGTGGGTGGCGACCGGTTATGTGGCGGGGCCCTCGCTCAGCCAGGTGGTCAAGGAGTACGGTCCGCTGCCGGAGCGTTCGGTGCGGGTGCTCGCCTCCGGGCTCGCGCACGCGCTGCGCGACATCCACGCCGCCGGTCTGGTGCACCGCGATCTCAAACCCTCGAACGTGATGATCACCATCGACGGTCCCCGGGTGATCGACTTCGGGATCGCGCGCGCCCTGGAGACGGTCGTCGACGGCGGCTCCCTCACCTATACCGGCGCCATGGTGGGCTCCCCCGGTTTCATGTCGCCCGAGCAGGTGCGCGGCGACCGGGTGACGCCCGCCTGCGACATCTTCTGCCTCGGCTCGGTGCTGGCCTACGCGTCGACCGGTCTCCAGCCGTTCGGCGCGGCGGCCAGCGGTGTGCACGCCCAGATGTTCCGGATCGTGCAGGAGCCGCCCGACCTGGACGAAGTGCCCGACGGGCTGCGCGAGTTGGTGGCCGCCTGCCTGGTGAAGGAGCCCGAGGAGCGGCCCTCGCTGGCGCGGGTGCTGGAGCGGCTGGGCGAGGCGGACGGCGGGAGCGACGACAGCGCGGCGCAGGACTCGACCGCCGAGCCGTGGCTGTCCGGCGCGATCGTGGCGCAGCTCGGACGGCACGCGGTGCGGCTGCTGGAGGTGGAGGCGGCGGCGGAGTCCCCCACGCCCACGGAGCTGGACGTGGGGGTCGTGGCCGCGGGCGGACCGGGCGCCCCCACGCCGACACGGGCGGACCCCGGCCACCTCTCGGGCACCGGCGCGCGCACCGACGGCGCGACCCCGGTCAGGCAACCGCCGCCGACCGCGTACTCACCGACCTACGGCTCGTACGCGCCCCCGGCCGGTGCGGCACCGGCCGGTCCGACGCCGCCCCCGCCGACGTACACGCAACCGCAGGCGGCAGGGCCGGACGCGGGCGGGCCGCGCAAGACGCGGCGCGGGCCGCTGATCGCGGCGATCGTCGCCCTGGTGGTCGTCGCGGGCGGCGTGACGGCGTACATCGCGGGCCAGGGGGGCACGAAGAACACGGCCGATCCGGACCCCGGTGTGAGCACACCCACCGGTCCGACGTCCCCGCCGGTCTCGGGTCCCGCGCGGACGTCGCCGGGCCAGGCGGACCCCGCGAACGCGGCGGTGCCCAGCGGCATGGTCGGCACCTGGCGGACCTCCTTCACCAGTGACGACGCGGGCGACAACACCCGGACGCTGACGGTGAAGGCGGACGGCTCCGTGGAACTGTCGGGCGACAGCGCCTCCTACGCCTGCTTCTGGTCGATGCACGTCGTCTCGGTGGGCCCGCCGGTCGAGTTGAGCCCGTCGCAGGTGGTGACGGGGACGCCCGCGTCCTCGTGCAGCCCCGGCGACGGCACCACGCTCACCCTGGTGGACGACACCCATCTGCGCCGCGACAACCTCGACACGAGCAAGGCGCCGCTGACGTACACCAAGGTCGACCACTGACCGCGTACGGACACAGGTAAGCCCCGCTCACCTGGGTGAGCGGGGCTTACCTACGGAACCGGAACCGGGGCCTGGGGCCTGGGGCCTGGGGCCGTTCTAGAGGAACGAGTTGATCTCGATCGTCTCGGTACGGCCGGGGCCGACGCCGATCGCGGAGATCGGGGCGCCCGACATCTCCTCCAGCGCCTTCACGTACGCCTGCGCGTTCTTCGGCAGGTCGGAGAGCGACTTGGCCTTGCTGATGTCCTCCGTCCAGCCGGGCAGGTACTCGTAGACCGGCTTGGCGTGGTGGAAGTCGGACTGGCTGTAGGGCAGTTCCTCGACCCGGCGGCCGTCGATCTCGTACGCGACGCAGACCGGGATCTGCTCCCAGCCGGTGAGGATGTCCAGCTTGGTGAGGAAGAAGTCGGTGAGGCCGTTGACCCGGGTCGCGTAACGGGCGATGACCGCGTCGAACCAGCCGCAGCGCCGGTTGCGCCCGGTGGTGACGCCGAACTCGTGCCCCACGGTGCGCAGTCGCTCGCCGTCCGCGTCGAACAGCTCGGTGGGGAACGGCCCGGAGCCCACACGCGTGGTGTAGGCCTTGAGGATGCCGATCACCCGGCTGATCTTCGTGGGGCCGATACCGCTGCCGGTGCAGGCGCCGCCGGACGTCGGGTTGGACGACGTGACGAAGGGGTACGTGCCGTGGTCGACGTCGAGGAGCGTGCCCTGGCCGCCCTCCATCAGGACGACCTTGCCCTCGTCGAGCGCGTTGTTGAGGATCAGGGTCGTGTCGGCGACGTAGCTCCTGATCTGCTCCGCGTAGCCGAGGTACTCCTCGACGACCTGGGCGGTGCTGATCGCGCGCCGGTTGAAGAGCTTGACCAGCACCTGGTTCTTCTCGCTGAGCGCCGCGTCGACCTTCTGCTGGAGGATCGATTCGTCGAACAGGTCCTGGATGCGGATGCCCACCCGGTTGATCTTGTCGGCGTAGGCCGGGCCGATGCCGCGCCCGGTGGTGCCGATCTTGCGGTTGCCGAGGAACCGCTCCGTCACCTTGTCGATGGTCTGGTGATACGGCGTGATCAGGTGCGCGTTACCGCTGATCAGGAGCTTGGACGTGTCGACACCGCGCTCGTTCAGCCCGCTCAGCTCGGAGAGCAGGACCGCCGGGTCGACGACGACACCGTTCCCAATGACCGGGGTGCACCCCGGTGACAGGATTCCGGAGGGGAGGAGATGCAGTGCGTACTTCTGGTCGCCGACGACGACCGTGTGGCCGGCGTTGTTGCCGCCCTGGTATCGCACCACATAGTCCACGGAGCCACCGAGCAGGTCGGTGGCCTTCCCCTTGCCCTCGTCACCCCACTGAGCACCGAGCAGCACAAGTGCGGGCACAGGCGTACACCCCTTCCGGGCGGGGCATGTCCAACGTGCAGAGAGCCGTCGAACCTGCCCCGGAATAGACGAAGCCCCTGACGCAAAGGCGCAAGGGGCTCTTGCACCGAGATTTTACCTGAGGAAGGACCAAGGTGTCGGCCGTGTCTCCTGGGCATCCTCCCCCGGACTCCGACCGGGGGCACCCCCTGCTCCTGGTCATCGACCCCGCGGCACGCGCGGTCGACGGCGAATCCGTGCGGATCGCCAAAGATGTCCTGTGCGCGGGCGCGTACTCCGTAAAAGTTTGCGTCCCGGATTCCGCGGAGGAGGCGGAGCGCGCGCTGGCGCACCGCGGTCGCCGTCACCCTGTGGTGCTCGGCGACGACGCGGCGCTGCTGCGGATGGTGCGCGCGCTGCACCGCGACCGCACGCTCGGGGAGGCGCCGGTCGCGCTGGTGCCGATCGGGCCGCGGTCCGCGCTGGCCCGCGGCCTCGGGGTGCCGGGCCAGGTGCTGGCGGCGGCGCGGGCAGTGCTCGACGGCGTCGAGCGGGAGCTCGACCTGCTGGTCGACGAGAGCGGCGGGATCGTGCTCGGCACGCTGAGCATCCCGTGCGGCACCCCGGTCTCGCAGACCGCAGCGCACTGGTGGACGCCGGTCGAGAAGACCGCCCGCTCCCTGGTCCGCACCCTCACCGCGCCGATCCCGGTCAACGGCCAGCAGCCGCGGCAACGGCTGCGCGTGGAGGCCGACGGTGTGCTGCTGGCCGATCTGGACCAGCCGGTGCAGGAGATCTCGGTCCGCACCTCGCCGTCGGGCGTGGCGGAGGTCTTCGTCCGCCGTACGGAGGGCGCGGAGCACGTACGCGCGCAGGCGCGGACCATCACCGTCTCGGGCCGGGACTTCCGCTACCGCGCGGACTCCGCCGTCACCGGGCCGGTGCGCAGCCGTACGTGGACGGTGGAGCGGTCGGCGTGGCGGCTGACGGTGCCGCGCTGAGGGCGGCAGGAGCGTTTCAGCGGGCCGCGCGTCACATCGTGGCCTTGTGCTCCCGCCAGCGGTCCATCATCGCGCCGAGCTCCCTTTGCAGGAAGTCGAAGAAGGCGGCGGTCTCGGCGAGCCGCTGACCCGCGTCCGTCTCCTCGCCGACGGTGTCTATTCCGGTGCGCAAGGTGTTCTCCCAGCGGGCGAGGACGCCGCTGCGGCTGGTGAACGTCTCGTACCACTGGTCGTGGTGCACCCGGTACAGCTCGCGGCGCGAGCCGGGGTCGCGCTCGCGGTGCACCATGCCGACCTGGGCGAGGTAGCGCACGGCGCCGGAGACCGCGGCCGGGCTGACCTGGAGCCTTTCGCTCAGCTCGGCGGAGCTGAGCGCGCCGTTCTCGGACACGAGCAGCGCGGAGAAGACCCGGGCGGCCATCCGCTGCATTCCGGCCTCGACCATCTCGGCGGCGAAGCGCTCGATGAAGGTCAGCACCTCCGCAGGTCTCTCTTCGTCCCGCGGGTCCGCCATGGCCGCCGCCCCCCTCGTCCGATCCGATCACGTCACGCTGAGTGAAGTTTATCCGCTTCGTCATCTTCACAAATTTCTGAATGTACTGTAGCTTCACAAGCATGACGGACGCAATCATGGTGGCCGGGCTCCACAAGACCTTCGGCCGCACACACGCACTCGACGGACTCGACCTGTCCGTCCGCACCGGCGAGGTGCACGGCTTCCTGGGTCCCAACGGGGCGGGGAAGTCCACCACGATCCGCGTCCTGCTCGGCCTGATCAGAGCCGACGGCGGCGAGGCCCGGCTGCTCGGCGGCGACCCGTGGCGGGACGCGGTGGCCCTGCACCGGCGGATCGCCTACGTGCCGGGCGATGTCACGCTGTGGCCCAATCTCAGCGGCGGCGAGATCATCGACCTCTTCGGCAGACTGCGCGGCGGGGGCGGCGGAGGCGCTGTGCGCGGGCGGTGGCGCGGGCGCGGGCGGGGGGAGACCGGCGAGCGGGGCGACGGCGGTGCCGCGAGCCGGAAACAGGAACTGCTCGACCGGTTCGAGCTGGATCCGACGAAGAAGGGCGGCGCGTATTCGAAGGGCAACCGGCAGAAGGTCGCCCTGGTCGCCGCCTTCGCCTCGGACGCCGACCTGCTGATCCTGGACGAGCCGACCTCGGGACTCGACCCGCTGATGGAAGAGGTCTTCCAGGGCTGCGTGGAGCAGGCCAGGGACCGCGGGGCGACCGTGCTGCTGTCCAGCCACATCCTCAGCGAGGTCGAGGCGCTCTGCGACCGGGTCAGCATCATCCGCCAGGGCCGCACCGTGGAGACCGGCGCCCTCGGCGAGCTGCGCCATCTGACCCGCACCAGCGTCACCGCGGAGCTGGCCGCCCCACCGCGCGGCCTCGACGAACTGCCCGGCGTGCACGACGTGGACGTCAGCGGGCACCACGTCACCCTCCAGGCCGACACCGACAAGCTCGACGCCCTGCTGCGCGCCCTCGCCGACACCGGCGTCCGCAGCCTCACCAGCCGCCCGCCCACCCTGGAGGAGCTGTTCCGCAGGCACTACGAGGACCCGGACGCCGACGGTCACGCGTCGGCTGCCGAGGGCCGGGCCGGTACGCCGTCCGGACCCGACAGGCCGTCCGCGACCGGTACGCCCGCATCCGGACCCGACGGGACGACCGCATCCGGTACGCCGTCCGCGACCGGTCCGCGTAAGGCGACGCCCCGATGAGCGGCTTCGCGGGCACCGGCGCCCTCACCCAACTGGCCCTGCGCCGCGACCGGCTGATGATCCCGGCCTGGCTGTACGTGCTGGCCGCGTCCGTCATCGGCACCGCCGCCTCCTTCCGCACGCTCTACGGCGACCAGGCCGAACGCGCGGACCTCGCGCGCAGCACCAACGCCAGCGCGCCGCTGCGCGCGCTCTTCGGACCCATCTACGACTGGGACACGATCGGCGCGCTCACCGGCTGGCGGATGGGCGTGCTCGGCGCGTCCCTCACCGGGCTGATGAGCATGCTGATCGTCGTCCGGCACACCCGTGAGGAAGAGGAGACCGGCCGCCAGGACATGCTCGGCGCGACCATGGTCGACCGCCGGGCCCCGCTCACCGCCGCCCTGTCGGCCGCCGCGACCGCCGACGTCGCCATCGCCCTGGTCGTGCTGTGCGGCATGACCGTGCTCGGCCAGAGCCTGACGGGCTCGGTCGCGCTCGCCCTCGCCCTCGCGGTCGGCGGCATGATGTTCGCCGGGGTCGCCGCGGTGACCGCCCAGGTCACCGAGACCGCGCGGCTCGCCAAGGGCGTCGCGGGAGCCGTGCTCGGCGGCGCCTTCCTGCTGCGCGCCGCCGGGGACGCCGCGACCACCGACTCCTCCTCGCCCCTGGTGTGGATCTCGCCGCTGGGCTGGCTCGAACACCTCCATCCGTACGCCGACGAGGCGTGGTGGGTGCTGCTGCCCGCCGCCGCCTTCGCCGTACTGACCTGCGGCGCCGCGTACGCGCTGGTCGCCCGCCGGGACACCGGGGCCGGTCTGCTGCCCGCCCGTCCGGGACCCGCGCGGGCGGCCCGTTCGCTGAACGGACCCCTCGCCCTGGCCTGGCGATTGCAGCGCGGCACCCTGTACGCGTGGGCCGCGGGCCTGGCGGTCGCGGGCGGGGTCTACGGCTCGGTCACCGACTCCGTCGGGGACCTGATCGGCGGCAACGGCCAGGTGGACGACATCTTCCAGCGGATGGGCGGCCACCAGGGCCTGACCGACGCGTTCCTGTCGACCGCGATGGGCCTGCTCGGCATCATGGCCGCCGTCTTCGCCGTGCAGAGCGTGCTGCGGCTGCGCACCGAGGAGACCGGGCAGGGCGCGGAGGCCGTGCTCGCCCAGTCGGTCGGCAGGGTGCGCTGGGCCGCGAGCCACCTCGTCCACGCGCTGCTCGGGACGGTCGTCCTGCTGGCCACCGGCGGCCTGCTGATGGGCCTGGCCTACGGCGGCGCCATCGACGACATCGGCGGGCAGGTCCCCCGGCTGATCGGGGCGGCCGTCGCGCAGGCGCCCGCCGTGTGGGTGCTGATCGGGCTCGGCACCCTGCTGTTCGGCCTGCTCCCGAGGGCGTCCACGGCCGCCTGGGGCCTGCTCGGGCTCTTCGTGATGATGGGCCAGCTCGGCCCGGTGCTGCGGCTGCCGCAGCCGCTGCTCGACCTGTCGCCGTTCACCCACGTGCCGAAGCTGCCCGGCGGCGAGATCACCGCGACGCCGTACGCCTGGCTGATACTCGTGGCCGCCGGGACCCTCGCGGCCGGCCTGGCCGGGCTGCGCCGCCGCGACCTCGTCACCGGCTGACCCGCGGCGATCCGCGCAGGGTCGTGCGCGTGGGCAGGCCGTACGGTCCCGCGCGCGGCTGCCCGTACGGTCCTGCGCCCGTCCGCCCGTCCACCCCACGGCCCTGCGCGCGTCCGCCCCACGGCCCTGCGCGCGGTTCCGCGCCGTCACCAGGTGACCAGCAGCTCCTCCGGTCCGCGGATCACGTAGCCGGGGCTCCAGGCGGGCTCGGCGACCAGCCGCAGGCCGGGCGCCTGGCGCAGGAAGGTGCCGAAGGACGCGCCGAGTTCGAGGCGGGCCAGCGGGGCGCCGAGGCAGTAGTGGATGCCCGCGCCGAAGCTGACATGGCGGTTGTCGGCGGCGGGGCGGGTGACGTCGAAGCGGTCGGGGTCGGTGAAGCGGGCCGGGTCGCGGTTGGCGGAGCCGAAGAGCAGGGCGACCTCGGAGCCGCGCGGGATGACCGTGCCGCCGACCTCGATGTCGTCCAGCACCCAGCGTTCGAACATCTGCAAGGGGGTGTCGTAACGCAGCATCTCGTCCACGCCGTCCCGCAGCCGGTCGGGGGCGTCGTAGAGGAGTTGGAGCTGGTCGGGGTGGCGGAAGAGGGTGAGCCAGCCGATGGTGGTGGTGTTGACCGTGGCCTCGTGGCCCGCGTTCAGCAGCAACACGATGGTGGAGATCATCTCCTGCTCGCTGAGCACGTCCCCGTCCTCGCGGGCCGCGATCAGCGCGCTGATCAGGTCCTCGCCGGGGTCGGCGCGCCGGGCGGCGATGAGTTCGTGCAGATACGCGGAGAACTCCTCGCTGGCTGCGACCGCGCGGCGGGCGCTCTCCTCGGTGGGGTTCAGCTCGAACATCCCGGTGATCGCCGCCGACCAGGGCCGCAGCAGACCGCGGTCGGCGGCCGGGATGCCCAGCATCTCGGCGATGACCGCGACCGGCAGCGGCTCGGCGACCCGGGAGAGCAGGTCGCCGCCGCCGTCGGCGTGCAGGGAGGTGATGAGTCCGGCGGCCAGGCGCTCGACGGTGGGGGCCAGATTCTCCACCGTGCGCGGGGTGAAGGCCTTGGCGACCAGGCGGCGGATGCGGGAGTGCGCGGGGGCTTCGAGGTCCAGCATCCCGTTGCCGTTGAGCGTGGTGAACGGCTCGTGCTCGGCGGGCGGCGCCTCGCGGCCGAACTCCTCGTGGGTGAAGCGGTGCAGGTAGGTGCGGCCCAGACGGCGGTCGCGCAGCAGGGCGTTGACGTCGTCGTAGTGCGGGATGAGCCACTGCCTGGTCGGCTCGAACCAGTGCGCGCGGCCGGCCGCGCGCAGGGCCTCGTAGGCCGGGTAGGGGTCGGCGACGAAGGAGGGCGACCAGGGCTCGAAGGCGGGTCCGGGCGAAGGGGCGGCGGGTGACGCGGGAGGGGTGGGTGTCATGGCAGATCGATGAGTCCGTGTTCGCGTAGGTAGGCCAGCTGGGCCCGGACGGAGAGCTCGGCGGCGGGCCACAGGGAGCGGTCGACGTCGGCGTAGACGTGGGAGACGACGTCGGCGGCGGTGAGCAGCCCCGACTCGACAGCGGTCTCGACCTGGGCGAGCCGGTGCGCGCGGTGGGCGAGGTAGTACTCGACGGCGCCGCGGGCGTCGGTGAGCACGGGGCCGTGCCCGGGCAGCACGGTGTCCACCCCGCCGTCGACCGTCAGGGCCTGGAGCCGCCGCAGCGAGTCCAGGTAGTCGCCGAGCCGCCCGTCGGGGTGCGCGACCACGGTGGTGCCGCGGCCCAGCACGGTGTCGCCGGTCAGGACGGCGCCGTCGGCCGGGAGGTGGAAGGAGAGCGAGTCGGCGGTGTGGCCGGGTGTGGAGACGACCTGGAGTTCCAGGCCGCCGGTGGTGACGGTGTCGCCCGCGGCCAGGCCCTCGTCGCCGAGCCGCAGCGCCGGGTCCAGGGCCCGTACGCGGGTGCCGGTCAGTTCGGCGAAGCGGGCCGCGCCCTCCGCGTGGTCGGGGTGGCCGTGGGTGAGCAGGGTGAGGGCGACGCGCTTGCCCGCCCGCTCGGCGACCTCCACCACGTGGGCGAGGTGGCCCTCGTCCAGCGGGCCGGGGTCGATGACGACGGCCAGCGGTGAGTCGGGTTCTGCCACGATCCAGGTGTTGGTGCCGTCCAGGGTCATCGCCGAGGGGTTGGGCGCCAGCACGCACAGGGCGCGGGCGGTGGCCCGGCCGCCGATGGTGGCCCGCGGCTCGCCGGGCGGCTTCGCGGCGGTCATCGGCCCGCTCCCTCGTCCTGGGCCCGGTCCGGGTCCTCGCGCCGCGCCGCGTCCTGAGCCCGGCCCTGGTCCTGAGGCCGGTCCTGGTCCTGAGCCGGGTCCGGGTCCCGGTCCTGGTCCTGAGTCTGGCCCTGGCCCTGGTCCTGAGCCGGGTCCGGGTCCCGGCCCTGACCCTGGACCTGGCCCCGGTCCGGCAGCGGGCCCGCGGTGCCCGGGATGAAGCGGGTGAACTCGTCGTGTCCCGGCCAGGTCAGGACGACGTCGCCGTGCTCGTCGAGGGCGGCGCGGGCCAGGACCGGGGTGAGGTCCCGGTCACCCGCGGCGGTGAGCGCGTCCGCGGCAGAGGCGTACGGCAGCAGGTCGCGCAGTGTGGTGACGGTCGGCGGCAGCATGCTCAGCTCGCCGCGGTCGTAGCCCGCGACGGCCTCGGCGGGCGGCAGCCACACGGTGTGGTCCGCCTCGCCCGACACGTCCCGCGTGCGCTGCCCGGCCGGGAGGGTGGCGAGGAAGAACCAGGTGTCGTAGCGGCGCTCCTCGAACTCCGGGGTGATCCAGCGCGCCCAGGGGCCGAGCAGGTCGGAGCGCAGGACGAGTTCGCGGCGGGCCAGGAAGTCGGCGAAGGACAGGTGGTGAGCGGCCAGCGCCGCCCGGTCCGCCTCCCAGTCCGCCCCGGTGATGTCGGCGACGACGGTCTCCGGGTCGGGCCCGGCGAGCAGCACCCCCGACTCCTCGAAGGTCTCCCGCACCGCCGCGCACACCACGGCCTGCGCGACCGCCTCGCTCGCCCCCAGCGCCGCCGCCCACGCCTCCAGCGACGGCCCGGCCCACCCCACCGGACGCTCGTCGCGCGGGTCCACGCCGCCGCCCGGATACGCGTACGCGCCCCCGGCGAAGGCCATGGAGGCGCGTCTGCGCAGCATGTGGACGGCCGGTCCGCCGGCGTCGGTGTCCCGCAGCAGCAGTACGGTCGCCGCCCGCCGCGGCGTGACGGGGACCAGTTCCCCGCTCGTCAGCGCCCGGATGCGGTCCGGCCACGAGGCGGGGAACATCTGTCCGTCGGTCCTGGTCATGGGCGGGATGCTACGTCCATCCGGCGCGATGTTCGAGAGCCGCCGCCCGCAGGGACCTCCCCGCGACGTTCGAGAGCCGCCGCCCGCGGGGGCCTCCCCCGCGGGCGGCGGACCGGCGGACTCAGTCCGTCAGCTCGACCTGGACCTCGACCTCGACCGGGGCGTCCAGCGGGAGGACGGCCACGCCGACGGCGCTGCGCGCGTGCACGCCCTTCTCACCGAGAACCTCGCCGAGCAGCTCGCTGGCGCCGTTGATCACACCGGGCTGGCCGGTGAAGTCGGGGGCGGAGGCGACGAAGCCGACGACCTTGACCACACGGGCGATCCGGTCGAGGTCACCGATGACCGAGCGGACGGCGGCCAGCGCGTTGAGCGCGCAGATGCGGGCCAGGTCCTTCGCCTCGTCGGCGGTGACCTCGGCGCCGACCTTGCCGGTCAGCGCGAGCTTGCCCTCGACCATGGGGAGCTGCCCCGAAGTGAAGACGTACCGCCCGGAGATCACCGCGGGCTGGTAGGCCGCCAGCGGCGGGACCACGTCCGGCAGCGTCAGCCCCAGCTCCGCGAGCCGCGCGTCGACGGCGCCGCTCACGCCGCCTTCTCCCGCTTGAAGTACGCCACGAGCTGCTCGGGGCTCATCCCCGGCACGACCTGCACCAGTTCCCAGCCGTCCTCGCCCCACGTGTCGAGGATCTGCTTCGTCGCGTGCACGAGCAGCGGCACGGTCGCGTATTCCCACTTCTTCGCCATACGGCGACTGTAGTGCCTCCCCGGCGGCCGTCCGGCACGGCGCTCCCCGACCGGCGGGGACCGTACGCGGACCACCCGCGGACCACTGCCGCGCCCCCCGTTCGGCCCCGCGCCGCCGCCCCGGATCGACACCCGGCGGTCATCGCGCCGTCACCCCAACCGCACGGCCGCCCGAGTACGTGGTGCCTTCAGTGGTTAGGCTCGCAAGGTGAGCCCTCAACAGTCTTCCGCCGTCAGGCTCCACATCGTGACGGGCAAGGGCGGCACGGGAAAGACCACGGTCGCCGCCGCGCTGTCCCTCGCGCTCGCGTCCGAGGGACGGCGTGTGCTGCTGGCCGAGGTGGAGGAGCGGCAGGGCATCGCCCAGCTCTTCGAGACCGAGGCGCTGCCGTACCAGGAGCGGAAAATCGCTTCCGCACCCGGCGGCGGCGAGGTGCACGCGCTGGCCATCGACGCCGAGCTGGCGATGCTGGACTACCTGGACATGTTCTACAAGCTCGGCCGCGCCGGGCGCGCGCTCAAGAAGCTCGGCGCGATCGACTTCGCCACCACCGTCGCCCCCGGGCTGCGGGACGTGCTGCTGACCGGCAAGGTCTGCGAGGCCGTCCGCCGCAAGGACAAGGCGGGCTGGCCGGTGTACGACGCGGTGGTGCTCGACGCCCCGCCCACCGGGCGGATCACCCGCTTCCTCAACGTCAACGACGAGGTCGCCGGGCTGGCCCGGATGGGCCCCATACACAACCAGGCGCAGACCGTGATGCGCGTGATGAAGTCCCCGCAGACCGCCGTCCACCTGGTGACGCTCCTGGAGGAGATGCCGGTCCAGGAGACGATGGACGGCGTCGCGGACCTGCGCTCCGCCGGGCTGCCGGTGGGCGCCGTCATCGTCAACATGGTGCGCCCCGTCCTCCTGGAGGACGCCGCCCTCGCCCAGGTCACCGACCTCCCGGCGGGCGGCAGCGGTGGCGGCGTCGGCAAGCGGCGCACGGCCGTCGCCAAGGCGCTGTCCCAGGCCGGGCTCGGCGGCGCCCGGCGCGGCGGGGTCGCCGAGCGGCTGGTCGACCCGCTGCTCGCCCAGGCGTATGAGCACGCCGAGCGGGTGGTCCTGGAGCGCGAGCAGCGCGCCGAGATCGGCGGACTCGGCCTTCCCGTAAGGGAGTTGGAGCTGATCGGCGAGGGCGTGGACCTCGGCGGGCTCTACCGGCTGGCCGACAGCCTGCGCAAGCAGGCCGTGCCGGGCTTCGGCGGCACCTTCGCCAAGGACGGCGCCCGCGGGAAATCCGCCGCTCACCCGGACGAAGACACCGACACCGGAGACGAGGCCTGACCCATGAGCCTGGAGAGCCCCGTGCTGGAGATCGACCCGCTGCTCGACGACCCCAAGACGCGGATCATCGTGTGCTGCGGTTCCGGCGGTGTCGGCAAGACGACGACCGCCGCGTCCCTGGGCGTACGCGCGGCCGAGCGCGGCCGTACGGCCGTCGTACTCACGATCGACCCGGCGCGGCGGCTGGCCCAGTCCATGGGCCTGACCGAACTGGACAACACCCCGCGCGAGGTGGCCGGAATCGATCGGTCCGCCGGCGGTTCGCTGCACGCGATGATGCTGGACATGAAGCGGACCTTCGACGAGGTCGTGGTCCAGCACTCCGATCAGGAGCGGGCCCGCGCGATCCTGGAGAACCCCTTCTACCAGTCCCTGTCGGCCGGTTTCGCAGGCACGCAGGAGTACATGGCGATGGAGAAGCTGGGCCAGCTCAGGGCCCAGGACGCCTGGGACCTGATCATCGTCGACACCCCGCCGAGCCGCAGCGCGCTGGACTTCCTGGACGCGCCCAAGCGGCTCGGCTCCTTCCTCGACGGCAAGTTCATCAAGCTGCTGATGGCCCCGGCCAAGGTCGGCGGCCGGGCCGGGGTGAAATTCCTCAACATCGGGATGTCGATGATGACCGGCACCCTCAGCAAGGTGATGGGCGCCGGGCTGCTGCGCGACGTGCAGACCTTCGTGGCCGCCATGGACACCATGTTCGGCGGCTTCAGGACCCGCGCCGACGCCACGTACCGGCTGCTCCAGGCGCCGGGCACGGCCTTCCTGGTGGTCGCCGCCCCGGAGCGGGACGCCCTTCGGGAGGCGGCCTACTTCGTGGAACGCCTGGCGGCCGAGGACATGCCGCTCGCCGGTCTCGTCCTCAACCGCGTCCACGGCAGCGGCGCCGCGCACCTCACCGCGGAGCGGGCGCTGGCCGCCGCCGAGGCCCTGGAGGAGGCGTTGGAAGAAAATCTTGCGGACGGCGGCATTGTGGATCATCCGACCGGGAAGGCTGACTCCCAGCGGGCCTCCGCGTCCAGTCAGGCAAGCACCGCCGGCAGCTCGAGCGCCAGCGGCTCAGGCACGTCCAGCACTGCGAGCACGGGCAGCACAGCGAGCACGTCCAGCACAGCGACCGCGGCCGGTACCGAACGGCTGGCCGCCGGATTGCTGCGCCTCCATGCCGAACGCATGCAGGTGGTCGCGCGTGAACGACGCACGCGCGACCGCTTTGTGTCCGTCCACCCGGAGGTGCCCATGGTGGACGTGACAGCGCTGCCCGGTGACGTACACGATCTGACCGGGTTGCGGGCGATCGGCGAGCAGTTGGCGGACGGTCGGCCCGCGGCCGCGTAGTGGTGCGAGGTCGGACCGCGCGGTGACGCGGGGCCGGACCCGTACGTGATGGTGCGGTTCTGACCGGTCGTCAGCCCGCGGCGGCGTAGTCGTCCTCGTCGTCGAGCGGGATGAGGCCGGTGCTGCGCTCGTACTCGGTGCGTGCCGTCTCCAGCAGTCTGCGCCACGAGGTCACCATGGGGCGCCGTCGCAGCAGCGCACGGCGTTCACGCTCGGTCATACCCCCCCACACGCCGAACTCCACCCGGTTGTCGAGCGCGTCCGCCAGGCACTCGGTCCGCACCGGGCAGCCGGTGCACACCGCCTTGGCCCTGTTCTGAGCCGCGCCCTGGACGAACAGCTCGTCCGGATCTGTGGTCCTGCACGCCGCCTGCGTGCTCCAGTCGGTTACCCAGCTACTCATGCTGGCGCCGTCCTCTCCCGAATCGAGGCTCCCCCACGGCGGCAAGCGGCATATTCACCGTTGCCAGTTGAGGACGTTACGGAAGGTAGGCGCGGCGCAACAGCCCTTTCCGGCCCAATCTTGCATGGCCCGAACGGACTATGCGTGCGCGGGAGATCACCCAACGGAGTGAGGCGGGCTTATGTGGCACCAATATCGGACTTAAGAGGCGAAGTAGCACACATCGTCTCGCCATAAGGGACAAGTCCCTCGGCATATGCCGAATTTCGGGCAGTTCTCATCACTCACAAGAGTGACGAAGGAAGGCAGGAACGCGCCCGACGATCGCGCCCTGTCCGTTACAGAGTAGGCGAACAGTTGGGCGCACGTCCGGGGAATCGCAACGTAGGCTGCCTCCATGGCACACAAGCGATCGGGCGGGGGGCTGAGCACAGCCCAGCAGGCCGCCAAGTTCCTCGGCGTCAGCGTGCTCTCCGGCGTGGTCCTCGCGGGCATCGCGCTGCCCGCCGTGGGCGCGCTCGGCCTGTCGGCCAAGGGCACCGCGGCCGGCTTCGACGACCTGCCGGGCGAGCTGAAGACCCCGCCGCTCAGCCAGGCGTCGAAGATCCTGGACGCGCACGGCGGCCTGATCGCCACGGTCTACTCGCGCGACCGCACCGTCGTCCCGATCGAGGACATGAGCCCCAATGTCCTCAGCGCCATCGTCGCCATCGAGGACTCGCGCTTCTACGAGCACGGCGCGCTCGACCCCAAGGGCATCCTGCGCGCGCTCAGCAACAACGCGTCGGAGGGCGGCACCCAGGGTGCCTCGACCCTGACGCAGCAGTACGTGAAGAACGTCTTCGTGGAGGAGGCGGGCGACGACCCCAACAAGGTCGCCCTCGCCACCCAGCAGACGATCGGCCGCAAGATCAAGGAAATGAAGTACGCGATCCAGGTCGAGAAGGAACTCGGCAAGAAGAAGATCCTGGAGAACTACCTCAACATCACCTTCTTCGGCGAGCAGGCGTACGGCGTCGAGGCGGCCTCGCAGCGGTATTTCAGCAAGCACGCCAAGAACCTGTCGCTCACCGAGGCCGCGCTGCTGGCGGGCCTGGTCCAGTCGCCGAGCCGCTACGACCCGATCAACGACGAGCAGGAAGCCCTCAAGCGCCGCAATACGGTGCTGGCGCGCATGGCGCAGCTCAAGGACATCACCCCTGAGCAGTCCGCCACCGCGCAGAAGGCGCCGCTCGGCCTGAAGGTCAGCTCGCCGAAGAACGGCTGCATCACCGCCGTCAACGGCGCGGGCTTCTTCTGCGACTACGTGCGCAACACCTTCCTCACCAACGCCGCCTTCGGCAAGACGAAGGAGGAGCGCGCCAAGACCTGGGACACCGGCGGTCTGACCATCAAGACCACGCTCGACCCCAAGGCGCAGGCGGGTGTGCTGGACGGCATCAGCAAGCACGTCTACAAGAGCGACGCCATCGCCGCCGCCGTCACCCTGGTGGAGCCCGGCACCGGCAAGATCGTCGCGATGGGCCAGAGCAAGCCGTACGGCTTCGGCAAGAACGAGACGCAGATCAACTTCTCGGTCAACGCCAACATGGGCGGCGGCCAGGGCTTCCAGAACGGTTCGACGTTCAAGCCGATCACGGCCGCCGCGGCGCTCGAAGCGGGCTACAAGCCGGACCAGTCGGAGCCGTCGCCGAACAAGATGACGTACCCCGACGTCACGACCTGCGACAACAACACGATCCACGGCACCGACGAGACGGGCAACGAGGACCCGTCCGAGGTGGGCCCGTACCAGATGCCCGAGGCGCTGAAGAAGTCGATCAACACCTACTTCCTCCAGCTCGAGAGCCAGACCGGGCTCTGCCCGATCGTCAACATGGCGACCAAGCTGGGCCTCAACCGCGCCGACGGCAAGCCGCTGAACCAGATCGCCTCGCTCACCCTCGGCACCAACGAGGTGTCGCCGCTCAATGTGGCCGCCGCGTACGCCGCCTTCGCCAACCGCGGCGTCTACTGCACGCCGATCGCCATCCAGTCCGTGACGGCGGCGGGCGGCAAGAAGCTGACGGTGCCCAAGTCGCTCTGCTCGCAGGCGATGTCGCAGAACACGGCCGACACCATCAACACGATGCTCAAGGGCGTCGTCGACGACGGTACGGGCGAGGCGGCCAACCTGGACGACGGCCGGGACACCGCCGGTAAGACCGGTACGACCGACGACCGGTGGGCGGCCTGGTTCGCCGGCTACACGCCGAACATGGCGGCGGCCGTGTGGATGGGTGACCCCAAGCACTCCAAGAAGATGAAGAACATCACCATCGGCGGCAAGTACTACCCGCTGGTGTACGGCGCCGACGGCCCCGCCCCCATCTGGAAGGACGCCGTCTCCGCGTCCCTGGAGGGCAAGCCGGTGCTCAGCTTCGTGACGGTGCCGCTCAACATCCAGGACAAGGGCAAGAACCCCCCGGCGTCGCCCGATCCGAACAACCCGGGCAACGCCACCAACACCGACGACAAGCACAAGGGCCGCGGCCACGGCCCCGGCGGCGTCACCACGATGGGCACGACCACCGGCGCCATCACGGCGGGCGCCGCCGGCGGCGGCACCAACGGCGGTACGACGACGGGTACGACCGTGGGCGCGACCGGTGCCAACGGCGCCACCAACGGCAGCCCCAACCCCTTCCCGACCTTCCCCGGCCTGACCACAGGCGGCGGGAACGGCCGGGCGGGGGGTACGACGGGGGCGACGTAGGGGTCGACGCGGGCCGACGCAGGTCGACGCAGGTGTGAGGCGTCGGCCCGCGCATAAGTGACGTCGTAAGGGGCGCCCTCCTGGGAGGGCGCCCCTTACGCGTGAGGTCTTTTGATGAGTGCGCGGATCAGCCCGCGAGCTGGCGCTTCACCTCGGCGGCCACCCGGCCGCCCTCCGCGAGCCCGGCCACCTTCGGGTTGACGATCTTCATGACGGCGCCCATGGCGCGCGGTCCCTCGGCCCCCGACTCGGCGATGGCGTCCCGGACGATCGCGGTCAGCTCCTCGTCCCCGAGCTGCTTGGGCAGGTACTCCGCCAGCACCTCGCCCTCGGCGCGCTCCCGCTCCGCCGACTCCGCCCGGCCGCCCTGCGCGAAGGCCTCGGCCGCCTCCCGCCGCTTCTTCGCCTCGCGCGTGATCACCTTCAGCACCTCGTCGTCGGAGAGGATGCGCGCGGTGGTGCCCGCGACCTCCTCCTTCGTGATGGCCGTGAGGGTGAGCCGGAGCGTGGCGGAGCGCAGTTCGTCGCGTCCCTTGATCGCCTTGGTGAGGTCGTCGTGCAGTCGCTGCTTGAGCGTGGTGGTCATACGCCGAGTTTCGCATCCCTGCGGGGCGGTCGCGCCGCATATACGAGGGAGGTGGGGGGCGACTGCCCGTCGGGGGGCTGTGCGGCTGGCCGTGGCAGGGTGCGCCGTGGCTGAAGGGCGCCCGGCTGAAGGGGGCTCCTGTCTGAAGGGTGCGCCCGGCTGAAGGGCGCCCGTTTGAAGGGTGCGCCCAGCTGAAGGGAGCGCCCGGCTGAAGGGTGCGCCCGGCGCCGGTCGAGGGGCCTTGGCGCGCGTACGGCCCGGACTCTGACACGATGGACGTATGCGCGCGCGATACGGAATTCCCCTCGGTGTGACGGCGGCCGGCGCGGCCGGCCTGGCGTACGCGGCCGGTTTCGAGGCGCGGTCCTTCCGCCTGCGCCGCGTCGACATCCCGGTGCTGCCCGAGGGCATGCGCCCGATCCGTATCCTCCAGGTCTCCGACATCCACATGGTGTCGGGCCAGAACAAGAAGCGCCGCTGGCTCCAGTCGCTGGCGGGCCTGCGCCCCGACCTGGTTGTCAACACCGGCGACAATCTGTCGGACCCCACCGCCGTACCCGAAGTCCTGGACGCGCTGGGCCCGTTGATGCAGTTCCCCGGCACGTACGTCTTCGGGTCGAACGACTACTACGGCCCCAAGTTCCGCAATCCCGCCCGGTACTTGGTGGAGAAGGCACGCGGCCAGCACGGGCTGAACGGCAAGGACCGCGCCGCGCACGGCGTCCTGCGCAACCCCTGGGGCGAGCTGCGCGACGCGTTCGACGCGGCGGGCTGGGTCGGCCTCAGCAACTCCCGCGGGCAGCTCAAGCTCGACCACGGCCCCGTGCTCGGCCTCACCGGCCTGGACGACCCGCACATCAAGCGCGACCGCTACGCCGCGGTCGCGGGCGGCCCCGACCCGGACACCGACTTCAACCTGGCGGTCGTCCACGCGCCCTACCTGCGCGTCCTGGACGCCTTCACCTCCGACCGCTACCCGCTGATCCTCGCCGGGCACACCCACGGCGGCCAGATCTGCGTCCCCTTCTACGGCGCGCTGGTCACCAACTGCGACCTCGACACCGACCGCGTCAAGGGCCTGTCCACCCATACGGCCACCGGCTCCACGTCCTACCTGCACGTCTCCGCGGGCTGCGGCGCCAACCGCTTCACCCCGGTCCGTATCGCCTGCCCGCCCGAGGCGACACTCCTGACGCTCACCAGCCGCTGACCCGTCCCGCCGTCCGCCGTCTCGTACGGTGAGGCATGCCTGCAATCCCCCGTTCGTACGTGGCGGCCTTCCGGCTGCTGATCGCGGCAGCGGCGGTGACGGGAATCACCATCGAGTGTGCGCACTTCCCGCCGCTGCGGGTCTTCACGTACTTCACGGTCCTCACCAACGCGGCGATCGCGCTGACCTTCGCCTGGTCCGCGTACCGCACCTGGACCCGGCGTCCCCCGATCCCCCCGCTGATCCACGGCGCTGTCCTGCTCTGCATCGTGATCACCGGCCTCGTCTACCACCTCGTCCTCGCCAATGACGCGAGCGACTTCTCCGAGTCCGAGGCCCTGGGCGCCCGCACCGGCGCCCTCGCCTTCTCCAACCAGCTCCTCCACACCGTGACCCCCCTCACGGTCGTCCTCGACTGGCTCCTGCTCACCGCCCCCGGCCGCTTCCCCTGGCGCTACGCCGGCCAATGGCTCCTGCTCCCCCTCGCCTACTTCGCCTTCGCCCTCATTCGCGGCCCCTTCTCCGGCTACCCCTATCCCTTCCTCGACGTCGACACCCGCGGCTACCCCGCCACCCTCCTCACCGCCCTCCTCCTCGCCCTCGCCTTCGCCGCCCTCTCCCTCCTCCTGATCCTCCTCGACCACCACCGCCCCGCCCCCCGAGGAAACCGGATTTCGCCCTCAGCCCCCCGTCCGCTAAAGTAAACCCCGTTGCACCGGGGTGTGGCGCAGCTTGGTAGCGCGCTTCGTTCGGGACGAAGAGGCCGTGGGTTCAAATCCCGCCACCCCGACGGTATAGCAGCAGGTCAGGGCCCCAGACTCGATGAGTCTGGGGCCCTGATTCGTGCTGAGTGTCAAAGTGAGTGCCTACGGGTTCGCAAGCTGCTGTCCGACTCGATCGTTGAGTCACTCGCCGGCGGGTCGTCGGTGGGACACTCCTCCTATGAGTCGTGTCTCAGATCACATCCTGCGGACGCTTTGGTACATCGAACTAGTAGCCAGCCAAGGCCAGCAACTCTCTCTTGCTGACATCGACAGCTATGCACAGGCGCCTCAACCGCGTGATGCGCAGCGAGAGCAGTTGTTCCTCGGCGGGACCTCGCTGTTCTCGGGGCTGTACGGGCAGGGGAAGGTCAAGCGCAGGCCAGAGGCGGTAGCGCATTACCTGGTCCAAGTGGGGTGGATCAAGAAAGGAGACGACGGAGTAACTCTGACCAAGATCGGCAGAGCCGTCCTCAGGGCCGAGAGCGACGAACGCTCGGCGGGCGAGGACCTGGATCCTGAAGTAGCAGACATTGCACTAGACCCGGAAGATCCCATGGTCTACGTCCAGCTCACGCGACGTCTTCAGAAGGCTGGCCAAGGACTGCTCGTAGACGCCTACTTTCACGCTTACTCGCTGGAATGGCTGGTCGAATCGACAACTCTTCGACGGATCCTCACTTCGTCGCGCCACCCGAGCTCAGGCAAGGACCGTCAACTCCTTGCCGTTGCTCTGGCGACAATTCCGAACGGCGCTGATGTCGAGCTTCGTCACACCGCGGACCCATCTCTGCATGACCGGTGTGTCGTGAGCGAAGATGGCTCGGTGCAGTTGTTGGGGTCCTCGGTCAACGGGGTGGGCAGGCACCTCACGGCTGTAATCGCTCCTTCCGCTGACATTGCCGAGGTGTATCGGAAGAAATACGAAGACCTCTGGGCCAGTGCCGAGAGGGTGCACCCGCAACCCATGGAGGCTCCGTCGGGGCGCTGAAACTTCCCATTGTTACGAACACTCAGCAAGAACTACCGAAGATGTGGTCCATGGCGATGGCGCCGGTCTGGATCACCGGCCGGATCTGCTTTCGGTAGACCTCCTCCGTGACGGTCGTGCTGGAGTGCCCGACCAGCCGGGAGATCTCCTCCAGAGGGACGCCGTTGTCAGAGAGCAGCGAGACGAAGCTGTGTCGGAGCTCCCGAGGGGTCCAGTCGGCAGCCTCCACACCCTCCGCCTTGCTCAGCACAGCCCGGAAGCCACGGCGGACGTGGGAGGGATCCTGTTCCTTGCCGACCGCGGACGCGAAGACGAGCCCGTGCTCCTCCCAGCTCTCGCCGGCGGCCAAGCGGTCCCAGCCCTGGTCTTCCCACTGCCGCCACAGCACTTCCACACAGCGTTGTGGAAGTGCAATCGTGCGGCGGGACTTCTTGGTCTTGGTGTCTCCCCCGGCCCGCACCGAGCGCCACACAGCCATGTAGGGCGGGATCGGCGGATTCGCTGTTGGGTCTCCCTTCAGAAAGACGTGATCCCAGGTGAGTGCCCGCAGCTCCTCGGTCCGTGCGCCGGTGAGCAGCGAGACGACGATGTACGCATGCATGTGGGTACGAGCCGCTGCGGTGAGTACGGCTTCGGCTTGGGCGAACGTTAGGGCCTTTGAGGGCCGTCCGGGCTGGCCCTTGGGGATCTGGCACAGCTCCACGACGTTGCGCTTCACCTTGTCCCGCGCCATAGCCCGCTTGACCGAGCGATTCAGGCACGATCGGATGCCCTGCAAGGTGCTTGTACTGAGCGTCTTGGACTTCTCAGCAAGCCACTTGTCCACGTCCTCCGCGCTCAGGTCCCGTAGCTTCCGGGCACCGAGCGACGGAATCACGTGGTTCCGGCTGAGACCGGTACAGGCGTCCAGAGTCGCCTTGTCCCGCCCGGCCAGTCCGAACATGAGCCAGTCCTCAACAGCGTTGGCGACCGTGTAGCCGGTGGGCGCGATGGCGAGGCCATCCTCGTAATCCCGCAGGACTTCCTTGAGCTTGTTCTTCGCCTCGGTCTTGGTGCGACCACTGCCTCGACGCATGATGCGCTTTCCCCGGGCGTCGTAGCCGAGCGAGGCGGCAGCAATCCAGCGCTGCCGCTTCTCGCTCCAGTACAGGCCACCGTCGCCATGAGCGCGACGCTTGGTCATTTCTCTCCCTGTGCTTCGCGCTCCAACAGCGCGACATATTCAGTGATGGCGGATTGCGGGACCAGCCGAGTGCGGCCTTCCTTCACGGTGCGAAGACGACCGGAACGGATCAACTCGTAGATCCGGCTGCGGCTCAGCCGGATGATGCGCGGCATGTCCTCCACTCGGTAGAGCACCGGTTCACCGAGTGAGCCGCGCTCCGGAATGGCAAGCGTCACGATGTCCTCCTCAGCGCGCCGGTACCGGACAGCCCGGACAGTTCCTCTTCGGCGTGTCCGGGGAGCTCCTGCTGCTCCGCGGGGTCAACCGGACAGTCGGACAGCGCGGACGTCTCCGGAGTGGCTGCCGTCCGGCTGCCGGTGTCCGGGAAGTACCGCCCGCCGGCGTCCCTAGTGAGCTGGCCCGCGTCGGCCATACGCGAGCAGGTGCGGCGCACGGTGTCCGCGTCGACGTCGGGCATTGCCGCGGCAATGTCTTTGGGCTTCGCACCGGGGTGAGCCCGTACGTGCTTCAGGATCGCGGCGCGAGTGTCACCGATGGTGTGGTCGGACACCGGTCCGTCCAACAGGTGCCAGGCACCCGAGGCTTGTTGGAAGGCCAGGGCGTATTCGGCTTCCTCAACATCGCGGCCGGTGACGTGCAGAATGCCGTCTGCCTGCCCGCGGGCCCGCTTGAGTACGAGCGTGGCGTCAGCGGCTCCCGCGATGCCGTTGGTCCCGGAGACCTCCGTCAGAAAGTCCTCGGACGCCATCTTGCGAACGTGGTGCACCAGCACTACCGCAATGCCGTAGTGGTCGGCGAGGCGCTTGGCGTGACCGACCGCGACGTAATCGGCGTCGTACGCGGAAGCGCCTTGCGGCGAAGCACCGCGCATCTTGGCGAACACGTCAATCACGACCATGCGGGCATCCGGATTGCGGTCCAGCCATCCCGCGATGGCCTCGACCCCGCCTTGCGGGAAGGGCGGGCATTCGGTGACGAGCGTGAGCCCGGCCGGTGCTTTCTGTCCGCCCAAGAGCTTGCCCATACGGGTCTGGAGTCGCCGCGGCGTGTCCTCAAGAGCGAGGTACAGCACCGGGCCACCATCGACGGGAACGGAGTCGAAAGCCTGCCCGCCGGCCGCGACCGCGAGAGCAAGTCCCAACGAGAGCCAGGACTTCCCCACCTTCGGCGGTCCGGCGAGCAGGCTCACACCTTCAGCGAGGATTCCGGGCACCGCCCACTTCGGCTCGGGGAAGTGCGCGTCCATAAGCTGATCGGCGGTCCACGCGGTCCGGGGCCGTTCCCTCTTCGGCGGCGGGACCGCAGCCGGTTGTGGGTCGCTGGGGACCGAGTACAGGTGCAGCGGGGGAATCGGCTGGCCGGTCACGTCGCCCTCCTCCTTTCGATCCGGTAATCGCGCGGCAGCAAGTCAGGGCACCGAGCAGAAGGGACGCCCTGGCGGGCGACGTTCTTCAGCGCACTACGTCCGGACCACGTACGGCTCGGAGCGGCGTGTGCGGGTCGGTGCAGGGTGGGGAGGCTCTTCAGCCGGGGAGGCAGCGGGGACCTCATGCTGTCCTCCGCTGCGGGTTGTGTCCGATCGACCAGTTCAAAGCGCTTCGCAGCGTCGAGCGGCACTGCGCCGGCGGCAGACCCGCAGACTCCCCCGCCTGCTGAAGAGCCTCCTCAACCACATGCCGCGGAAGGTCGCCCCACGCGACGAACCGCCCCAGGGCGCGGGCGGCCCGAAAAAGCGCCGCTTCGCGACCTCCGTCCAACGCTGTCGCCACTTCGGTGCGTTCACGCTCCAGCGCGGTATCCGCATAGTTGATTGCGCGGGTTGTGGTGGCCACAGAAATGCGTCCTGCGTGCCGCTGAGCGGGCGCCAGGGCGGTTTGCAGCCATTCAGGTAGGTCTGCAATAGGCGCGTCTTCCTCGACCGTGTACGCCCCTTGTGCCGTCAGGCTTCCGGGCGCGACGACATATCCGCCCCACGCCCGAGTATCGATCTTCTGCGCGAGCCTGCCTTTGCTGCTCGGCAGCCGAATTCCCCGCGGCGTGGCGAAGTACAAGTGCTCCCCGCCGCTGGGAGTCCGGATACGTCGAGTCGTCGGCACCGACTGACCGGCGCGCTCGCAGAGCGCCGCAAAGGCGGTCGCGCCATCAGGCGCGTCCGGACTGTCCTTCGGCTTGAGTGTGTCGAGATCCACCACCAGAAGCCCGGCCGGCCCGGTGGCAACCCCGACGTTGAACGGTCCTGCCACCCAGCACCTCTCGATACGAGCGGGATCCGTGGTGGCGCGCTGCTCGAACTTCCGGTGACCACCGACGCACTCTCCAGTGCCAGGGCAGCGGCGCTCACCGTGCAGGGCGGGCGGCTTGTCACCAGGGCGGAGCGGAAAGACAGGCCACCCGCGAGCGGCAGTCTCAAGTGCCGCGGCGATCAGCGCGGCGCGTTCGGGATAGGGCATTCTGGGGTTCTCCTGTCGGTCTTCGGACGGGCGGGGAGAACCGCGGCGGCGGGCGACCTTGCTGGGGAGTCCCGCCGCCGCGGCGTAGCTAAGTGCCGAGGCCGGGTTGATGCCAGGGCGGCAGGGCTGCCAGCGTCCGGTCACGCCAGTTCAGGGCGTAAGGCAGGCAGTTCGCGCAGTTCTTATGGGTGGTGTGGCCAGGCATGGGCGGCCGGCGGCGCGCGTGATACGACCACGCGGCAGAGTCGGCGGAGGCCATGAGGTGCCCGACCTTGGCCAGTCCGAGAGTCTTGAAGCCGAAGCCGTGCAGTTTGAGGCCCTGGGCGGCAAGTGTGGTGACGATGGCGGCGCCCTCAGCGGTGGACTGCCGACGACAGACTGAACCCAAGCCAACGACCGGTTCGCGAGTCAGGTCTACGCCCTCGCGTGCGTAGAGGCCGACGCAGCGTTCGTAATCTGGGAGCTCCCATCCCTGCACTACCGGGATGATCGGCAACTCCGGGGCGAGTTCCTTCAGCAGCAGATAGTTTCCGACAGTGCGGCGCTGGTGCTCAACGACGCTCAGACCGGTGCCGGCGAAGGTCTGCCCGCCAAAGGTCCCGCCGTGGATGATCGCGGGTTCACACATCCAGTCCTGCGGTGCGGCCCATCCAAATGGGCCGACCTGTTCGCGGATGAGACGGAGATCATCGACGTACCGCTGCGGCTCGATGGTCCAGCGACCGAACCGCTGAAGGATTGTGAACCCGCCGGAGTCGATGGCGTACGGGCCTATCGCCCGCGGCATGCTTCGGGCAGTGCCTACCCCGAAGTGCTCGTACTTCAGGAACAGCGGGACGCTGGTGGCCTCCACCCAACGCCGCTTGTGCGTCGTCAGGTAGAACCTCACCATCCCTCCTTGCCCATGCCATTGGGGAGCTCCGGCAGTCCTGCTTTGCTGAGCGCGGCCGGGTCAAAGCCCGGCAGCGTGGCGCGGGCGGTGAGGGCCGCGGCCAGCGCGGTGGCGTACTCACCGCCGGCGCGGGCCGTTTCGACCTGCGCGCGGGCGCGGATGACCTCGACGGTTTCGATGTGCTGGTGTGTCTCGCGCCGTGCCTCGGTGGCGCGTTCGTACGCGGTCGTCTCGCGGCGGTCGGTGCGCCAGTGCCGGTGGGCCAGGACGTAGCTGAGCACGGTGGCCACCGACCAGAGCAGCAACGGCAAAGGCAAGCCGTCCGCGTAGGCGGCCACTCCCGCGAGGGCGAGGGTGCCGGCCGCGGTGAAGCCGACCGCGGCGGACGTGGATTCGCCGTGTTCGCCGGTGGCCAGGGCGTTGCCCGCGAAGGCGGCGCCCGCGGCGAGCAGCCCCATCACGGACGCGTCTCCGACGCTGTGCTGCGCACCGTTGGCGTTCCAGATCCGAGCAAGGATCAGCACGGTGGACGTGGCGATGGCCGGTGCTGCCTTGGGCGCGGCGGCGATGAGCCAGTGCCGAGCCACGATGGGCGAGTTGGGCTCGTTCACGGTGGTGCCTCCCTTCGGTTCAGCGCATCTGGCCAACGGCCTGAGCGGCAGCGGTGACGAGTTGGGTGATGGGCTGAGCGGCGCCCGTGGCGGCGGCGTAGAAGCCGAAGAGGAACACCACGACCGCGGCGCCGAACGAGGTGGCCTTGTACCGGAGGGCCAGAGCGGTGCCGGTGCCGAAGAGCAGTACGGCGGAGACGGACAGGATCACGGGCGGTCTCCCTGGCTCGGAGCGAACGGACGGGCAGGGGCCGCGGGTTGGGTGGTGCCGCGCTGGTGTGCGCGGCGGTAGAGGTTGTAGAGGTGGCGTCCGCGGCGTATGCGAATGCCGTGGCCGTCGCAGCGGCGGCAGTGCCTGCCGCGCTTGGGTCGTCCCTTGCGGTCGGTGGTGGTGGCGAAGCCGAAGCCGCGGCACTTGCGGCAGCGTCCGAACGGCTGGCCCGCACACACGGCCGCGTAACCGAGGGTGATGAGCAGGAGGAAGGCGCTAGCGAGGACGGGGAGGGTCACAATGTGCCTCCAGGGCAGGTTTCCGGGGTTTGAGCAGGTGGCCCGCTAGTAACTAGCGGGCTGATCAGGTGCCGGATGGGGCGCTAGGCGCGGCGCTAGGTCTAGCGGGTGCCGGTGCTAGACCTAGCGCCGTTCCGGAGTCAGCCCGCGTCCCGCTTCTTGTCACGCTCCGCGATCGCGGTGGTGATGTGGGCGCGGGTGATGCCGCGGCGGTTGGCGCCCTTGCCGTCGTCGGTCTTGCCCCAGACCTGGCCGGTGGTGATGCCGTGCGGCTTGAGGACGTAGGCGAGTTGGTCGGGCTCCCAGCCGCCGTAGACGTCCGGCCGCAGCTCCCCGAGGCGGGCGACGACGGTCTCGGACCAGACCTTCGTCTCGTCCGGGGCGATGACCGCGAGCAGGTCGGCGAGCAGGTCGTACGACGGGCCGGTGACCGCCTCCGGGCTCTCCCCCAGTGCGTGACCGGACAGGGTGCCGGCCTTGTCCCGCGAGGCGCGGGCACGTGCGGCGATGCGCTCGGAGATCACGGCGTCCGCGTAGACGCTGCGGACGATCCGGGCGTCCGAGCCCTCTCCAACGAAATAGTGGATGCCCTTGTCCGCCCAGGCGAACATGGTGGCCCGCACGCCGCGCTTGTACGCGCCGGTGCCGAGCACCATGTCGTTCTCGATCTGGCCCATGACCTTCATGCAGAACCGCGTCGAGGCGTTCGCGCTGATGCCGGTCGGCAGGGACTTGGAGTCCGGCCGCTGGGTCGCGAGCAGCAGAACGATGCCGGTGGCAGGGCCACGCTTGACCAGATCGGTGCAGATCTCCTCGAACTCCGCCCCGTACGTGGGGTGTTCGAACCAGACCTGGCACTCGTCCACCCCGACCACGATCGGGTGCAGCCCGAGGCTGCGCTTAGAGGCGAGTTCGCTGGTCACCTTGGACTCCGGGCAGATGTCCCGCGGCAGGGAACGGATCATCTTGGCCCGCCGCCGCAGTTCCTCGCGGAGTCCGCGCATGTCGGCGATGGCGTGCTCGATGTCCTCGATCTCCTCGCCGGCGCGGTGCCGGTGAGCCACCGCGTCGCCCACGGTGTCGAGGTCGCCGGTGCCCTTGAGGTCGTACGTGTGCAGCTCCGCCCGCGGATCGAGTGCGGCGATGAGCAGAAGCAGCCTGAGCAGGAACGTCTTGCCCATGCGCGGGATGGCGCCGATGATTCCGGCGATGTACATCATGGTGAGTTCCACCCACCGTCCGCGCTGGTCGGTGCCGAACCCGACGGGCTTGAACAGATCCACGCTGCCGGACTTGGCCAGCGGCCACGCGGGCTGTTTGGCCTTGTTCATGTCCTGGTCCCCCACCCACAGGATCAGGTGCCCGGTGTGGGTGGCCGGGTCGCCCTCGGGCCACACGGTGCCCAGCGGCCGGCGCAGAGCTGACGCGAGGCGGTCGCGCTTGTCGATGACGTCGGCGACGGTCACACCGAGCGGCAGGTCGCCCTCGGCACGCCAGCCGGGACCGTCGCGGGTGATCGGGGCAGTAGACACCAGCGCCCGACCGCCCTTGGCAACGGCCTGATTGACCGGCGCGATGCCCAGCGACGCCAGTGCGGTCAGCACCATGTCGCCGGTGAGCTTGGGTGTGTCCGGTACGTCCACGGCGTGCGTGACGATCGGCCGGTCGGACGGGGTGCCGTACCAGCCGAGCGCCAGCGTGACCGCCGTACCTGCGACCGCGAGCAGCCACGTCGGAGCCAGAATCCACAGCGCGAGCGCCGTGGGCAACCCGATCAAGCAGGCCAGACCGAACAGGATGCTGCGCAGCTTGACGCGGTTGTCTCGCTGCCGCGACAGCTTGAGGTAGTCCCCCGCATCTTCGCGCAGCACGGCGTCCGCGCGGACCGGCATGCCTTCGGCGTCGCTGACCCATCGCATGGTCCCGTTGATGAACTTCGCGGCACCCGCCGGCGCCCGCAGCGCGAGCCGACCGGCGTACGGCAGGACGCGCAACGCGTGATACCCGGCGAGGTGAGCGCTGTAGCCACCGGCCCACTTCGCAGCAGTGGCGAACTCCGTACGGGAAGTGAGCCACGCCGGCAACAGGTCGTGCCGCTTTGCGCCCATGGCGCGGGCGAGGAAGCCCGGCCCGGTGGGCTGGGGACCGTCGACCATTACGACAGCTTCCGGGTCCCGCTCGACCGTGGCCGTACCGGCAGGGGCGGCGCGCTTGGTCAGGATGTCGACCACCTCGGCGCCCCCGTGGTCCGGGGGTTCAGGCTGGTCAGGGATGTTGATGTCAGACACGATTGCCGTACTCCTCTTCTCGGATGGGGAGTCGGGGCCCGGCCGGCGCTTTGGTCGGTGAACGGCCGGGCCCTTGTGCTGGTCAAGCGGCGCGCTGTTCCTCGGGGTACGCGCAGGACACGCAGCAGCCGAGCGAGGTCGGGATGACGTATCCGGCGTCGGTGCGGCACTGTGGACAGGTGCGGCGGGCGAGCATCGCCGCGGCGTGCGCGGCCCACTTGCCCGGAGTCATCGGACGGACCGGCTTTGCCAGGTCCACGCGGTACAGATACGCCACCGCGGAGCCGGACTTGCGGCGGCGGGAACGGCGCATGACCTGGGCTGCTATCGGTTGACCACCCGGCCGTAAGCCGCGGGCACGAAGCTGCCGGCGCGTCGCCATGCCGTCCGGGGCCAGGCGCCATGGGTAGGTGGGGATTCCCCACGTGGCGCCGGTCGGGTCGTAGCACTTGCCGAAGGTCAGCGACATCAGGCCGCCGCCTCAGCGTCGTCGGCGTCGTTGCCCTCGGACCGCTCAGCGCGCAACACGTCCCGCAGCGTGCGGCCGTTGGCTGCTGACGTACGGACCGCCTTACGGATCGCCTCACCGGTCAGCGCAGCGTCGTCCCATTCAGCGGTGACCGCCCGCGCCTCGCTCAGCAGTTGTTCCGGAGTGCGACTCGGTCGGGGCGTACGAGCCGACTGCGGCACCCGACCGGTTGCCCGACGCGGGCCACTCCCAGTCGAGACAGCGGCAGCGACCGGAGCCGACTCAATCGGCTCCGACTTGGGCGACTCCAGCCCAGCCGGAACGGGCGTAGCGGGTACTACCGGCGACGCCGACTTGCCCAGGTCAGACCCCAACCGATTTGCAGTAGAGACAAATGAATGATCCTGATCTGCGACCGGCGCCGGTCGGTGGTGCAGAACCTTCGCCACCAGATCCGACCCGAAGAAGATCGAGCCGACCGGCAGCGACGTGGCAAGCAGAACGAGCGTCCAGTTCGCGGGCGCCCAGTCGGCCAGGTGCATCCGACTCGCCGCAGCGGTGTGCAGTGCGGGAACGAGCCCGTGCACGTAGTTCAGGACGAGCGAGGCGACCGTGTATCCGGCAAGCACGCGAAGCGCGAACCGCCGGTCAGCACCGGTCAGTACGAGCGTGGCGACCAGGGCGAGGGCCATCAGGCCATCGACCACGAACGGGTAAAGCAGCGCCGCGGCGTGGTCGGCGCCCACGGCGCGGGCGACATCGCGTTGCGCGTTCCAGGAAACCCGGAACGCCATCCCGACCACGACCACGAGTGCCGCAATCAGCAGGGCTTTGGCAGTGCGGTTCATGCCGCACCCCCAAGCATGATCAGGGCGGCGATGACCAGCAGCGCGCCGGCGAAGCAGGTCAGATCGACCGCGCGCCGCAGGCAAACGAATTTGGCGACCGCGATCCGCGACAGCGCCGCCACATGCTCGGGCCGGTCATCCCGCGCGAGCGACATGCGGACTTCGTCCGGGGTGAGGGTCGCCCACAGCGGGAAACCGACTGGTCGGCCACTGCCCAGGTTCGGCCGGACCGCCCACAACAGCAGCCCGGCCACCGTCAGCAGCACAGCCACACCGGCGAGGCCGAACACGATCGCCCCCATGGGAAAGTGGCGACCGGTGGCGACCGTCCACACCCCTGCCAGCAAGGCTCCGACGAACGCCAGCAGCAGTGAGACCTTGTTGTCCGTCCGGGCAATCTCGGCTTTCACGTCGGCCCGTGCGGCGTCGAGGTTCGCGTTCACGCGATCCGCTTCCGCGCTGGGCCGGTCAGGGGCGTTCATGCCGCCGCTCCCTTCCGGCCCAACCGACGCCGCGAGGTGGGCCGCGGCAACGGGATGATGCCGAAGAGCTCCGGGGCGTACGCCTCGATTGCCTCGGCGGCGACCTGGCTCACGCGGTCCGGCAGGGTGGGATCGTCGGCGAGGATGTCGCGGGCCGCCGCCAGCCGGGCGGCGCGCTCTTCCTTGTCTTCGCCCTCGACCCCGAGCCACAGTTCGACCGGGGTGCCGAGGGCCAGTTCTACGAAGTCGTGCTCACTGACGGCCTGATGATGGCCGATGTACGAGCGCATACAGCTCTCCTGTTAATCGGTGGAGCGGGGAGAGCCGCGGCAGCGGGCGACCTTGCTGGGGAGTCCAGCCACCGCGGCGAATAGGTGTGCAAGCAGACCGCGCCGATCCGAACGGCAGGCGCGACAGCCATACGTCGATGACGAGTGGCCATGGCCACCGCCGCCGCTGAACTGCGGCGGCGGGACCAAAACCACTGGTGCGTGCACGGTCTGCTTGCCAGGCACCGTGCGATTCAGTTCTCAAGGAACGAGCGCTTCCTTCGGACCGCTTACACGGCCCTCCGGGCGCCTGAGCAGCACAAACAAGGCCACTTGATTCACAGTCCCAGGACTGCGAACCGCTTGAGAAGAGAATGCACCGCAGTCCCAGGACTGTCAACAGTCCTGGGACTATGTTTGACTGGACGTCTTGAGAGGAGGCGCGATGGCGTCGAAGTGGCGAGAACTCGCGGACCGTCTTGCCGAGGAGATCCGGAACGGCGACTACAAGCCTGGTCAGCCGCTGCCGCACATCCGCACGCTGGTGGAAGCAGGTGAGGGCTCCAAGTCGACCGTGCACATGGCGTACAAGGCGCTGGAAGCGGAAGGGCTCGTCACGTCATCACGCGGGCACGGCACGGTCGTACGTCAGCAGACGCCGTTGAAGCGACTCGGCATCGCGCGCTATGACAAGGCCAAGTGGCGTGACGGGGACGAGGTGGCGTTCATCGCGGACCGCGTGGCCTCCGGCCGGCCGTACCACCGCGGCGAGCAGACCCAGACCGTGAGTCGGATTGAGGGCAGTGCGCTCGTCACCAACGCCCTCGGGCTTCCGGAGGGTGCCCAGGTCTACGCCCGAGCGCGGCTCGTCAAGGAAGGTGACCAACCGACCCACACCCTGACGAGCTACTACCGCCCCGAGCACGTCGAGGGCACGCGCATCGTTGATCCAACTCCGGGGCCCGCCGGCCGCGGCGGCGGCTTCCGCGTGCTGTACGACGCGGGATACGAGATCGACCACATGCGAGAGCGGATCTTCGCCCGTATGCCCACCCCGGACGAGGTGGACCTGTTGAAGCTGCCGACCGGTGAGCCCGTCGTAGAGCTGCACCGCACCACGTACACGGCAGATGGCACTGTCGTGGAGTTCGCCCTTGGCGTCCATGCCGCATCCCGCTTCGCCTGGGAATACGACTTCAAGGTGCCCGACTCAGCCCAGGATGGAGACCCCGCGTGACCCTCTCACCGGAAGTCCGCGCAGACGCTCTGATCCTCTGGGACTACCTCCAGATGCACCACGAGCCGCGCCCCTGCTCGGTGTCCATCGCCCTGGGCAGTCACGATCTCGGCGTCGCGGACACCGCAGCCGACATGTACCACCGCGGCTTCGCCCCCCTGATCGTCATGACCGGCGCCACCAGCCGCACGACCGAAGCGAAGATGCCGCGCGGCGAGGCAGCCCACTACCGCGAACGCGCCCTGGAACTCGGCGTCCCAGACTCCGCGATCCTCGTAGAACCCCGAGCCCGCAACACGGGCGAGAACATCACCTTCTCGCGAGAGCTCCTGCAAGCCGCCGGCGTGGACGTCACCTCAGTCCTACTGATCAGCAAGCCGTACGAAGAGCGCCGCGCCTACGCCACTGCCCGGAAAATCTGGCCGTCCGTCGAGTGCGTCTGCGAATCCGCATCGGTGAGCTACGACGAGTACGTGACCACTATCCAAGACGAAAATTTGGTCATCGACATGATGGTAGGGGCCCTGCAACGCCTACTCATCTACCCCAAGCAAGGCTTCATTGTTGATCCACACGTTAGCGTTACCGCAAAACTCGCATTTGATCGCCTGCGCAATGAGCAATTTACGAGCCGCCTTACCTAAGCCAATCGCAAGAGCCGTGAGCACTAGGAATTACGTCGACCACCCGCAAGCAGAAATTACAATCTCGAATCTAGAGTGGTGACAAAGAATCGGCAGACTTCTTCGCATTTTACCACGCTTCGATCTCCGATAATAATTCGCCTGTCCCTAACTGCAACATCCACCCCTTTTAGCTTGCTGCGCAATCCGGGCTTGTCAAACAGCTTCGGCGTCACCCTTCCCAATCCATGTGCAATTATATTTCGCACGTCAACTGCACTGTGAAAATCAGAGAATCCGCTTCGAATATTTACACCGAAATAATTAGCAAAAGCATCTTCGCGATTTTGCCACGTGAGTGATGCTTGCATCTCAATTTCGGCGAGCGCAGTACGCGCGATATCAGAGTGGCCAGGCAGCCTCTCCCTCAAAACTTCAGCGAAAAGCGCGTCTACGTAAGACTCCGAAATTCCTACGATTCGCAAGTACGCAGACTGAGCGCCACTATCACTCGTAACGTCACTCACCATGTGGGTCGACATAAAGCGCCCGTAACTCAACGGCGAGGATGACTCACGCAAATAGTTGGCACACGTTGCTCGCATGGATATGACACTATCCTCCGTAAGCTGACGTGGAACTCGACGCAGATTCATATCGCCTCTACAAAATGAACTTGGCAAGATCTACGGAATCTCGCATTGCTTGAAACTGTCTAGCTTGCGCCGTACCAGCGTTGCCGGGCCCCAGATGTGCAACTGCTGCTAGATACCACGTCCCCAGCACGCCCGGAGCTCTACGGAACTGTGCATCGAGGGCAGAGATCTCCAAATGTGACTCCTGCGCTAGTGCAAGACCGATTTCTGCTCTGAGCACTGGGCTGCGATCAGAATAAAAAATTTCAGTGAAAAGTTGACGTCTTCCCTCGTGATTACCTGGAGACGAGCCACTAAGAAGCTTGCACTCTCGAACGGCATGAGCCATCCACAGTTTTTGCCAGTCAGATAGAAAAACATGTTCCAACACACTATCAATGCATGCTGAAACCCTAACCGGTTGTGCACTGAACCGTGAGATCAAGTAACGGGTGACTGTTGGAGTCAGCGAGGGCAAGTAGGTGACTAGACTTTGTGCGCGGTCGATTGCCGCGTCGCTCCCTCCTCGCGAGATGCCGTTGATTGCGCGACGTATTTTGCGTACATCTGCTGCCGAAGCAGACCGCAAATCTATCCATCCGGGAGGGTCCTCCGCAGCATTCGAGCTAACTCCAGAGTTCGAAAGTACAGATTCAGCCTCCTCCACGTCCTCTTCTAGCGCCTCTTCCATATAGTCCATGACTGTAAACTCTGGCTCTCCTTCACCGGGGCGCGGGATGAGGTCAGATACGCTCAACCCAAACACTTCAAAGGCGTACCCGAAAAAAGTCGGAGTCACCGTCTTATGCTCCCCGAGAGTCAAACCAACGGAGCGCGACGATCTATCCAAAGCTTCAATTGCATCAAGAGCGTGTTCATAACTTTCGCACGCAATTCTGAAATCATCATTGAATCTCCATGTCGGGAACCCTTGACGCAGTAGATCGCGTTCGATTATATCCGCATACGCTTCCGACAAGACATCCGAGGCATCCAGTAGTTGCGGTATCCCAAATTTCCTACCCTGACATTCTTGCAAAATCTCCATTAGCGATCGAATCGCCTCGTGTTTCCCAGTCCTGGCTAGCAATTCTCGCGCAAGAATATCGTGATCAATGTACTGGTAGAAAGCAGTTATGTCACTCTTGACGACATGCTTGACGGGGGAGTCTCCCACGGTAAGGAAACCCGAGCCACCAGCCGACCATGCGTAGTCGATTGGAGCTTGCACGAACGACAGGTATGCATTGGCGTCGCGCTGCAAGGGTTTCTCGTCGCGCATGATATATTCAACGATCGCCCGATAAACTACCCTCTCCGTCGGCCCCCAGAAGGCCAGTGGTCGAATCCCGTGCCCAACTTTTCGAGACGGCATGACCTCCTCTCGAAGCACAACTAGACCGGCTCTAAGCTGTCCAATTATCCACTTCGTGTATTTCCCGCAGTTTTTCTTAATAGCGTCCCACGATGGCTCTTCCGGCAGCAGCGATCTGAATGAGTCGGCCTCTGCCAAAATGGATTCTGAGATCTTAAGCTGCTTTATTAGGGACTCAGGGAAGGGGTGCACATTTCCATGATAGTGGCCAGCGCGAGACCTTGCAGCGTTACTACAGAAAACATTCGATCTCTACGGCGCCATGGCCCAGCCTCTCATCAGGATGTAGGGCGGCCAAGGAAGCAAGTTGGGTTCCACCGGGTGCCCCAGTCGGAGACAATCGCTGCGCGATGGACATCTGTGCAGCCTGTCCGACTGTCCGGTCAGGTGTCTGAACTGCAAGGTCCCACGGGACAGCGTCGAAGTAAGGCGTCCGAGGTGTCCGGTCAGAGCACTTGCACCGACCCGAGTGCTTGCGCCTGTCGGCAAGGGCGACTCGGGTGGGTTCCTAACGTCTCCGCTCTCAACCTTCACTGCCGACTGAGTGTCTAACTGCGCTACAACGACCGTAGACGTCAGTGGACGCTCCCGGACTCCCGTGGACGCTTAACACAGGTCAGCCGGATACAACCGCTCGTCGTGAGGTTGCCCAGACTGCTTCGGGACGAAGAGGCCGTGGGTTCAAATCCCGCCACCCCGACGGTATAGCAGCAGGTCAGGGCCCTGATCCTCACTGAGGACGGGGCCCTGAGTCGTTCCCGGGGGCGTCTTGGGAGCCATTTGGGAGCCAAACTCGTCAGCCGGCTCCCGGGCAGGAGCGGCCCGGCTGGGCGGAACGCCTGGAGCGGCCCCGGCAACGGCGCTACGGTCGCCCCACGGATTGTCGGCCGGGGGGAAGCACACCATGCAGGACAGATCAGCGGAAGAGCAGTTGGTGCCCATGGCGATCTCCGGGCCCCTCATCGCCGGTGAGGTATCGCTGCCCGAGGTCATGCCCCGGCTCCAGCAGGACCGTCCAGTGTTCCGCTCAGAGGCGGACCTCCAGCACAGCTTCGCGCGCGTGCTGTGGGAACTGGCCCCCAAGATCCAGTCCAGGCTGGAGGTCCGCCAGAACGCCCCGGACGCGCCCGGCGCCGAGTACCTCGACCTGCTGTGCATCGGCCCTGCGGCCTGCACGGCCACCGAGTTCAAGTACCGCACGGTGGAGTGGTCGGGTTCGGCTGCGCCTGACCAGGAGCAGTACGCGCTGAGGTCTCACTCAGCCACCGACCTGGCCCGCCTAGGCTTCGTCTCCGACATCGCCCGTCTGGAGCGCTTCGGCAACCGCCCTGACCAGAACGGCCTGGCCCTCCTCATCACCAACGAAGCCAGCCTGTGGACGCCGCCGAAGCAGGGCAACAGCCGGGACCGCGACTTCCGCCTCCACGAGGGCCGCACCCTTTCGAACCAACTCCTCTGGGGCGGCGGTGACTATCCGCGAAACACACGGAACCTGCGCGGCTCCTACTTCCTCAACTGGCAGCCGTACTCACTGCAAGACGGACCTCGGGGCGAGTTCCGCTACCTCGCCGTCGTCATCGGCCCAGAGCCGACGCCATGTCTCCCAACCCAGCAGCCATAACGGCTTGACGCCAGCAAGCACAGTCGAAAGGGAGAATCCCAATGAGCCCTCACGCCAGCCCACTCGTCGACGGTGCGCCTCCGATGAGTGCCTACGAGGGGCAGGTGTGGACCGCGCTCAATGAGCACTGGGAGCGCCGCGACAACCGTCGCGGTCTGCCGAACTGGGCGAACGCCGCGCTCGGTCGCACTGGTGAGGCCGCCGGAAGCGCGGTGAGCCGGGTCAGGGACGCTGTGCCCAAGGCAGTCAAGGAACCGATCCGTCGCGCCGGTGACGCCGTCGCCACCAAGGCGGCGCGACCGGCACTCGCGGCAGCGGCAGCGCTGCTCGATCTGGTCAACGACTGGGCGCTGGAGCTGAACGACCCGAAGAGCGTCGAGAAGCTCGCCCGCAAGCGAGGTGTGGAGCTCAACAATTTCACCGAGCTGCGGCAGAAGGACCTCAAGTCCTGCGACAGGCTGCTGACCTTCAACGCCCTCACGTGGCGGACCGCCGGCGCGCTCGAAGGTGGTGCTATGGGCCTGCTGGCCATGGTCCCCGTCGCCGGTATCCCTGTCGCGATGACCGCGGATATCCTCGTCATCCAGGTGCTGAGCACATCGATCGCGGCGCGCATCGCGTACTCCTACGGCTACGACGCCAAAGATCCCGACGAGCAGGTCTTCATCCAGCGCCTGGTACGCCGGTCCTTCGTGGCACAGGCAGCCAAGGTCGAGCCATTGCGTGACACCGCTCGGGCGGCGGAGGCAGTCAGAGGGCGCATACGGTGGTCGGACAAACTCCGCCAGGACCACCATCTCCTGGCCGCACTTGAGAAGCTGATGCAGCAGCTCGGCCCGGCCGGGTCCAAGGTGTCAGTGGAAAACGTCGCCAAGGTCGTACCGGTCGTGGGTGTCCTCGTCGGAGCCGGCATGAATGCCGCGATCCTCGGCAGGGTGTCCGCCGACGCCCAGCGGTATTGCCAGACCCGATTCCTGTGTGACAAATACGGGCTGCCGCTGCCAACCGCGCTCGCGAGGGACCGGGACGACGACCACGAGAGCGGCACCGCGTAAGTATGGCGACCCCCATCGGCTGTTCCGGTTCGCGAAGGCCTTCGCGAGCCGCGTCCCACAGCTCAGGTGCTGTCCGGCCGATCATGACGGCCCGACCGTCTGACGGCCTGACGGGCGAGGGATCATGATCGTGGATCAGCCGGCGAAGGAGCAGGGGATTCATGGTCGCGTTCCACGCGTCCGCGCTGGACGGAGTCGCCCGCAACCCGGCGGTCCCGACACCGTTGCTGCTGCGCTTGCTCGCCTTCGACGGCGGTGACGGTCCGCCCCGTCACGCACTCCAGCGGGCCGAACTCCCCGAGCCGGCCGTCGCGCTGATCCTGGCTCACCCGAACCCGGGCGCCCGTACCGACTTCGCGATGAGCGCCAGGGCCGAGCCTGCGCAGCGGGCCCGGCTCGCGGACGACCCTCTCCCCAAGGTGCGGGGCGCTCTCGCATACGGACCCGAGTGGTGCGACCCGCGTACGACGGTCGCGCCGCTGCCGGACATTGTGTGCGCCCGCCTGTTCGACGACCCCGACCCGTCCGTCCGGACGGCCCTGCTGGACTCACCTCATCTCGCGCCCTCATTCGTGGCCGCCTTGGCTACGCACCGGGATCCGGCAGCGCGTCGCAGCGCGGTGCGCGCATGGGAGGAGCTGCCGCCGGACGAGCGGTCAGCGCTGCTTGCCGACCCCGACCCTGAGGTGCGGCGGGCCGGCGCGCTGGGGGAGTGCCGACGGGACGCGCGCGTCACCGCCGGACTCCTCCGCGATCCGACGTCCGCCGCCGAAGCGCTGCGCCCTACGGCTCGTCCGGGAAGTCCCCAGATACGAAGGCCATGATCGACCGGAGAGGGTCTAGGGACGAAACCACGATGCGTGCGATCCACAGCTGATCGACAATCTCTCCCATGGAACCGACCGACGCCGCGCACGCCGTGGTCAAAGAACTCCACCCCGACGCACGGGCCGCCTTCCTCTGCGGCGGCGTCATCACCGACCGCCGCACGGCGACATCGGACCTGGACATCGTCATCGTCCTGGACGGTGAGCCGGCACCGTACCGGTTGAGCGTCCACCGGCACGGCTGGCCCGTCGAACTGTTCGTGCACACCGAGGAGACCTGGCACGCCTTCATCGAGCGGGAAGTCCCCACACGCCGGTGCCCGCTCATGTGGATGTGCGCCGGCGGCACCCTTCTCTTCGACACCGACAGGGTGGGCGCCCGCATCAAAGCCCACGCCGAATCGCTGGTCGCGGCCGGTCCCCCACCGACACCCGTCGAGGAGATCGAAAACCGCCGCTACGCACTCACCGACCTCCTCGACGACCTCACCAGTTGCACCGACCCCGGCGAACGCCTCTTCATCTCCACCGAAATCGCCCGCCGCACCGCCGAACTCACCCTCGCCGTCCACAACACCTGGAATGGCGGCGGCAAATGGCTCGCTCGCCGCCTCGACACCGCAGCCCCCGGCCTCACCGCACGCCTCCACACCGGCGTTCAGCAGGCCCTCGACGGCCGAACAGCACGACTCATCGCAATCGCCGACGAGGCCCTCAACCAGGCCGGAGGCCGTCTGTGGGCCGGCTACCACCGCAGTGGAAAGCCCTAGAACCGTCCGGCGCCGACCCAAGTAAATGGGCCGGCGCCGTCATGAGCTTTCTGACGTCGATCCGGGCGGCCCCGCGGCCCACCTACAAGTACAGCTCCGCGCCATCAAGTGAGCTCGCCTCGGGCACGACCACGCCGAGCGTCTGCTGCACGGACGCGTCCGCGAGCCGCGTGGTCTGCTGATCGCCGTCCGCTTCATGGATGAGGCGGAGGCCGTTCTGCCGGGCGACGCGGCGAACGGCTGAAGCGCTCGGGACGAACGCCAGCGTGCGGCTGATTAGGGGCCGCGAGCGTATCGTCGGCGTGGTCCTTCAGCGAGACGATGGGGAGGTTCTGGGCGTCACCGACCGAAGGAGCGCTTTCCTCCGCCCGCGAAGGCCACCATCGCCAGGCCGGAGGCGCGCCGCGTTCGATCGGGTCGTGACCGCAAGCTCTATTCATCGCGCGTGATCTGCGGCACATCTGTTGCGTAGGAGCAGGTAGCGCACTGGTTCGTGCTGCGAGTGCCGAGAACTTCGGCACTCGCAGCACGAACCGATTCCAAGCGGTGACGCTGATCACCTGCGGCCTCCCCTCCGAACCCTCCCAAACCCCAGTTGGTACCGGTCCGGGCCAGCAACTTCCAGACGGGCAACCACCGTCCGACACGCAACTCCTCCATCGCGAAACGTAATTCCTCGTCCCGACCCGCCGGATGATAGGCGGGGCGGAATATTTCATCCCGAGAAGACACCAGCCGGCCTCCGTTCACACGCGGTCTGAATTTTGGGGGCCCGATTACGGCCCCTTGGGCGCACAACCTCCGCATTGGCACGCCGGAGATGTGTGTCTAGAAGTGGATGCCGCCAATCACGTTGGCAACGTTCGCAATTCCCTGTGATATCGCCAGTGCCGCTCGCGACGTGGCCGCCTCAAAACCGAGCAGGGCGCAGACCAGCGCGGGCATCGGCTTGACCGCCTTCTGCCGAAGCAGCAGCACAACGACGATCAGCAGGACAAGAAGAAGAGAGATGCTAAGCGCCACAGCGCTGGGCCCTCTCGCTGGTCTCACCGCGCATTGGGGTACATGCGAGCGCTGAATTGAGTAGTTCGGCGACAACGGCGAGCATTCTGGCTCCGATTGAGGGCGACGAGAAACACATGAAAGGTCGCGCGCCCGCTTGTGGCGGGCGGGCTGAGTGCTGGGAACCCGCCCGCCACAAGGGACTTGTGCGTTACCGCCCCGTACCTGAGCGTGCTCGGCCGAGAGGCAAGGCCGTACGGGGGTTGGGCGTCGGAAGGACGCCCAGGGCCTTGCCCATCGCTCCCCCTCTCCAACAGGGAGGGAGGTGGGTCACCCCGCAGCAGGCAGACGGCCGGGAAGGTGTCCCACGACCGAAGTCATCTGCTGCGGGGCAGTTTCACGGTGTGCGGCGAGCCGTTGGAGGCCGTCACGACGAGCGACGGGTTCGCGTGCACTGACGTGGTTCAGCCGTCGCCTCGCCGCGCACCGTCGTGTCCCCGTAGCGCCCGGCACTGCGACAGACGGCACACGCGTGCACTTGGCACGAGAGCTGTCGCGCGGAGCCGTCGATGGCCACCCTCGCCCAACCGATGTAGACCAACCGGCCCTGGCGCGTGCCGCATACGACGCCCGCCTTCCCCGACAGCCGGTCGCCGGAGACGTCGGCCGCGAGAGCGAGAACGACCCGCGCGTCCGTCGTCGGCGGCGATGTCAACACGGCCATCGCCTCAGGCCGCTGCCAGATCCGCAGCTCGGTTCTCTGCGTCGCGCCGGTCGATCAGTCGCTCCAGGAGTGCCCAGTGGAGCTCCATCTCGTCCGGGCTCAGCACCAGCTCGATCTCCAGCTCGGTGCCGTCGTGCTGGTGCAGGGTGAGCGGAATCGTCGCGTGCTGCCGACTGTGGTCGTACTGCGGGTCCTTCTTGCGAGGGGTGGCGTACACCAGACCGGCCTTCCATCGAATGATCAGGGTGGGTGAACGACGCTCCGAATCCGGACCGTGCGCGCTTCCGGCGCAGGTGCGGGCCGACGCGTCTACGGCGCAGGGCTCGGCGGAAAACTCGGGCCCTGCTGTTCCTTGCGTGCCTTGGCAAGGGCACGTCGCAACGAGTCAGCCCGCGCGAAGACGCGTGGTTGGGTGGGGAGGCTGTGCCAGTGCAGGCCCGGCGGAGAAATCCGGTGGGCCGGAGGGACAACGACATGACACGAACGCCCGAGCGCGACGGTTGCCGGCTCGTCCCAACCCTCGCTGGCGCCTACGGACGCCAGGAAATACATACGCGGCTCAGGTCCCCCGTCGTCCAGAATCACCGGGCCGAGCTGCTGGCCGGCCTCGACCAGAAACGCGATGGCTCGACGGCCGATGGTTTCGGGCGCACGGATCGCGTCCCACCACCTCCCCGCGGCACACAGATCGGCTTCCTCACCGATGGGCATCCATCGAGGCGGCCGAGCGGCAGCGCCGGGGTTGGCTTCGGACATCATGCGAATGGCCTCCTCACAACTGGCTGTGAGAAGACCATTCCATTCTGCAAGCGCCGTGAGCACACAGACTGTCCGCAGGTAACGCCCCCTCGCTCTCTTGACGAGACGTCAATTTGTGCTAGATGCCAGCCCAACTCGCGAACGACGAGAGCTCGTTGGACGGATGCGCGTCGATGCGGAGCAGCGCGCCCGCGGTCTCCCGTACCGACGGGTGGAAGCGTGTGTGGTTCGGGGCGAGCTTCCGCGCACGCTGGAGATCCGCGAACGCACCCGCCCGGTCTCCCACCGTGAGCTTCGCCGCTGCCACGTCAATGTGATGGTGACTCGACCGTTCGCCGACCGTCGATGTCGGCGGCGCCCACTCACCGCCCTCCGGCGCCCACTCCACCAAGCGGGCCAGCGCTTGCTCGGCGTCTCCCATGTCGATCATCGCGTGGACGTCGTGGATGCGGATGTTCGTCGGTCCGAACGAGGTCTCGTACGCGATGGAGTCCCGGTTGCCCGCCATCATCGCGATCGCTTCGGCCTCCCGGAGATACTCCCTGGCGGCGTCCGGCCGGTTCTCCCGGGACTCGACCACTGCCAGCTTGAGCACCAGGGCGCCGTCAACCGCCAGGGCGTCCTCGGTGAACGCGCGCTCGGGCTGCGTCCTCTCCAGTTCGTCCCGCAGCGCCAGAAGCTTGCGGCGGGCAGGCCCGAAGGCGCCTTGTCGCAACATCGCGCCGGCGACGAGATACCCAGCGGTGAACTGCATCAACCGGTCGCCGGACCGGTCAGCCGCCCATCGCACGCGCTCCAACGCGGTGTTCGACAGATCGTGGTGACCCAGCTTGTGGGCCAGGGAGTTCACCGCACGGTACGCTCTGGCCAGGTGCCAGAACGCCTTTCGCTGATCAGCCCCGTTCGCGTCGAGCGCCACGTGCGACAGCTCACTGATGATCGGCGGCAGCAACGGCCCCATCGGCACGTACCGCGCATCACGACGCAGCGCCGACACCTGGTCGACCTCCGACGCGAGCACCGCCAGAGAACGCGGAGCGATCTCCAGCTCGTCGGGGGTGTCGTAGCAGAGCAGCAGGCGGCGCAGCTCGGGGACAACGGCGTGCACCCCGTCCTCCGCCTCGGGCTCACCGTAGTACGGCTGGCCGGTCAGCACTTCCGGGCCGAAGTGCAGGGCGTTCGCCAGCGCCAGCATCAAGGACGGGGTGGCCTTGCGAGCGCCCGACTCCAGCTTCTGGAGGTAGCTCGGCGAGATCGCCACCTTCTGCGCGAGCTGCGCAGCCGACAGTTGGCGCGTCCTGCGCGCTATGCGGAGCCGGTCTCCCAGCGTCAGGTTCTCAGTCATGGACGGTTCGGTCCCTTCGAGTCGCAGCACTCACGACCAGCGTACGGACGTTGTCCACCCCCGCCGGTCCGATCATCAACTGTTAACCTCCCGCTCCGCCCGGCCGACGGGCGCTTTCTAGGCAGACTCGCCTGATCAGTCGACGGGCGCGGAGGCCGTGCCCAACTGCCTTGCCAGCTCCGCTAGCAGATCGACCGTCCCCGTCAAGGGAGTGCGCGGCAGATTCCTGCGGACAATCTGTCCGCACACGACGGTCACGGATTGGAATAGTCATCTCACGCGCAGTTGTCGGCGGGGCTCTCCGTTTCCTACGGCGTAGACCCGTCTGGATCTGTAATCGAGTCGCCTGCTCAGCCGGTCTGACCGTCGCCTTCGTAGCTCTGGAATGACCCCGAAGCGCTCAGTGGCGCACGCCAGATCGAGCCGGGCGCGGAGACGCGGGAGACAGGGCCAACCGCAGGAATCCGCGGGGCTATGAGCACCCGGCCGACGACTGCCGGATCGGATCAGAACTGCCCACCCCCGGGCATCCATCGTCCCATCAAGGAGATAAGTCATGCCAAAAGCCAGGCGAGAAAAGCAGGACCACCTGATCTACGCGGATGTCGTGGACTCCAAGACCAAGGCAGGCGTGTGGATGGGTGAGCGCGCCTCCTTCCGCGACGAGCAGGGCCGCATCCTCGAAGCGTTGAAGGACAGCACCGACTGGGTCGGCCTGGACGGCGCGATCATGGTCATCAGCACCGAGCCCGCCGGGCTCACGGTCATCGCGCCGAATCCGACGCTGCCCGGCGTCATCGTCCTCTCCGACGGCGGCTCTCCGGCCGCCACGGCCCGGCTCCAGGCCGATGGCGAGAGGCAGGTCCGCGGGGTCATGGCGGAACTGGGCATCGCCGAAGAGGAAACGGTGGCCTGACCGAATGGCCACCCCCCAACTCCTGTGGGGGAAATACTTCCAGTACGACCGCGACGGAGAGGCTGTTCTCCTCGACCCGGTCACGCTGGAAAGTGTGCTTCTCGACGCCGGCGAGGTCACCGACCGCGCCGGCGTTCCCCCAACCGCGACGCACGCAGCCCTCGCCGGGCTTGGCTTCACCCACGACGCACCGGCAGTCGACCGCCGTGAAGCCCTCCACGACCGCCTCCACACACTCGGCGTCAGTCCCACGCCGCGCCGGGTCAGCGGACTCCGGGTGGTTCTCACCGATCGCTGCAACATGGCCTGCACGTATTGCTTCGTCGATACGAACAGCGGAAAACCGGACATGACGGAACAAGAACTGTCCGACGGCTTGGAGTTCCTGTTCGAGCAGAACGCAGGGCAGGAAGAGGTCTCGATCCAGTGGTTCGGCGGCGAGCCGACCATCCGCTTCGACCTCATGAAGTACGGCGACGCGCTCGCCGACACCCTCGCGGCCCGCTACGGCGTGGCCCGGGTGAGGCGTACGGTCGTCACCAACGGTGCCCGCCTCACCGACGAGGCGCTCGACCACTTCGTTGAACATCAGTACGGAGTGGGTATTTCCATCGATGGCCCGCCGGGAATCAACTCGGAGAACCGGCTTCTTCTGGGCGGGCAGCCCGCCGACGACCGTATCCGCCGAAACGTCCACCGCCTCGTCCAGGCGAACGGTCTGCACGTGGGCTGCAATCTCACGCCGACACGTTCCAACATCGGGCGCTTGGCCGAGAGCGTGCGGTGGATCATCGACGAGCTCGGCCTCAAGTTCATCTACGTCAACACGCCCATTCCCACAGGGGGCAGGTGGCGGGTGAACGGCGCGGACCTGGCCCGAGAGCTCTCCGAGGCCCGGCTGACCGCGCTCGGCAAGGGCGGGATGCTGTTCTCCGTCCTCGACCGGGCCTTCCAAGCACTCGACACCCGTCGGCCCATGCTCTTCGACCACCTGCAGGGGGACCGCAGCCTCAACGCCGCGCTACTGCCCGGCAACCGGATCAGCGTGTGCGACATCAACTTCACCGAGCCCACGTTCCTCCACACCCTCGACGAGTTACGGTCCAACCCCGGACTCCTCGCCGGGGCAGCGAAGAACGTCGCGCCGATCAGCGAGTGCGGCGACTGCCCGGCGCTGGCCATCTGCGGCGGCCCGTCTCGTAACGAACAGGCCCTCATCGGCGGCCGTACACCTGATCCCGAGATGTGCGCCTTCTACCAAGGCACCGTCGCCGTCGCGGTGTGGGACAGCACGGGGGTCCAATGAACCCCCGTGCTCGTACGGCCTTGATATCGACAGCCGGGCACTGCGCGGTCGCGTGCGGCTTCTGCTTTCGAGCCGACCGCGCTCATGGCTTCCTGAGCGTCGCGACCTACACGCGCTCCCTCTCCCGGTTGAGGGAAGCCGGCGTCGAAGCCGTGTGCATCACCGGAGGTGAGCCCACTCACCACCCCGACCTTCGGCAACTCGTCCGCCTGGCCGTCCAGTTCGGCATGAGCGTGTCCATGGTCACCTCGGCCCGTACGAAGGCTGAGGTCGCTGCCCTGGCGGAGGTCGGTCACCTCTTGACGAATGTGACCGTCTCAGCCGACTCCCGGGGCGCAATGGCGCTGGGCCGCACCGCCCGGACCGCGGTCTCGGCCGTCGCGACGCTGAACGCGGTCGACACCCCGTCGAAGGTGCTCCATCTGACCTACTGGGACGTGCACGCGGACGAGGCCGCGCAGCTCGCCGGTCTCGTCGCGGGCACAGAGATCGCTGTTCAACTGAGCCCCGTGCTCCTCTCCGAAGAAGCCTTGCGGTGGGCGGGACGCTCGGCCGAGGACTCCCTCGTACAACGCGAGAGCGATACGGCGGTGTTGAGCCGGCACTTCCGCCTGTCCGAGGGATACAAGCTCTACCTCGACGACCTACGGCGCACGCAGTCGTCCGACGAAGAGAGCCACCCGTGCCAGTCGGCCGCCCTCTACGTATCGGCCAAGGGCGAAATTCGCCAGTGTCCTTACGGCGCATCCGCGACGAGCGTCCACGCCACGCGTGCGGAGATCAAAGCCTTCCTTGACGCGCCGACGAACGACCGTGTCCAGCCCGACTGCGTGGCCATCTGCCGGCGCACCTCACACGACTGCGCGGCCGTCTGAAAGGAGGACCACGTGAAACCACCGGTCGCGGTCACCGACCCCGAAGACTTCACAACTCGCTGGAGGCAGCCGCCGAACTTCCCCGTACGAGTCCCCCTCGACTATCAGTTCCCGCCCGCCCTCGACGTTCTCGACCTCGTCCGCCAGGACGAGGAAGTACGGTTCACCATCCTCGGGCCGGACGACTGGCGGGTACGTATGGATCGCACGGCAGCGTTCCGGACGGCTCCGGTCAAGGAAGTCATTCATTGGTCTTTCCGCCTCGTCCACTTCAACCTCGCACGGTTCTACGGCGAGGTCCTGAAGGGCTTCCAGGAGGAAGTCATGGTGCCCTGGCGCACCTACCTGTCAGCGCAAGGTTTCACCTGGCAGCGGTGCGCTCCGATCCTGTTCCTGTCCACGCAGGGTGTGGCTTCTACGTACCACTGCGACAACTCGCACGGCCTGGTGTGGCAGGTGCACGGAGTCAAGACCTTCCACAGCTACCACGATCCGGACAAGCACCTGTCGGCGGAAGGCGCGATCCTCGGAGAGACCACCGCGGAAGACGCCCCAAGGCATGAGGAAAAGGATCGGCAGTCGGCGACCATGCGGCCGGGCGACCAGTTGTGGAGCCATGCGTTGACGCCGCACTGGGTCACCACCGAGTCTCCACTTGCGCTCAGTGTCACTCTCTCCCACGGCGGCCTGTGCCGTCGTGGGTCGTACTCCGACCGAGAGCTGGCGCTGCGCGACTACTGGGACAGGAACCCCGCCGAGGCGTGGACCCTTGACCTCGGCCACACCCGATTCTGAGCGAACCTGCTGCACCACCGTCAATGTGACGGTGGTGCAGCAACGTGAGCCTGCGGTCAGGGTGTGAGGCGGTTCGGTCCGCGGAACAGGAAGGTGGCCTCGCGGATCGAGTCCAGGCCGAGCATCACCATCAGGATGCGGCCCAGGCCGGCCCCCAGGCCGCCGTGCGGTGGGCACCCGAACCGGAAGATGTTGAGGTAGTCCCGCATGGACTCGACCTCCATGCCCTTCTCCTCGGCCTGCTTCAGCAGCACGTCGGAGCGGTGCTCACGCTGGGCCCCCGTGGTGATCTCCAGGCCCTTCCAGAGCAGGTCGAAGCTGAGCGTCAGGTCAGGCTCGTCCGTCGGCCGCATGTGGTAGAAGGGCCGAATGCTGGCCGGGTAGCGAGTGATGAACACGAATTCATGGCCCGTGGTCTCTGCGATGTGGGCAGCGAGAGCGCGCTCGCCTTCCGGGTCCAGGTCCTCCTTGATTCCCTCCGGGTCCCAGCCTCCGGCCCGCAGGACCCTCTGCGCCTCGGCCATCGTGATCCTGGCGAACGGCACCTCCGGCACGACGACCTCAACACCGAGGGCCGTTCGGATCGCCTCACCGTGAATCTCGGCGACCTTCGCGATCGCGTGCGCGAGCATCCGCTCCTCGAAGCGCATCACGTCCTCGACGTCGTCGATCCACGACAGTTCTACATCCACGCCGGTGAACTCGGTCGCATGCCGAGAGGTGAAGGACGGCTCCGCCCGGAAGACCGGCCCGACCTCGAAGACCCGGTCGATACCGGCCGCCACGGCCATCTGCTTGTAGAACTGTGGCGACTGCGCAAGGTACGCCGAGCGGTCGAAGTACCCCAGCTTGAACACCTCGGCCCCGGACTCCGAGGCGGTGCCCATGAGCTTGGGGGTGTGCATCTCGGTGCAGCCGTTCCGCATGGCGTACTCGCGCAGACCCTCCTCCAGCGTCGTCTGCACGGCGAACACCAGTTGTGCGGCGGCCCTCTTGCGTACGTCGAGGAAGCGCCAGTCGAGTCGGTGCTCCAGACCGGTGTGCTCGTCGATCGGGAGGGGCGTCTCCGCGCGGTTCAGCACTTCGACCGTCTCGGGCACGATCTCCAGACCACCCAGGTTGACCTGGGCCGCCTCTACGACACGTCCGGTGATACGGACCGCCGATTCGGGACTGAGCGATTCGAGGACGGCTTCGAGGTGCCCGCCGTCGCGCTTATGGGTCACCTGGGCCATGCCGCTGTGGTCGCGCAGGATGACGAACTGCATCTTGCGTTGCAGTCGCAGCGCGTTCACCCAGCCGGAGACCGACACCGATTGGCCGATACGGCCGCGTAGGTCGGCGATCAGCACGCGGCTAGTGGGGTGGATCATCGCAGCCCTCCAGGGGCGTCGTCATGATCCCTTGGGAGTGCGGGCGAGAAGGGGCAACTCGCGGTGCCACCGCACTTTCGCCGCCACCCGCAACGGGCAGCGGCCTCATTCAGCCCGATAACAGGGGCTAGCTGGCGGGGCATTGGGCCCGAAGGCCGTTCCTCCCCGCGCTCGGGAGGGTCTTCACCATGGGCGCGAGGCCGCTTTCCCAGCTATCAGCGACTCTCTCTGCCCGCGTGATCCATGGCTACTCGTCTCCGTCGACGCGTTGCCAGACACGATACGGAGGGTTAAGTGTGCCCGCAACGGAACCACCGTGTCGTGCCGCAGTTCACACTCTTCAGCCTTCGGCCGAGACGATGAGTTTGGGCCGTGCCCGGCAGCGCGAAGGCAAAGAGCGCCAACGTTGCTGGTGCGTAGAACTGAGGGTGGCGTGCCGGCCCGACTGCGCGGCCCTGGACGCATTGCAAGATCTCGATCCGGAGGGATTAGCGGAGAAAGGGGCGGATACTGGCCGTACCGCCTTCGGCTTCCTCATCCTCGGCCGACGCCGACACATTTCCGAGTTGCACTGCCGGCTAAGGGCTGCCCCCTGAATCAACAGGTGTAGGTCAGGGTGGCAATGGCGTCGTGGCTGTGAATGCTCTCCAGGTTCTTTGCCTTGACGGCGTGGGAGATACCCTTTTTGCGACAAGCGAGGCTTATTTCGCGGATGATGTCTTCGACGAACGCGGGGCGGTCGTAGGCCTGCATGGTGACGACGCGTTCGTCGGACCGTTTGATGAGGGGGATCACGGGGGCGGAACCGGTGGAGCGAAGTAGTTGGATGATCTCGTGGACGGGCAGCGGGTAGGGGGTGTCAGCGCTGCCGGTCACCTGGAGGGTGATCTCGCTGCGCTGGTTGTGCGCGCCGTAGTCGGAGATGGCCTTGGAGCACGGGCACAGGCTGGTGACATCGGTGGTGACCTCGGTTGTGACGGTGCAGCCGTCCGGGGTGATGCGGCCACTGATGGTGATGTCGTGTGTCTGCCAGGATTCCTGCCGGCTGGCGGGAGCGGTGACCGATGTGGCGAGCGGCAGCGCGAGGGTGAGAGTCAGAGCCGGGGCGTCCAGCAGGCTGAGGCCCCGCTTGAGGGCAAGGGGCAGTTCCTGCGGGGTGAGGGTGGCGATTTCCTCGTGCACGAGCGCGATCATGCGGCTCATGTGGGTGCCGCGCCGGTCGGCTTGGAGAGCGACGGTGACGCTGATGTCGGCGATGCCTTGCTGGCGGGTATGGCCGTCGTCGAAGGTGAGGGGGTAGCGCAGGCCGCTGATGCCGACCTCGTCGATAGCGATGCCGCGGTTGTCGGGTTCGTTTTGAATGTCGTGCATGCGTCTACTCCCCTCGGTAGGTGCAGCCGGAAGTGCAGGTCTCGCGCACGGTGATCGCGGACAGGACGGGGAGTTCGGTGATCATCCGGTCCCAGATCCAGCGGGCCAGGTTTTCGCTGGTGGGGTTCTCAAGACCCTCGATGTCATTGAGGTAGTAGTGGTCCAGTTGTGCGTCGATCGGTTTGAAAGCCTGCTTGATGTCGCCGAAGTCCATCACCCAGCCCAACTCCGCATCCACGGGGGCCTCGACGTGCACGGAAACCGCGTAGGAGTGGCCGTGCAGGCGGGCACACTTGTGCCCGTCAGGCACGCGCGGCAGGCGGTGGGCCGCTTCGAAGGTGAACTCGCGAAAGATTTCCATTACTGAATTCCCAGATACTTGTGCGTCTGGAGAGAAAGCGTCCAGCGCGGGTTCTTCATGCAGTACTCGACAGCGGCGCGGGTGTGGTCCTCGCGGTGGGCGTCATCCAGCGGTTGCAGTCTGAAGTGGCGGAAGCCGAGGTCTTCGAACTGCGCCGGTTCGCCACCGGCTTGGGGGTAGACCAGTTTCAGTTCGTCGCCGCGGGTGAGGACCAGCGTGGAGCCGATCTTCGGGCTGACGCACAGCCAGTCGATACCGCGCGGGGCCGGCCGGGTACCGTTGGTCTCCACCGCGATCTCGAAGCCGCGGCCGTGGAAGGCGTCGATGGCTGCCTCGTCCAACTGCAGCAGGGGCTCTCCACCGGTGCACACCACGAACCGGTGGGTCGGGTCGGTGGTGGGCCAGGCGGCCTCCACGGCATCGGCCAGATCGTCGGCGGTGGCAAAGCGGCCGCCGCCTTCGCCGTCGGTGCCGACGAAATCGGTGTCGCAGAACTGGCAGATGGCGCGGGAGCGGTCCTGCTCCCGGCCCGTCCACAGGTTGCAGCGGGAGAAGCGGCAAAAGACTGCCGGTCGTCCGGCATGGCTGCCTTCGCCCTGCAGCGTGTAGAAAATTTCCTTGATCAGGTAGGTCATGCTCAGACGCTCTGGTACCGGACGGGATCCTTCACGCCGACTTCGGCGAAGCCCTTCAGGCGCAGCAGGCAGGTGTCGCACTTGCCGCAGGCCCGTCCCTGCTCGTCGGGGTCATAGCAGGAGGAGGTGAGGGAGTAGTCCACGCCCAGGCGCAGGCCCTCGCGGACGATGTCTGCCTTGGACAGTGCGATCAGGGGGGAGTGCAGCGTGATCTTGGAGGTTCCTTCGACTCCCGCCCGGGTGGCCAGGTTGGCCATTGCGGCAAACGCCTCCATGTACTCGGGGCGGCAGTCGGGGTAGCCGCTGTAGTCCACGGCCGTCACACCGGTGAAGATGTCGCTGGCGCCGACGGTCTCGGCGAATGCCAGCGCGAACGACAAAAAGATCGTATTGCGGGCGGGCACGTAGGTGATCGGCACCCCCGCATCCTTTACCTCTTGCAGCGTCTCGTGCTTGGGCACCTCGATGTCAGCCGTCAGCGCGGAGCCGCCGAAGACCCGCAGATCGATGTCGGCGATGACGTGCCGGGCTACGCCCTGAACCGCGGCGACACGCTGCGCGGCCTCCAACTCGATGCTGTGCCGCTGGCCGTAGCGGAAGCTGAGTGCATAGGGAGTGAACCCCTGGTCCTTCGCGATGGCCAGCACCGTGGTCGAGTCCAGGCCGCCGCTCAGCAACACGATCGCGGGACGGTCCATGCTGTCACTCCCTTGTCTGAAGTCCAGTTGCCTCAGTCGAGACAGGTGCAGCCTACCTCGCTAACTAGCGGCTACAGTAACCTCAACAGCAAGCGAGTTACGGAAGCCAGGGGTCGAGTCGCAGTGAACGAGTTGCCCATCGTGGTCACGTGCACGGACCGGAAGGCCTCGCCCCCTGCGGCCGATCTGCACGCCCGCGCGCTACCGGCGGGGGAGGTGCCGCGGCGGGCCTCGGAGTGGGCACGCCGCCTGGGCGCCGGGCAGGGCCAGCGGCAACTGGACGGGTTGTACCAGGGAGATCAGTGGAGGCGCGCTCTTGCGCTAACCGCCACCGCATCCCAGGCAGGATTCGCCCCTCGCCTATACGCGGCCTCGGCCGGCCTGGGCCTGCGGCCAGTCTCCAGCCTCGCGCCCTCGTATGCCGCGACTTTCATGCCACGACACGCAGATTCCGTGGTTTCCTCCACCGCCGAGGCGGTCGACTGGTGGGATCACCTGCAACGCATGGACGGCAGTTGCGACCTTAGCCAGATCGTGACGGCCGCCGGACGGGCGCTGGTGGTGCTGTCAGAGACCTACGCCCAGGCCATGCACCGCGACCTGCTCGCGCTCGGTGCCACCGGCGCCGAGGTGGTGTTGATCGGGGGCGCCAGCGATCTGGACGGAGTGACGCGCGTGCCGGCCAACGCCGCCCTGCGGCGCGCCCTGGGAGGCACTTTGACCAGTCTGAATGTCCGGACGGCGGCATCCTGGCTGGAGCACTGCACACCGGGCCGCCTCATCACCCCCACCGCACAGGCGCGATGGGCCGGATGGGCTGCCCAGGCGGCCCACCGCGAACTCTACGCCCGCACACCGGTGCCGGACGAGACGGTGATCTCCTTCATCAAGGAGATGAAGCACCTCCACCCCGACTCCTCCCGTACCCGTCTGCTGCGCCTGCTGCGAGACAAGGGGATGGCCTGCGAACAAAAACGCTTCGCGGACCTGTACACGGCAACGATTGGCCGCTGATGAGTTCCACTGTGCTTAAGCGCCGGGCCCTGCGGATCGAGCAGCACCCCACGATCCCGCTGTATGTCTTCACGCTGGCGGCCGAGGAGGTGGCTCAGGTCGCCGACGTCGCACGGATCTCCCGGGACGAAGCGGGCAAGCTGATCGGCTATCAGCGCCCCGAGAAGAAGCAGCACGTGAGGCAGATCCTGCAGTACCTCGACAGCGACGAGGTCCTCTTCCCCAACGGTCTGATCCTGGCGCTGCCCTCCACCGTGCGGTTCAAGTCCAGCCCCGGCCCGGGCAGCAGCGATGGCCTGTGCACCTCGGGGACGCTGGAAATCCCCCTGCCCGATTCACACGATGCCCCCCGGCCGGCCTGGATCGTCGATGGCCAGCAGCGCAGTCTGGCCCTGGCCCGCACCCACAACACCCGCCTGGCCGTCACCATCGCCGGCTTTGTCGCCGAAGACCTGGAAACCCAACGGGACCAGTTCTTGCGCGTGAACACGGTTTCCCCTCTGCCCACCAACCTCGTCACGGAGCTCCTCCCGGAGGTCGGCACGGCCTTGCCGACCAAACTCTCCGCCCGCAAGCTCCCCTCCGTCCTGGTCGAAGCCCTCAACCACGACAAGGACTCACCGTTTCGCGGACTGGTGCGCCGCCCCTCCACCACTGCGGAGCAAAAAGCGGATGCCGTGGTCACGGACAACAGCCTCACCACGGCCATCCAGGAATCCCTCAACTCCCCCTCAGGCGCCTTCTTCCCCTACAAGAACCTGTCCAACGGCACCGTTGATACGGCCACCATCCGCCAGATCCTGGTCGTCTACTGGAGCGCCGTGCGTGACACCTTCCCCGAAGCATGGGGGCTGCCCCCCACTCAGAGTCGGCTGATGCACGGGGTGGGCATCCGCTCCATGGGGCGTCTGATGGACCGCGTGATGATGGCCATCGACCCCGGCTCTCCCCGCGCCCTTGAGCAGGCACGGGCCGAACTCGCCCTGATCGCCCCGCACTGCTACTGGACCAAGGGGCGCTGGCCCGACCTGAACACTCCCTGGAACGAACTCCAAAACAACCCCCGCCACATCAGTACTCTGTCGAACTACCTCCTCCGTATCTATGTGCAGGAAAAGGCAAAAGCCGCGTGAAATTCTATTTCCCTGACAGTCAGGACCTGGTAAGCCCCACCTACGACTTCATCAACGACGAGTACTCGCCCTACCGAGTACGGCAACGTGATGACGTCTACGCCCACCAGGCCGTGACACCGATCCCCTACGACGGGATCCTTGTCAGCAAGGCGGTAGTCGACGGATCCATAAACGGCGCGGGTAAATATTCCGCCCCGCAGCGCGAGCGTTTCTACCGCCTAGGTGTGAAGAACTTCTTCCGCCTGCCTGAGACATGCTCCACCATCGGTGACTGCGGCGCCTTCAATTACATCGACGAAGAGCGCCCGCCCTATGAGGTGGACGAAGTCCTCGACTTCTACGGCCGATGCGGATTTGACGCGGGCATCAGCATCGACCACATCATCTTCGGCTACATTCCGGAAGAATCCGACGCGGAACCCGAAGAGGCGTGGATAAACCGCCAGCAGATTTCCCTCGAACTCGCCGAAGATTTCATCGCCGCCGCCCCCGCGTCAGGCACACGCTTCGAACCGGTCGGCGCAGCCCAAGGGTGGGGCCCGCACAGTTATGCGCACAGCGTCCAGGAACTGCAGAAGATGGGCTACCGGCGGATCGCCCTGGGAGGCATGGTCCCCCTCAAATCATACGAGATCCTCGCCTGCCTGCGCGCTATCGACTCCACCCGCACCCCCGACACCCAGTTGCACCTGCTCGGCATCAACCGGGTCGACAGCATGGAGCAGTTCGCCCGCCACGGTGTGACCAGTTTCGACAGCACCTCCGTCTTCCGTCAGGCATTTATGGACGACCGCAACAACTACCACACAGCCACCGACTCCTACACGGCCATCAGAGTCCCGCAGGTCGACGGCAACCCCGCCCTCAAACGGCTCATTTTGTCCGGCAGCGTCTCCCAGGCCCAGGCCATCACCGCCGAACGAGCCTGCCTGCGCGCCCTACGGGAATTCGACCGCGAAGAAACGCCACTCGAAGACGTACTCGCCGCCCTCGAAACCTACGAATCCCTCGTCCTCGGACAGAAAAAGAAGAGCTACCTCACCTACTATGAACGCACGCTTAGCGACGCCCCCTGGCGCACCTGCCCCTGCGCCCTGTGCGGCACGCACGGTATTGAGATTGCGATATTTCGAGGAACCGAACGCAATAAACGCCGGGGATTCCATAATCTGACCGTACTCGAGGCAAAAATGCGCTCCCTCACTTTCGACTAAAACGAACCACCCCTGTTTTTTGAACATGTCAGGAGATGCGATGGCCGACCGATACGAACTCAGGCTCCCGGCACTCGAAGTACGCCAGGGCGACAGAAAAATCTACTGCTTTGCCGTCGACGGGAAGAAACTCCACGGCTTCGCAGCCGTCTCCCGCATCCGCCGGGATGACAGCAGCAACCTGAAGGGCTACCAGCGCCCCGAAGTCCTCAGCCACATTCGAGGCATCCGCCGCTACCTTGAGTCCGACAACGCCATGCTTCCCAACGCCCTGGTCCTCGCTTTCGACGAATCCGTCAGGTTCGAAAGCGCAGCGCGCCGTCCCACTGGCGTCGACTACTCCGTCCCCGGCGAACTAGTCATCCCTGTCGACGAGTCCCTGCCCGACGAGGACAAGCCCGCCCTGATCGTCGACGGCCAGCAGCGCAGCGCCGCCATCCGCGATGCGGACCTCGCCGAATTCCCCGTAGCCGTAGTCGGATTCATCGCCGACAACCACGAAGACCAGCGGTCCCAGTTCATCTTGGTCAACTCCACCAAGCCACTCCCCAAGGGCCTCATCCACGAACTGCTGCCCGACACCAGCGGTCATCTCCCGCCCGCCTACGCCCGCAAGCGTCTGCCGGCCCAACTGATGACCCGCCTCAACACCGACGGCCAGGGTCCCTTCTACGGCCGCATCGCCAGTCCCACCTCACCCCACGGCAACATCAAAGACACCAGCCTGCTCCGCATGCTGGAACATAGCCTCTTCGAAGGCGCCCTCTACCAGTACCGCAACCCCGAAGACGGCTCTGGCGACGTCGAGAGCATGCTGACGCACCTGCGCTCCTACTGGAGCATCGTAAAAGAGACCTTTAGCGACGCCTGGAAACTCCCGCCCCGCCAATCTCGCCTCACCCACGGCGTCGGCATCCAGGCCATGGGCTTCGTCATGGACAGCCTCACCGACGGCATGGCAGCCGACCAAGTCGACTGCAAACTCGTTCGCAACGCTGTTCTGGGCCTGATGCCCATCACCGCCTGGACCTCAGGCATGTGGCGCTTTGCCGACGGGGAACAGCGCCGTTGGAACGGCCTGCAGAACACCCCCAACGACATTCGCCTGCTCACCGACCTGCTGGTACGCGCCGTCCGCAACTGACCTGTTGATTCACCGTGCCGGGCCGGGCCCAGTGAACAGCCCAACCTGACCGGGGCTTACCGTGGCTGCCGCCGCCCACCGAGGGCACGCAGATGATGCCAGCCGACTCGCTAGCCTCGGGCTTTCGCGGGAGTGCCTGTCCGGTCCTCGATCAAATAAGTGGAGAGTGCTGCTGACCTGCAACGAGTAAGACCTGCTGAGGGCCTGTAGGTGGTAGAAAAAGACGCACTTCTCAGGTGAAGAAGCGTATCGGGTCGTATCCGCGTGTCCGCGTCGGGGACGGGGGCGCGGGGCGGCCTCGCAGGCCGGTGGGGTCCTACTGCTGATGGAAGCGGTCCGCAAGATGGGGCTGGACGCAGCGATATCGGCGTCGCTGTTGGCGGGGGCAAGCCCCGGGCCCTGCATGACCCGGGCAAAATGCTGCTGGACCTCGCGCTGCCGGTGGCTGGGCGGGGAGTGCCTGTCGGATATCGGCGTGCTAAGGGCCGAACCTGCCGTGTTCGGGCCCGTGGCCTCCGATCCCACGGTGTCGCGACTGGTGGAGACCCTGACCCGGTCGGATCCTCGTGCGCTGACCGCGATCCGCCGGGCAGGGCCGGAGTCCGCGAGCGGGTATGGGGGTTGGCGGCACCGATGCCCCCGACACGGACGGGCAGGCTACCGTGGACATCGACGGGGTGCTGGTCCTGGCGCATTCCGAGGAGCAGGACGCCACCGCGACGTGGAAGAAACCTTCGGGCATCATCCGCTGGTCGGATTCGTCAACCACGGCCGGGCCGGCTCCGGGGAGCCGGTGTCCGCCGTGCTGCGGGCCGGGCAACGCCGGCAGCAACAACGCAGCTGACCACACCACCACCACGAATCTGGCTCTGGCCCAGTTGCCGAAGCAGTACCGGCGACGCCGGCAAACACTGATCCGAACCGACTCCGCAGGTGGCACCCAGGGGTTCTTCAACTGGCTCACCGCACGGGGCCCGTGGTTGTCCTACTCGGTCGGGATGACGATCACCGACGCCATCCACCACGCTGTTCTGCAGATTCCGGGCCCGGCCTTGACTCCGGCAGTCGAACCGGACGGCCAACTCCGTGACGGTGCCTGGGTCGCCGAACTTGCCAGCGACGTCCTGAACACCTGGCCGACGGGGATTCAATTGATCGTGGGGAAAAAACGCCCGTACCCCGGGGCCCAGTTGAGGGTCACTGACGCCGACGGCATGCGCCTGACCTGCTTCGCCACCAACACCACCGGCACCGCGATCTCGGCGCTCGAACTGCGCCACCGCCAACGCGCCCGCGCTGAGGACCGCATCCGCGCCGCCCGCGACACCGGCCTGCGCAACCTCTCCCTGCACCACACCGTCAGCAACCAGATCTGGCTGGAGATCGTCCGGCTCGCCATGAACCTGCTGGCCTAAGATGCCGATGCTGCCCTAACTGGCCAAGCCCGCTGCTGGGAACCCAAAAAGCTCCGATCAGACTGTTCTCTGCCGCCCGCCTGGTCACCACGGGCCGCCGACACATCCTCCGCCTGGGCGGCCACTGGCCGTCGACCGAAACGATCACCAGTGCCTACAACCGCCTGCAAGTCCTACCGGATCCCGGCTGGCCAGCAATAACGACACGTCCCGCAACCGAATGACTCCGGACCCGTGGAACCCGGCGCCCACCCGACACGACAATCGGGCCATCGATCTGCCCATCCCCGGAACGAACCGAGATCCCGCACGCAAGAAGCCCCGGCCAACGTCCAACGAGGGCTCATGCAAGGTCGAGGCTAGCGCGGCGTCAACCTACACAGATACCACGGAGTTGACCTACTATCCGGTAACTCGCTACCGTTTCAGCATCGTTGAGGGGCCCGACCACGGACTGCCGTGGTCGGGCCCCCTTTTTGTCCTCTTCTGCACGAGGCAGGAGAGACGAGCGGAGCGTCGCCGTCATCTGGTTCCTAGGCCGCGAGAGCGGCGACGCCCCACCAAGAGGGGATTACCCATGACTCACCAGCATGACATGCCTCCCAACAAGGAGCACCGTTGCCCGGTCGCGGCCGACACCGATCCCGTGGGCGGACCCCGGTCCATGCGCGTCACCTTCGGCAAGCACTTCAACCTGTCCGTGTCCCTGTCTGTCTCGCCCGCCTTCCTCACCTTCCTGGGCGTTGCCGCTGGTGTCGCCGGCGGGAACTTTTGGTTCCTGCTCTAGCCACCTGGAACCTCCCCCGCGCCTGGTCTGGCGCAGCCAGGAGCGCTAGCGTCGCGCTTTCGCCATGCAGGTTGTCCGATGAGTGATCGCGTAAGCGAAAAGTGCCTCTGACCAGCACGAATGAGGATCTTCGAGGTCCTTGTTCCTGCTCCAGCCGGAGGCACTTCTCAGGTGAAGAAGAGCATCGGGTTCTATCCGGTACCCGCGTCGAGGGCGGTGGCCACGGGGTAGTCTCGGACGTCGGGGTAGTTCTACTGGTTGAGACGGTCCGCACGTCAGAGCCGGACGATACGATATCGGCGGCACTGACACCGTGGCGCAAGCCGCGGGCCATGCAGGATCCGGGAAAGGTCTTGCTGGACATCGCGCCCGCCACACTTCTCAGCGGGGGCTGCCTGGCAGATGTCGAGGTCCTGCGGGCCGAGCCAGAGGTGGGCGGGCCGGTGGCATCCGATCCGACGGTCTCCCGTCTCATCGACACCCTTACCGCAGCGGGACCCAAGGCGCTGACCGCGATCCGCTCGGCCTGGGCCGAAGCCCGTCGGCGGGTCTGGGAACTGGCCGGTGCGAACGGTCCGGCCGCCGCCGGACCGGTGATCGTGGACATCGACGGTGTGCTGGTCCTCGCGCTCTCCGAGAAGCAGGACGCCCCCGCGACCTGCAAGAAAACCTTCGGCCATCACCCGCTCGTCGCGTTCGTCGTCCACGGCCAGGCCGTTTCGGGAGAGCCGGTGGCCGCCGGGCTGCGGCCGGGCAACGCGGGCTCCAACACCGCGAGTGATCACATCACTACCACCCAGCTCCCCCTGGCCCAACTCCCCGGACACCTGCGGCGGGGACAACGGACCCTGATCCGAACCGACTCCGCCAACTGCACCCACGCCTTCCTCAACTTGGCTTCCCAGCCCGCCCGGTGACTGACGTATTCCGTCGGAATGACCATCACCGACGCCATCCACCAGGCCGTGCTGAAGATCCCGAAGAAGGCGTGGACACCGGCCTATGACGCCGAGGGGATCGAGTTGCCCAGCGCCTGAGTTGCGGAGATCACCGACATGCCCGATCGGAGCACCTGGCCGAAAGGCATGCGGCTGATCGTCCGCAAGGAACAGCCCCGCCCCCGGGCCCAGTTGTGCCTTACCGACCTTGAGGGCCATCGCCTCACCTGCTTCGCCATCAACACCACCGGCGGGCAGTTCACCAACCCGGAACTACGCCACCGTCGGCGTCCCCGCTGCGAGGACCGCATCCGAAACGCCCGCGACACCGGACTGCGCAACCTGCCCCTGCACGAGTCCGCCCAGAAATGGATCTGGCTCAAGATCATCTCCCTCGCACTCGATCTCCTCGCCTGGATGCCGATGCCTGCCCTGACAGCAGAAACCCGCCACTGGGGACCCAAACGGCTTCGCCTGCGGTTGTTCTCCGCCGCCGCCCAGATCCTCACCACCGGCCGCCGACGCTGGCTCCGCTTCACCGCCAAGTGGCCCTGGACCGACGTCATCACCCAGGCGCTCAACCGTCTGCAGAGCTTGCCGAACCCCGGCTAACCAGCCACGTCAACCACCCCAACCACAAGCACGACCGCTCCGGCAAAGAGGAACCCGGCGCCACCCGACGCGACAGCCGGACCCTCAGCCCCCCCGGCCCCGAAAAAACCGCACCAAACAAACACAGAGCCCCAGTCATCACACCGACGAGGACTCGTGGAAAATTCGAGGCCAGGAGCAGTCGTCCACCCGATGGAGAGTTTGCACGCGAACGTGCTGTTACTGAGGTTGAACTTGTGGAGTCGTAGGGGCTGACGTTTGGTGCCTGTCTGCGGTATCCCCGGAGGATGCAGTATCCACAGGGTGGCGGGCTGACCGCCGAACGGCAGTTGCAAGCGCGGGGAGTTACTGCTTCAGGCGGCTGAGCGGTTCGCGCGGGATGGGGGCAGTACGTCGATCGCCAGGGACCTGCGGGTCAGTGTCCGTTCGGTGCAGCGATGGCGTCACGCGTGGGCCGAGGGCGGTCCGCGATCCTTGCGGTCGCAGGGCCCGGCGTCGCTCCCGAGGCTGAGCGAGAAGCAGTTCGCCCAACTGGAGGCGGAGTTGGCGAAGGGGTCGGCCGCGCACGGCTGGGAGGACCAGCGCTGGACTCTGGGGCGGGTCAAGACCGTGATCGGCCGGCGCTTCCACCTGACCTACACGATCCAGGGGGTGCGCAAGCTGCTGGTCCGTAACGGCTGGTCCTGCCAGGTTCCGGCCCGTCGTGCCATGGAGCGCGACGATGACGCCATGGCCGGGTGGGTCAAGGAGGTGTGGCCCCGCGCGGAAGGTTAGCGGCGGCTCGTGGGGCCTGGCTGGTCTTCGAGGACGAAGCCGGCTTCTCCATGACGCCGCCGCACGCCAGAACCTGGTCACCGCGTGGCCGCACCCCGGTCGTGCGGCTCCGCGGACGTTCCCGCAGGCGGATATCCATCGCGGCGTTGACCTGCTACAGACCCGGCTACCGGTCCCGGCTGATCTACCGGCCCCGCCGGGACGACGGCCGACGCGACGGACGCAAGAGCTTCTCCTGGCGCGACTACCGCAACCTGCTGACCGCCGCCCACCAGCAACTCGGCGGCCCGATCGTGCTCGTCTGGGACAATCTCAACGTCCACAAAGCCGTCGGCCTGCGAGAATTCGCCGAAGCGCGGGACTGGCTGTCCATTTACTATCTGCCGCCCTAGGCGCCCGATCTCAACCCCGTGGAAGGGATCTGGTCCCTCCTGCGGTGCGGCTGGCTCTCCAACGTCGCCTTCAGCACTCCCGAACACCTCGTGCAGACCGTCCGGCGCGGCCTACGGCACATCCAGTACCGCAACCACCTCATCGACGGCTGCCTCGCCGAGACCGGCCTGACCATCAAACCCGCCTGAGCAACGGCACGACATCACGAGTTCAACCTCAGTAACTACCGATCAGTACCTCGACCCGCCTGTTTCACGTCTGTCGCCGCGGCAGATTGTGGACGCTGTCGCCCTGCCCATCGGGTCGCTCCGGCAGTCGCAGAGGCTTCCGGCGGGCTGCGTTGCCTGCGGTGTCAGATCTCGGCCGTGACTACTCCAGGGGTCCGGATCGACGGTTTGGGTTACGAAACGATGTGATCCTCTTTATCGTTATCTCACCGACACTATCCAGATGGAGTGGGGCGAAGCGGGCAGAGTTTCGAGCGGCCGGTTGCCGGACCATGTTGGAAGGGCAGCGCGTGAGCGGCGCCGATGCATGGAACGGGGGGCCGGGGTCGGGTGTGTACCCAAGATCGTCTGCCTGGCGGGGTCGTTGTCGGTCGTGAAGATTACCCTTCGATCGACCAGATGTGAGCGGCTTGTGAAGGAAGTGCAATGTCGGGGCTGAGGGTGGGGGATTTCGTCTGCTTCTCCGGTTCACCGGGGGTAGGGCGTGTGGGGGCACTCGAAGGAGACAGCGTTCAGGTCGACTTCTTCGAGTCGATAGCGGAACCCGTTGCGCTGCAGCAACGCATCGCTGCGCGATCATGCACGCCGGTGTCCTTGCCAGAAGAGACGCGGGTCTACCGGCGAGATCCCAGCACTGGCGTATGGAATGTGGGACGGGTACGGGGAAGCGCCCCGGGCGTGTACTACGTGCAGTTCCCCAATCGACCGGACGTGCATCTGCCGGTCAAAGCGGCAGAGTTGCATGTACGTTGGGATAAGCCGGTACGTAATCCAGTGGCGACTCTGGGGGCAGGTGGAAACGAATCCGGCTACTTCCACGACACCCGCCTGCCGATGCTGCACAGTCTCATCGCCCAGCGCAAAGCCTGCGGCAGCATCCCGGCGCTGCTGTCCGCTGCCGTGGAGATCTACCCCCACCAGGTGCAAACTGCTTTGACGGTCCTCTGCGACCCGGTGCAGCGCTACTTGCTGTCCGATGAGGTCGGGCTCGGGAAAACCGTCCAGGCCGGATATGTCATTCGTCAGACCCTGATCGACGACCCCCAGGCGAGGGTCGTCGTCGTCACGCCCCAACCCTTGGTGAGGCAGTGGCGCAGCGAGATGCTGGAGAAGTTCTTCATAGACGACTTCCCCGACGCGCGCATCACCTTCACCTCCCACGAGACCCCCGACAAGTGGGAGACCTACCGGGACGTCGATCTGCTCGTCGTGGACGAGGCTCATCTCCTCGTCCACGACATCATCGAGCCGACGCAATCCCCGTATCGGGAACTGTGCGGCATCGCCCACTCGGCCGCGCGACTGCTGCTCCTCTCGGCCACTCCGGTGACCTCTCACTACGTCACCCACCTCGGCCTGTTGCACCTGCTGGACAAGGACCTGTACCGGTGGGACGACCGTGCCGCATTCGAGGAGCGCTACAGGCGGCGCCAAGACCTGGCCGACGGCGTGTTCCAACTGGACTCCTACTTCCCCGCGCTGCTACCGATGACAATCAAGAGCCTGCGAGACCTCGTGCCGATCGACGCACGGTTCGAAGACTTGGCTGCCGGCGTGCTGGCGCTCCTCACCGACGACGATGAGTTGGTGGACGAGGACCAGGCCCCTGAACTCGGCCTGCGTGTTGAGCGCCTGAGGGCACACCTCAGCGAGACCTACCGTCTACACCGGCGGGTCATCCGTCACCGCCGCGCCTCCGTGCTGCAGGATGACGAAGGGTCGGGCCTGGTGCCCTACGAAGTGAGAGGACGCACCCGGCCGCGACTGCTCGCGGTGAACCTGGAAGAACACCATTTGAGCCAGGCACTGCTGCTCGAGTGGCGCGCGCTCGTCGCCGACGACTTGATGGACGCTGAAAGCGACGACATCCAGTATGCGGCCTTCGCCATGGCGCTGGCGGTGCTGACCTCCCGGGCAGGGGGTCCGGCGGCGGACCTGCTGTGCGCTCTGCGCTGGCGTATCCATCTCGACCGATCCGCCGCTGAAGCAGCCGGACTCACCGAGCAGGAACGGCAACTGCTCGCGGCAGCAAGAGTTCTTCCTGCCGAAAGCACCCTGTTGAAGACCTACGACAAGCAGTGCGCCGACTTGCCCGCCTTCTTCACGCGCTCGTCCCTTGCCCATGTACTGGCGCCGGTGATCCGTCACGGAACCAAGGTGGTGATCTTCTGCGGTCCGGGTTGCTTGGCGACTCAGGTGGCGACTGCCCTCGGTGACGCCCACGCTTCAACCACAGTGGTGGGTTTGCACACGACGACAACTGGTGCGGATGCGTGCGACCGCGTGGTGCAGGCATGGCGTGCCCCGCAAGAGGCGGGACTGTGTCAAATCCTCGTCACTGACACATCGGCCGAGGACGGGTTGAACCTTCAGGTCGCCGACACTGTGGTGCACATGCGGCTGCCGTGGTCCCCCAACCGCCTGGAGCAGCGGATCGGACGGGTGGATCGCTACCGGGGCGTGGAGTCGTTGCGACAGAATCGGCCGGCGCAGCAGTTCCGCGTCGGTGACCGCGAAGGAAACGAGATGTTTTGCGGGGCCTGGGCCGCCCTCCTCCACGAGGGCTATGACCTGTTCACCGCATCGGTTTCGACCCTGCAGGACATCATCGCAGAAGGACTGGCAACAGTGTGGCGGCAGGCGTTGATCGACGGCCCCGCCGGACTCACGACCCTGGCACCTGACCTCCGCGAGAGCCTCCGCCAGGCCAAGCGGAACATCGACACCATGGACATGCTGGAGTCGATCCATGAGACGTCGGAACAGGCGCGTCAGACCACTGACACACTCGATCGCCTCGAACAGGAATGGCGAGAGCTGCGGGAGAATCTGGTGCACTACGCCGACAACAGCAGTGGTGGGCTGCGCTTCCGCCATGACATACGTACTGTTGGCGGGCACCAGCGCGACAGGTTCGATGTTGCCTCCTCCCACCCCCTGATCGACCCTCGACGCCACCAAGCGGCCGCCAGCAGCATTCACCCCCACATGTCCCAGGGCGTGTTCAACCGGTCAGCCGCCCTGCGTGCGCCGGGTACCCGGCTCTTCCGCACAGGCAACCCCTTTGTCGACATGCTCGCCGAAATCGTCTTCGCCGACGAACGCGGACAGGCCACAGCCTTCCGGCGCTTTGACCCAGCCTGCCGCGGGGCCGATGAGGCGTACTTCGGATTTGAGTACCTCGTGGAGGCCGACATCGGTTCCGCCCTGCAGCGAGTCGATGACAGACCAGAGGCCGCGCGGGCGCTGCGGCGCCAGGCTGACCGCCTGCTCGCACCGTTCACTCGCAAGGTTTGGGTGCCGACAGGACATCGTGCGGCTCTAACCAATCCCGAGGCGTGTGGATGGCTGGACGCCCTCTATGGCAAGCAGGGCGACCAAAACTACAACTTCACCAACCAACAGCAACTGCTCGAATTGTTCGGAGGCGGGCGAGAGTATCGGCGAGCGGCCGAAGCAGCCGAGGAAGTAGCCCGCGCCCACCTCGTCCAGGCCAACGACCTGGTCAGCAAGTGCGTCCAGGCTCAGGAACAGGCACGACAGCAGCTTGCCGTGGCGGGTGCGCAGGCGCAGGCGCGACGCGCGGCAGGCCATCTCCTGGGCGACACAGAGAGCTACCTACTTGACGTGGCCGTGGGGCGGGATCTGGCAGAGGGACTGAGCCACCCCTCGGTCCGCGTGGTTGCCGCCACCTGCATCGTGCGCGGCGGATACCGAACGGTGAACCGCCATGGCTGATCTGTGGGCGTACGCACAGGAGTTGTTCTCCGCGTGGCCCGAGGTGCCCGCGACGACGGCGACGGGGACGCTGCGGCGACTGAGGGACGCCCTGGCCGACCTGGCGGCCCACCGCACGGACGCGGTCGGCTGGCGCGACATCGCTGCCCTGACTCGGCAAGTCCTACTGGAGGCCGCGGTCAGGGGCAACCAGGCTGGCCTGGAGGTGCCGTTGGACCCTGCCCTGCCCAACCGCGAGCAGTGGGACCAAATGGCGTGCAGAACGCTGCCCACCAGGGGCGGACTGCGCGTCTTTGCTCTGGAGTGGCACCCTCGCGCCTTGACATCTCAAGCGCTAGAAAGCGCACGGGAAGATCTGAAGCAGATCCGCCTCGGACAGGACTCACCGCACCGGCGCCATCTCGAGTCCCAGCCGGCCGATCCCTATTGGACCGAGGCCCTCGGCTATCAGGAATACGTCTCCGTCGGACAGCAGCAAGCCGCACGGGCCGTTGCGCTGGCTCCAGCGGGCAGCACGACGATCGTGTGCCTGCCCACCGGCCACGGGAAGACCGCAGTGGCCCTAGCCGCCGCGCTGCTGGCGGGCGCCCGCACGGGAGTGTCCGTCGTGGTCGTCCCCACCGTCATTCTCGCCCTGGACATGGAGGCCAGGACGCAGGCTGCCTTCGGTCGCCAGGGCAGGCAAAGCCCGACTGGCCGCTACGCCTACACCGGCGGCATGCCACAGGAGATCAAACGGCAGATCTGCGACGATGTCCGAACCGGTAGCCAACGTGTGCTGTTCACCTCCCCCGAAGCTGTTGTGACGGCGCTGAAAAAGCCGCTGGAGGACGCCGCCGAAGCTGGACTGCTTCAGTACTTCGTCATCGACGAGGCGCACCTGGTCGATCAGTGGGGCACAGGCTTTCGGCCCGAGTTCCAGACCATGGCCAGCCACCGGCGTACCTGGCTGCGCAAGGCCCCCCACGACCAGGCGCCGGTGACCGTGGCCATGAGTGCCACTCTCACCAAACAGCAGGTCAGCCTTCTGGAGCAGTTGTTCGCCGAGGAAGGGCAGGCTCAGGTGGTATGGGCCTCCCAACTCCGGCACGAACCCTCCTGCTACGTCGACGCCTGCCCCGATGATCAAACCCGGGACCAAGCCGTCATTGAAGCAGTGGCTATGCTGCCTCGGCCCCTGGCGCTCTACACCAACCGCGTCGAGGACGCCGTCGATTGGGCTGAACGGCTCCGCCAAGCCGGCTTCCGCCGCGTCACCCAGGTCACCGGGAAGTCCACCGACGACCAGCGACTGCGGGCGCTCGAAGGTTGGGCGGGATCGACCCCGGTCGGGCCTGGGGCCACGCGCTTCGATGTCGTCGTAGGCACGTCGGCCTTCGGTCTGGGAATCGACCTCGCCGACGTGCGCACGGTGGTCCATGCCTGTCTCCCGGAGACCACGGACCGCTACTACCAGGAGGTCGGACGCGCCGGACGTGACGGGAATCCCTGCATCGCTTATATGGCCACAGCTCCTGGGGACGAGAAACTAGCCGAACGTATCAACCGCAGCCCGCAGTTGACCGCTAAGCGCGCCTGGTCCCGGTGGCGGGCTATGTGGGTGGGACGCACTGCCACCGACAGCGGGGCGCACCGGCTCAGCCTCGAAGCCCTGCCAGCCGACATGCCCGAAGGTTTCGGCCAGCATCGCAGTTGGAACGAACGCATCCTCAACTTCATGGTCAGAGCCGGCCTCATCAAGGTGACCATCCCCGACCCCCCACAGCGCGGGGAGCAGGAAACCGACACGGCTTGGCAAGGACGTCTTGACGCTTTCTACACGTCCCTGGGCAAAGAGTTCGACATCTTCCTCGTGGACGGGCAAACCAACGACCGCGTCTACTTCCTGCAGCGTTTCGATGACGTTCGCCGACTGATCATCAACGACCAGCGTAGTGCCGCCGGCCGGCTGAAAAAGATCCTGCGTGGCGACCGCTGCTGGGGCGAGGCACTGGCCGACCACTACCGCGTGCCCTACCACGAAGGCGTCCTGACCACCGGAGTCACCTGCCGTGGATGCCCGCCTTGCCGAAAGCAGGGCCCGCCGCGTGCCGCCCCGGAGGGCTACTACCGCCTCGCGGTCGAGCCCTGGCCCGCCGTGCCGTCGTGGCCGAGCCAGCGCGAGGACCCATTGAAGCGCTTCCGCGGTGACCTTCCGTGCCTTTCCATCTACTGGGAGACCGAAAGGGAGTTCACAGACCTGATGCCCGAACTTCTCGAGCGCCTGGCGGTGCGGGGGATGTCGGTGGTCGGCGGTCCGGGGCTTGCCAGCCTCGTCACCCGACGACTGCAACGCGACGTGCGCCCTCACCCCCTCGTCGTCGACAGGGACGAGGACCTCCTAGGCCGCTACACCAACCCGATGGTCTGGCTGCTGGACTCGTCTGCGTCCCATATGGGAGAGGATCTGGCGATGCGTTTCGATTCCAAGGATGTAACGTATCTGTTGCATCCACGGTCTTTGGCGCACCCGGATCGTCCCGACACCCCACTTGTTGCAATCCATCGCGCCCACCTATGGGTACGCACTGCCTTGGAGTCGTTTTAGTGGCCCTGTTGCTCGCAGAATCTTCGATACCACCCTTTATGTGGGCCGTCGTTCGTCTTCTTGCCGCAGAGCGGAAGCCGCTGTCGGCGGATCGCGCGCGGGCATTTTTGGCTCCACCCTCCCTGACCGAGGGCAAGGAGAACAAGATCTTCGATCAAGCCCTGCGCAGCCTGCGTGAGTTGCAGTTGATCACCGACAACGAGGACCGACTGTCGCTCGCCGGACATGCCGAGGACCTCGACGGCGCGGACTTCACATCCTTCAGTAGTGCCCTGCGCCAAGCCGTCCTGGCCCGGGAACTCAATGTCGGACTGGCTGCCGACGCAGGACAGACCGGTTCGCGCGACCTCACCCGCATCCTCGTGTGGTTCCTCTCCCGCGACCCTCTCGATGAACCGGCCACCTGGGAGATCGTCCAACGCGAGCAGTCCATCGACCTCAATCCTGATGCGGGCACTGCGTCGCGAAACGACACGCGCTGGAATCGCTTCGTGCACTGGGCGCCGGCCCTGGGCCTGGCTGCGGCCCCGTTGTTGTCCAGCAGCGGAAAGGGCCCCCTGCTGCCAGACTGCACAGAAGCCGTAAAGCAGACAGTACAAAGGCTGTGGCCCGTCGGGGAACAAGCAAACGCCGTGGACGTAGTCCGAGCCATGCGTACCGCTCTGCCGGTCCTGCCCGGCGGGGACTACGCCAACGCCATGGGCATCCCCGACCCAGGCACCCAGTCAGCAGGCCCCACCTTGTCCTACGCCCTGCTGCGCGGCGAAGACGAGGGCTGGCTCATCCTGCAGCAGGGCGCAGACGCTCGGCGCGTCTTGACACTTCATGACCCTGACCGTCCCTCCCATTACGTATCCGATATCGTCATCTCGGAGGACCAGCATGGCTGACTTCCGTGGCTTCCTTTGTTGGACTCCCGAAACCGCAGCCACGACGATCAACACCGAGGCGATCAGCCCATCTCGTGCGGTCTTCCTGGCCACGCATGCGCCGCTACGCATTCGCAGGGCCAGCCTGGACGGACGTGCCATCGTCGACAACGGCCCGCTCATCGACGAGAACACCGTCCTGAAAGACTTTCTGTCGCTGCAGTCCGACACCGGCGCGCTCCTGTTGCCGATCGTCGGTGACTCCGGGACGGGAAAGTCGCACCTGGTGCGCTGGGTGCGCGAAAACCTGCCCCCTTCGGACAAGTACAAGATCATCTACCTGGAGAAAGCTAAGACCAGCCTGCGCGCTGTGATCGACGCCCTCCTCGCCGATGCGGACGGCGGTGCGCTGACTCAATTGCGCGCCGATATAGACCGATTCACCGATGGCGTGGATGCGGCCACGTTGAGCAGGCGCCTCCTGAACGCCCTTAGTGAGGCCCTGGCCGCGACGACAGCCCGGGACGTAGGCCAGCACGCCCGTCCGCTTGCCGGTCCCCGCGGTCTGACGGTCGTCCTGCAAGACCCACACGTGAGCGCCTTCATGCTCGGAGAGGGCAAGTTCATTCCGCAACTGGCAAAACAACTGCTGCAGGACCGTGCAGACGGCGAACCTGACCGCCCCATGGCGTTCACTATTGATGCCCTCCCCACCGACCTACTGGATCTCCATCGCGCCGCCCAGGTCACGATCAGGATGATCAATGTGATCTCGGGTAACACACAATTGCAGCAGGCCGCCGTCGACCTGCTGAACCAGCATCTAGAAGCGGCTGTCAAACGGGTGGCGAGCCTGGGAGCGGGCCGCCTGCAGGACGCCATGTTGCAGGTACGGCAGGAGTACGCCCGCAAGGGCAAAGAGATTATTCTGCTCATCGAGGATTTCGCGCTGATCCAGGGCGTACAGAAAGACCTCCTCGATGCGGTCATTGAGGCCGCCAACCGCTACGGCAGCACCACCCTGGCGCCGATCCGCACCCTTATGGCTGTCACTACGAGCTACTTCAGCGACCTTCCGGAGACCGCACTTACCCGCGTGCGGGCGACCGCAGGCTACGTTTACAACCTCAATGTTTCTTTCACCAGGGACGACCGAGGCGAATCCGAGATCACCTCTTTCGTTGGTCGGTATCTCAACGCCGCCCGAGTTGGACGGGACGCCCTGGAGAAGGAGGGTGAGCGGCAGATCCCCAATCCCTGCGAGACCTGCGACCTGGTCTCCCGGTGCCATGAGCAGTTTGGGGTCAGTTCCGAAGGTTTTGGCCTGTATCCGTTTAATTCATACGCTCTGGTCCGCACCATCCACGCGACTGCTCCACGCAACGACCCCTACGCGTTTGTGCCACGCACCGTGCTCGGCAGCGTGATCCGCCCCGTCCTGGTCGACCAAGCCAACGCGCTCACGGAAGGCACCTTCCCAGACGCCCGATTCCGCACGCAGTTCCCCACCGCGGACATCGACGAGCCGCTCTCCACCGACGTACAGGAAGTCGTAGAGGCGGAGGACCACCTCGACGCCGACCGCCGGAAGATCGTCCTGGAGTTCTGGGGCGGAGCCCCTGACCACGCCGGCGCGCTGCCGTCCGCAGTCACAGAAGCCTTTGCCTTGGAAACCCGCGCCTTCTCCGGGGGAAGCGCCACTTCGCGGAATCTGCGCAAGGTGCCAGAAGCGAACTCGCGCAAGGAGAAGCCTCAAAGGGATCCTCACGCCACGGACGAGCTCCCGCCCTCCCTGCAAGCCAAGGTCAATGCGGTGGAGGACTGGCTAACGCGAGAGCAGGTCCTACAGCAAGCCGTGGCCAGCGAACTGCGCACCGTCATTGTGACCGCCGTCGCGCAACGTTACCGGTGGGTCCATCCGCTGATGCGGGAGCAGACACAAGCGACGCTCCGCTCAGCCTGGCCCTCCAACGCCCGTGTGGTCTCAATCGAAGGCGCCACAGAGAACATTCAGGGCGCAGACGAAGCCCCGATCAAGTTCAAGCGGACGGCACGAAACAGCCGTTACCTGCGCAGTGTGCTGCTGCTGAAGAATGGCCAACCTGCCCAACGCGCCGAACACGTACGTCGGCTGAGCACAGACGCCGACCGCTTCACCGCGTCGCTGACCACCGCTCTGCAGAAGAACCTGCAGATCACCGATGATGACTTGGTCCTCGGGTTGCGGGCCGCCTTGATCGGCGCCGCTCTGGCAGGACAGGCGTGGCCGGGCATGGACGAGGCCGAACTACTGACGGCCGTCTTTGCCGACGGACGCTCATGGGCGCGCCAGGACGCAGCAGACCGAGAAGGCGCATGGAGTCGAGCCCTGGTAGGCCACCTCCAGCACCGCCCCCCTCTCGTCGAGCGGCTCCGCGATGCCCTCGGTGTGGCCCAGGGCGACGGCAAGCCCCGACTGATCGACGCGGCGAGGGCGCTGCCGCTGCTGCGCCGAGCGGCAGCGCAGTGGGACTGGCAGGTGACGGGATCGGACATACCGGAATGGGTAAAGCAGGCCGTCAAAACCTTCGCCAACTGGACGGACATGGTGAATACGCAGAATGCGACGCTGCGTCGAAAGTTGGACAACATACGCCTACACCACCCGCGGGGCAAGACCGGGGCGCAGGTCTTGGCCGCCGTGCGCAATGCGCTGCTTGCGGCCGAAGACGCCAGCATCCCGGTTCCGCTGGCCACGCGCACGGATCTCACTGAACGTCTTGCGCGGGCGCAGGATGTCGACTGGAAGATCCTGAACCAACTCGAAGACGATCTCATGCTGGCGGAGCAACCCGATGCCTCCGACGCGGCCCGCATCACAGCGGCCGTGCGTGACCGAGGCGTCACCACCCAGGTGGTCAGCGGCCTACTGCAGGCCAGCGATGCATGGCTGAACAGCGCTTTGGAGCACGCTGCAGTCCGCACCAACTCTCATGGCGATGAGGCGGCCCGTGGCGTCCGGGAGCTCTTGATCGAATGGCAGTCGCTGAGCGCACCGGAGGAGGATCGATGAGCGCGCCCTTGTCCGTGCTAGAAAAGGCTGAGCACCTGCAGGCGGAGGCACGCCGACTCAACGAGGGAGAGAAGGGAGAGGAGGAGGCAAGGCGCATCAGCGAACGCATCAGCGTCCTGTACAACCAGTTGATGGCCTTGAAGCGGCGCCTGCACATAGCCCGCTCCTTGATGGCTCAGCCAGCCGCGGGCGACATCGACCTCTCCGGGCTCGACACGGGTCTGGCAGCGTTCACCCGCCAGTGCGAAGGCGGACTGCCTCCCAACCCCGCCTTCACCAGAGCGTCAACAGCGGTGCAAAAGGTCGCCGATCGCATAGCCCACGACAGCCAGGAGGCATGGCGGCTGTGGACGCGATCCCAATTGGCGGCTTTGCAGATGGCACGGCAGGTCATGCTCTCCCTGCAGGACCAGGCGCGGGCCAAGGCGCTATATCAGGACCTCACCAAAACTACTCGCGCCGACGTCGACGCAGCCGTGACTATTCTGTTTGCCAATGCACATGCCGAACTAGCCGAACTGCTCGATAGCGCACCACCTCCGCCGGAAGGACTGCAGACGCTCTTGGACCGCCTGGCCTCTGGCACCGCCCTGCTGCTCAGCGACATCACAGACGAGGAGATCGCACTGCTCCGTCGTGTCGCTCTCGACTCAGACCTGGAAGTCCGCAGGAGGCGCACGTGATCACACCGTCCCGTGCCCGTTTCTACAACAACGTCCTCAATGCGCTCGAAGACCGCGAGTTGCCCCTTGTATCCTGGGGAATTACCAACGGCGCTCTGACCGAAAGCGAAGTCCTTGAGGTCTTCGATCTCTGCCTGCTCGACGCCCCGCAGGAGGCGGCAGGTATATCGAGCGAAGATCTGTTGTACGAATTCCGCGATCGCGCCTGGCTGTTCAAGGTACCGGACACCTCGCCCTCGCAATATCGCACGCGGCTGGCCGAGACCGTCCGTCTGGCAGCTCAACTGCGGCAACTCTTCCCCTGGCAGGTCCGCGACGAGGCGACGCCGTGGTGGCAGACCAGCAAACGACTTGTCGCCGACTACCGCCTGCACACCGCGCCGCGCCGCTATCCTCAGCGCAACATCCCCGCGACGACTGCGCTGAAGGAACTCGCCAACCTGCCAGGCTGGGCTCGTCTCCAGCACCTCGTGGCCAAAGCACAGATCGGTTCCCGTGACCTCGCCCGGTTCCAGATCGATGCCGCCACGGCGGTAACCAGCGCCCTTAACCGCCCGCACTCCAGCGGTGTGATTGTGGGGGCCGGCACCGGCAGCGGCAAGACGTTGTCCTTTTACCTGCCGGCCTTCGCCGCCATGGCCGAGCGTGCCCGCCCGAACAGTTTCCGGCTGCACACCCTGGCGCTGTATCCGCGGAAGGAACTTCTGCGTGACCAACTACGGGAGGCGCTGAGCACCGCCAGTGCTCTGGAGTCCACCCTGCAAAGCTGCGAGCGTCGGCCGCTTCGCCTGGGAGCGCTCTACGGAGACACGCCGTACGACCCCCAGGACACGAGACTTGAGCCCGGTGCCAACAGCCGCGCGGCCTGGAAGCGAACCCAGCAAGGCGCCATCTGCCCCTACCTGACGTGCCCGCAATGCGAGCGCGGTGAACTTCTCTGGCACGACGCGGACCGCCGCAGCAACAAAGAACGACTGGCCTGCCTCGCCTGCCAGAGCGTCATCCCGGAGGGCCGCCTGGCCCTCACCCGCCAATCCCAGCGCCAGCAGCCACCGGACCTGCTGTTCACCACTACCGAGATGCTCAACCTCTATAGCGCCGCCGGAGGCATCGGCCGACTGCTGGGCTGGCAGGCAGGTGCCGTCCCCTCACTGGTCCTTCTCGACGAGGTGCACACCTACGCTGGGCTCCACGGGGCGCAGACGGCCCTATTGCTGCGCCGATGGCAGCAGGCCGTCCGCAAACCGGTCACGTTCGTCGGGCTGAGCGCCACGCTGCGCGACGCCAGCGCATTCTTTGCCCGCCTGGTGGGTCTGCGCGACAACGACGTTGAGTACATCCAGCCAGGCGATGACAGCATGGACGAGGAGGGCCGCGAATACGCCCTCGCACTGCGCGGCGATCCGATCGCCGGTAGCAGCCTGCTGTCCACATCCATTCAAACGGCCATGCTCTTCGGGCGCATGCTCGACCCCGAGGAAGACGCCGCTCTGTACGGATCCACCGGATTCCTCTTCACCGACGACCTTGACGTCACCAACCGGTTCTACGACGACCTGCGGGATGCCGAGGGAAAACAAGACCGCTACGGCAGGTCAAATGGCCGCCATCCCGCCCTCGCTTCCCTCCGAGCTCCGGCCAGTCCCCAGCATCACGCCCGCTATCGCGACGGCCAGTCATGGGACCTCATGGAGAAGATCGGCCACGTGCTCGCCCCTGGCGCAGGCAGCCACGTCCTGCGCGTGGCGCGCACGTCATCGCAGGACGTCGGGGTCGATCTGCACGCAGACCTGACAGTGGCGACCGCATCTCTCGAAGTCGGATTCAACGACCCGCGCGTCGGACTGGTCCTCCAGCACAAGGCACCCCACGATGCGGCTGCCTTCATCCAGCGACGCGGCCGCGCCGGCCGTCAGCGCGCCATGCGCCCGATCACGGTCATCGCCCTCTCCGACTACGGCCGAGACAGGCTCGCCTACCAGGCTTACGAGACGCTGTTCCAGCCGGAAGTGGCCGCACGGCACCTGCCGGTCAACAACCGTTTCGTGATCAAAATCCAGGGAGCGCAGTCTCTGCTCGACTGGGCCGGACGAAAACTACGATCCCGCCAGATCTGGAACGATCCCAGGCAACTACTGACCGCACCACGAAAGGGCAGCAAGACTCAGGACAACGGTTCCCGCGAGCAGTTGGCGCACTTGCTGGAGAGTCTGCTGACCACGGCCACTCTCCAGGACGATCTCGCACGTCACCTCAGAACCGCACTGCAATTGAGCGCCGATGAGGTGCAGGCCCTACTGTGGGAGGAGCCGCGGTCACTCCTGCTCAGCGTGGTACCCACCGCGACTCGTCGACTGAAGAATAACTGGCAGACACTCCAGGAGAAGGATCCCGGCGCCGACCCTGGGAGCATGTTGCCAGAGTTCGTGACCCGCGCCCTGTTCGACGCACTCAACGTACCTGAGGTCGCACTAACGCTCCCCTTCGCTGCGCGTCAGGCTGCCGGAGGCTCAGAACAAGAGAGCACCGACGAACTTCTGCCGATCGCCAGGGCTCTTAGAGAAGCCGTACCCGGCCGGGTCAGCCGCCGTTACGGCCATCAACGGGACGACCACCGAACCTGGCTTCCCATCCCCCCGCTCGGCCAGGACACGCTAGAACTGGACGAAGCCCTCGTCCCCGATCCGACACGCGAAGGCCGATGGTTTCCCCCAGGCTACGAAACGGGCCTGGTCGTACTGCGCCCCCATCGCCTGCACCTCAGCCGGCCGCCCAGATCGGTCGCCGACCGGTCACAAGGCTTTCCGCTGTGGGGCTCTCAGATCGTTGTCCACTCCACTACCTCGCCCCTGGCAGGGGACGTTCCCCGCCCTTCCTCGTGGCAGGACCGCATCACTGCCGTCGGCTTCTCCCTGCACGCAGCAGGCAACCCCATCGAAGTGCGCCGGATGACTTCCGGAGCACGCTTCGATGTCAGCTACGACTCGGGCACCACAGATGCCCGAACGGTGCACTACACCTACAACGGGGAACCGGCCGCCCTCGGATTCCAACTCAGTGTTGATGCCGCCTCCTTCACTCTCGCCCCGCTGGACACCGCCCGCCCCGAGATTGCCAAGTACCTCGCCGAACCCCAATGGCGGACCCTGGCCTTCTTCCAGGCCGTAAGCGATGATCCCGCATTGGCAGAGGTGACGAACCAGTTCCAGCGCGGTTGGCTCGCCCTGGTCTACCTGACATCGTTCTCCCTGCGAGGCATAGGCGACGACAGTCCCGATCCGTCTTCGATCCGTGCCGCACTGGCAGGCGGCAGTTGGCGGGAGGACCTGGCGGAAATCCTCAGCGTGCTCTACCGCGACGAGCCTGCCGGCCAGCCCACCCACACCAACGAACGGCTCATCGCCACACTTACTGAACTGAGCGACGTTCGCACCGTCGTGGACGCCTTGGACCGGGCCGGATACCTCCTGGTGGCATCGGATGTCGCCGTCCGCACCACCGACCTGGCACAGCGGGCCTACACCGACACCGTCGCCGCTGCCGTCCTTGCTGCAGCACTGCGTGCCTGCCCGGACGCACAGGACTCCGACTTGATTGTCGACGTAGTTCCTGCAGCCCAGGACGATCATCCGGCCAACGTATGGCTGAGCGAGACCTCCATCGGCGGTCTGGGAGTGATCGAACAGCTCTCTCGCTACTACGCCGAGGACCCACGGCGCTTTTGGCGTCTGGTCGAGACAGCCCTGACTCCCAACGACTACGAATACGTCGACACCACCATTACCCGACTCTTGCGCCACGTCACCACAGCGCCGACCGGCACGGCGGCACAGGCGATGGCAGATCTGCGGGCCCGCACCTCCGCAGCCGATTCCCGCCAAGCACTCACTGACCTCCGCAAGGCGTGGAGCGCACTCGACGGCCCGCCACGCCACAGTGCCGTGGCAGCCCTGTCCACGCGACTCCTCCGACCGGGCAGCAACCCCACCACCGATGCCAGCGCACTAGCTGTGATCAATGCATGGCAGGCCCTCGAACTCCGACTCGGCGTGGAAGTCGACGCTCGCGTCATCGCCTATGCCGTCGGCTCCGGGCGCCTGCCCACCGGCCCCGGCCCACGCTTGTCGGCCGACCAGGCGTTCAGCCTCCTCTGGCCGCGGGGACGGGACGCCAGGACCCATCACCTTCGGTACTACCAGCCATACCTCGACCGCCCACCCGTTCTCGACCGTCTCCTGGCTGCCGCAGCCCACGACGAGCAACTGCCGCGCATCGACGTCACCGAAGAAGGCTGGGAACAGCGCTACCAAGCGGCCATAACCCAGCATGCTGCGGTGGAGTTGACCGCTGACACGAACGCCGCGGCAGCGCTGTCCGACGCCGTCGTCCGTGTGCCTGTACTGACCGTGGATTGGGACGTGCTACGCCTGTACGGAGAGATTCAAGGAATGCGACGTGACGGCGGGCAGTGGCGCGTCCGAGTGGACATCCGGGAGGCTACGCAGTGAGCGGCCTTGAGCGCCCCGTACGCACCAGCAGGCATACCGGCGTGCGCGCGGATGCCATTCTGGCCATGGCCCTCGTCGGAGAACTCACCTCTCCCGGACCGGTGATGTGGCTGGTCTCACCTTGGATCAGCGATGTGAAGATTCTCGACAACAGCCAGGGAACATACGACGACCTGTTCGACGACAATCCTCCCAGCAGCTGTTCATTGGCCGATCTGCTGGCACGGATCGCGATGGCCGGCACCTCTCTGACCGTGGTCACCCGCCCCGACACGCACAACGCCCGGTTCCTCACACGGCTGAATCGCCTGACCCCCCACCACACCGTGCGCACCGTCCAGAACCCAACCGTGCACGAGAAGACAATCTGCGGCCGAGACTGGATGCTCACCGGATCCATGAACTTCACGGTGCGCGGCCTTCTGGAGAACGATGAGGCGGTGAGCTACAAGGTGGGAGGCAAGGACGCGGCCCAGGCACGGCTGGAACTCGCCCAGCGATGGAAGGAACATCAGTGATCACCCAGCGCCCGGTCGCCCCCGCTCCAAGCGCCCAAGACTTGGAAGCCTTCCTCCAGCGCTTTTTCGGCGGGGGCAACGACGCCTGGCCGAATATGGATCCCGACCCGGGTACGGGCGAACGAGCCCGGCCCTTCGTCGATCTGCTTCGCAGCGGCAGCGACATCCCGATCGTGCTGCCTCGCTATCAGCAGGCCCAAGATCGCTACGCGATCTATGTCATCGCCCGCGATGAGGCGCACGCGACTCTCGTCGGCACCATAATCACTGCCTTCGCCGGCGCCACCTACCTCATTGGCGCCGGCGTGCACCCCTGCACCTTGGACACCCACGATCCCATTGAAGCAGCGGTGCAGGAGTTCGCCGGAACGGCGACGACCACCTTCAGGCTCGAGACACACCCCAACCGCCGCTTCCGCCAGAAATTGACCGACGTGGCCCTGCTCATGCAGCACACGATTGCTCATCGTCCCCCGCGGCTGTGGCGGGCGGTGAAGCCGACGGGACGACTGCTAGCCGAATTCGACGCCGCCCTTGCGGCTGGCGGTCAAGCCGCCTCCCAAACGGTTCTCGATCAACTGGTCGGCCAAGGAGGCATCACCGCCGCTAACCTCGCCCACCTGCACATCAAGCGACTCAACCGACTCGGCCTCGATCGAGAACTGCTTGACTATCCGGGCCTCGGCGACGTGCTGCGGCAAGACCCGCCCGCCCCGGTGAAGGCAGCGGTGCTGGAGGCCGTCTTCTCCTGCGACGTACAGGACCCCTTGGACCACGGTGATCTGTCTAAGGCGAAACAGGCCCTCCATGACCGGGGCTTCCTTGCACTGGCCCCTTTCGAAGACAACACGGAGTCCTATTCCGTCGAGGGGCTCGTCGTTCTGCTTCTGGCAGCAGTGGCGCGTGGCGCCCTTCAGAGCAGCCAGCACGTACTCACGGCCATCGAGCACATGATGTCCCACGACGTTCTGCCGCCTGCTCTCAAAGAAGCCGCAACGACACTCATCAGCGCGCAGAGCGTTCCCCGGGATACACCAGTCCCAGCGGCGGCGGATGCGCCTGTTGATTCGCCGAGGCCGACAGCCCCACCGTCCCTGCCGCAGGACACTGACCCAAACCCGTTCGAATCCATACCAACCACATGGGTGGAGTTGATCAAGGCGGTAGCCGACGGGTACTCCGGCCTGAACGCACTTCTTGAGCACGGCATCTGGACGGCGTGGCCCTCACCCGCCGCAGACGACCAGGAAGTCGCTGCGCTACTGGAAGACCTACACGACGAGAGCCAAAAGAAGATCTGGCGCTGCGTTGGGGCCTTCATCGAAAGCGTCGGATACGACCAGCCCGCACCGTTCAGCGCGCGCTCTCTCATTACCTGTGCGCTGGCCTACGACTGGCTAGGACCCGGTGATCTGCTGGCTGTGCAGGCACTGAGCGAGATAGTACTGCGTTCGAGCCCTTCCACTGTTGTCTACAGACAACTACTGGAGGAACTTGCCGATACATGCGAGCGTTGGGTTGCTCCCGAACGGGCCGTTATTGCCCTGGACTTCGCTGACCGACTGGTTATGGAAGCTTCTCCCGACCCTGACGCTCGCGAATCCTTCGCGTTGGCACTGCTCTTGCCGCTCAGTGTGCACCAAGGACGCCTGGACCCAGCGGATATTGCCATGGCACGACGCCTGTCCCTGGAACTCGGTATCGAACTGGACTGGCACGAGCAGTCGGACGACGACCTGGCGCGGAATACCGATGAAAGTCTACGGAAGGCCGCTGGCCGCAACGTACTACTGTACTCCCTGGACCAGGGAGTACTGGACCGCGTCAGTGAAGCCTTGCGGCAACTTGCGCCCGGAGTCAAAGTCATCTGTGCGCACGACAGTGTCGGCAGTCCACCGCTGCGCTCAAAGGCCCGGGCCGCCGATGTGGTCGTGCTGGCCACCCGATGCGCCAAACATGCCGCAACGGGCTTCATTACCCAGCACGCGAAAACATCCGTCATCGACTACGCGGATGGGAGCGGCTCAGCATCTCTTTTGCGCGCCGCGATAAATGGCTTGCTACGCACCGTGCACGGAGATTGACAGTTGCAAGCCAAAGCCCACCACTGTGCCGTCATCGGTACGGATCGTAGTCACCCCCCGGCCCACGTCACACCGCGCTTCTTCTCGCCCAGCACGAAGAGAAGCGACGAGGCTGCCGGTCAGCGAGGGCATCCACTGTCCGTTCTCCCAGACGGCGAAGGTAAGGGCATTCGAGATGCTGTGCATCGCGTGGAAGAGCCTCGGCCTCTGCCGCCCGCTTCCAACAGATACTGGGGCATAACCGACGGGCAGAGGCTCATCGGGCGCCGATCTCAGACGACATCCAAGCCCTGGCCCGACGCCGCGGCGGGCCTCGCGGCGACGGGCTGAAAACGCCGCCGATGACCTATGGAAGGCGATGGTGGCGCCGCCTGTCACGGGAGCGCCTCCAGCCCGGTCAGGAGATAGGCCGCGTCGAGCCCCGCCGTGAGGTACTGCTCGAACACCTCGTTGTTCAGCGCCCAGGGCGACCGCTTCCGGCGGATCAGATCCACGGCCGCGCCCGGGTCGCTCCCCAGCTCAATCAGCACCTGGCCGACGACCAGGCCCGAGCGGTTGTAACCGGAGTGGCAGCGTACGAGGACGGAACGCCCCGCCCGAGCGGCAGCGGAGACACGGATAGCCAGTTGCTGGACCGCAGCGATCTGGTCCGGCACCAGCGGGCCGTCGGGGAGCTCTAAGACCACATGCTCGACGGCGGCGGACGGGCCGTGCCCGGGGAGGGTGAAGAGGCTCACCACGAGGTCGAACTCACCGCCCACGACAGCCGTCTGCAACTCGCCCGCCATGTCGATCCAGTAGTGGCCGCCCATCCACAGGCCGGGGCGTATCTCACTCCACGGCTCATCGGGCCCAGGGACCTCTCGATCCTTCTGTCGTGTCTTCACCGGCGCTCCCCTCCGACGAGGAGAACGAGCGTCCGCTGTACGGACGTTCCCGCCGCCGTGGCTTGCTGGTGTCACCTCCTCCGCCGCGGGCCGAGAGACGACAAAGGGGCACGTCAAACCGGGAATTCCTGGGAGCCATATGGGAGCCGACCCGCTCCCCGAGTCCCCTCGACACCACCCCAGGCCCACTCAGCCCGACGCCCCTGACCTGCGGCAACGCAAAACGCCCAGCTAGTAACCGTGGTTCGACGGCATTCGGGACGAAGTGGTCGTGGGTTCAAATCCCGCCGCTGCGACTGGTGAAACTGCAGTTGAGGGGCGGTCTTCCGATGGGGAAGGCCGCCCCCACGGCGTTGTGGGAGCCTCCCGGGTGGTCGAGGGTGGAGGCGGGGGCGGCCCAGATGCGGTATGTGCTGACGGCAGGTTCAGAGAATGGGGCTGCGATCAGCGGGGGGACTGAGTCCGACTGCTTCAGGAGGCGGAAGCCCGGCTGTTGGGCCCATGCCCTGAGGAACTTCGCTGAGCCGTATGCGGCGGTCCACGGTTCGGTCATCACAGCGAGGCTGCCCGGAGGGACAGCCACAATCGAGTTCGGCGTTGGCGACGCCGCCGGCCATGTCCGTGACAGCGGCTGTCAGGGAGGCCGTGATGACGTGGTCGGCGGGGGGCGGGGTGGGGCCCATCAGGGGTTCCTGGTCCGCCTCGTCGGCGTGTTCGGTGCCGCGGAGCGGACCAGTGCGGGGACGGACTCCGCCGGCTCGGTCGCCGATACCGGTCCGGCCGTGGCTCGGAGGGCATCCAGCCGGGTTATCGTCCCCCATGGATCACGCGGATAGCGCGCGAGTTGCTACGCGGCAGGGAGCTGGCGGTCAGAGGGCGGTGTTGTACGGGTGGGCGGGGAGGACTCCGGTGAGCTCTCGTTTGGCGAAGGGGGCGGCGGCGTTTCCGGTGCCGAGGTAGCGCCATGTCGTGCCGGTGCTGTCCCGGGTGATGAGGTCGGGCTTGCCGTCGATGTTGCTGTCGCCGATGCCGAACATCTGCGTGTAGACGTTCCAGCCCGGACCGATCTTCGTCCGCGCGGCGAACGTGCCCTTGCCCGTACCGGTGTAGAGCCACAGGACGCCCGCGTTGTCCCGGGCGATCAGGTCACCGGCTGAGGAGCCGGCGACGTTGCCGACCGCGACGATCCGGCTGTAGCTGTTCCAGCCCGGCCCGACCTTGACCCGGTCGGAGCCGGTCAGTTGGTGGCTCTCGGGGTAGTACACGGTGTCCTCGCGCCACAGGACGCCGGAACTGTCGCGGGCCAGGATGTCCGGGGAGCCGTTGTCGGTGTAGTCGTGCGGAGCGGGCGGGCGCGCGACGGTGAAGCCGCCGCTCACGTTCAGCGTCGGCCCGAGGTTGTCGTACGGCTTCGCCGTGATCTGCCAGGTGTAGGCGCCATTGGGGGCGGAGCCGCTGTCGATCCCCCCGTCCAGTCCATGAAGATCCGCCCGGCCCAGTCCATCCGCACCCAATCGGTGGTGTTGTCGGTCCGGTCCAGATGCCACCGGCCCACGGCTCCCGTCGCGGTGTGGCGCAGGGTGACGGTCACTTCGGCGTTACTGCGGGACAGTTGCCACCGCGCCTTCCACGGCGCCGGGTCGAGAGTCGCCACCGCGGGGACGCTGGAGCCGAGGAGAGCGAGCTTGGTCGGAGCTCCCTTGCTGGCGACCATGTCGGCGACCGGCGCGCCGTCGGGGCCGACGGAAACCCGGTACACGCCCTCGCCCTTGGCGACGGTGCCGCCCGTCACGAGCACCGCGCCGTCCGGCGCCGGGACGACGGTGGTGGCGTGGTCCAGGACCTTGCGCACGGCGCCGCCGCCCACCGGGACGGCCCGCAAGGAGGAGTCCCAGTCGGCCGAGCCCGCCCCGAGCTGTGTGTTCGGACCGAACACCGCCCAGTTCCCTGCCAGGCCGGTCAGGGGGTAGCCGGGACCCAGCGCGGACAGCCGCGTCACCGTGCCCGTGGCCCGGTTCTCCACGCTCAGCACCGGAGCGTTCCCGGTGCTCACGCTGGACACGTACGCCGGGGAAATGGCGGTCGTGAATCCGGCCGAGGCGAGGTGCGACGTGGTCGCGGTACCGGACGCGAGGTCGACCACCGCGAGACCGTCGGCCGTGGTCCCGCCCGCCGTGGAGGTCTTGTAGGACAGCGCGAGCGCGCCGGTCGTGGCGGCCGCCGCCCGCAGTCCGAAGGCACCGCTGGGCAGGCCCGTGACCACCCGGTCGGTCGTGACTCCGTCAGCGACACTCATCAAGTGCGCCTCGGTGCACGTGTCATCCGTGGGATACGGCACCCGGCACGCCACCACCGTCGATTCGACGACCCCCCTCAGGGAACGGTTCCTCCCCAACGGAACGACCGAGATGTCACCGGTCCCCATGTCGTGCAGTTCCACCCGGTGGTCCGTGTCGTACTCGGTGCCGCGCTCCAGGGCCACGACGTCGGACACCGACCCGTGCATCAAGGTCGCGGTGGACCGGCCGATGTCCCTGCCGAGCGGCGTGGTGGCACCGCCCGCGTACCGGGTCCACAGCAGGTCGGAGTCCAGGCCGATCGAGAGGAAGCCGGTCGTACCGGCGCTGATGACATCCGCCGGAACCGGCAACGGCGGCGTGGCGCGGGGCGTGAGGCGTGAGGAGGGACGGTTCGAACGGTACCGATCCGCCGGGAACGTGAATCCTCCGGCGGCCCCCCACGTTCGAATTCGCCAGGATCGTAGCAGTCCACGGTCTTGATCGCCGAGGTCCGCGCGGCGGGCCCGGACCCCGACAACCTGACTGATCTGCGGCTCCGCGCCCCGGCCGACGCCGACAGTGACACCTCCCACCTGGTGATCAACTGCGCTGCGCAAGCCGGGAGTTGGCGCGTGCCGGGGTCAGAAGGTGCCGTTGAGGCCGTACCAATCGGCGCCGGTCCTCGATGCCGTCACCGGTGAAGTCGCCGTGCCGGGTCATCGCCGTCATGGAATTCCAGCCGGGGCCGATCAGCCGTCCGCGACCGCTGCTGCCGGGAACGAACCACAGCCGACCGGCCAGGTCGCGGGACAGCACGTCCGCGTACCGGTCGCCGTCGATGTCCCCGAACCCCGCCTTCACCGGGCTCTTCTCCGCCAGCCACCACCCGTAGGACGGCTCCGTGCGCTCGCGCTCGGTCTTGAAGAACTTCAGCGAGGTCATCGTCCGCAGATACGAACCACCCGCGCCTTCCCCCGCACTGCCGGGCTGCTGGCGGGACACCGATCCGGCGAGCCGATGCCCGGCGGTGGTGGGGTACTTGACGCGATCGGGAACGCGGGCGCCGGGCCATTGCCGGTTTGCCTCGGGTGTGGTCAGGCCGGGTGGAGTACCGCCGTGGCGATCTCGCGGACGCGGGCGGGCGTGATTCCGGTGCGCTGTTCGACGGCGAGGGGGTGGTCGGTGGGTTCGAGCTTGATGAAGGGGCGGGTGCCGAGCGGCCGGGTGTGGGCGTTGGTCTTGAGGTCGGTGGTGCTCTCGGGATAGAGGGACAGCTCGGTGCTGAGCCAGCCGAAGTACGGCTTCTCGGCCTCGCGGCCCTCGGTGTCCCACAGGTCGACGGCGCGGGCGAAACTGTCCTTGCTCAGGGAGACCCAGACGCCCCATGAGAAGACGTCCTCGCCGCCGATCACGGGTATCTCGATCAGGCCCTTGATGAAGAAGTGCTGGCCCCTGATGACGCACTGGTCCGACGACAGCATGCTGTTCGTATCGGCCTCGAAGGCGGGGTCCCAGACGTCCGGGGCGGGGGTCGAGTAGCTCATGGGGAGCTCCGCGTGATGGTTTCCGCAGCACGAACACGTGAAGCCGAGATCGTCAGACATGGCGGGATCCTAGTGGTCACGAAGCGCGAGGCCGCACCCCGAGGTTTCGGGCCCGCGCCCCGGGGATTCCCGTTGCCCGTACGCATCGCCGGGCGCGTACGGGTGGATCGGTTCCGTGCCGGAAGCCGCCGTCCCGCGAGACCTCGGGGCCGGGCGCGGGCCGAGTCGAGCGTGGGACGTGGGACGTGGGACGTGGCGGGAGGGCGGCGGAATCCGTACGTTCCGGCGGTCAGCGTTTGGAGCGGACCAGACCGGCGTCGTAGGCGAGGATGACGGCTTGGATGCGGTCGCGGGCGCCGATCTTGGCGAGGACGCGGCCGACGTGTTTTTTGACGGTGGACTCGGAGAGGACGAGGTGGCGGGCGATCTCGGAGTTGGTCCAGCCGTTGCCGATGGCGACGAGGACTTCGCGTTCGCGGGCGCTGAGTTCGCGGAGTCGGGGGTCCTGGGCGGCCGGGGAGTCGGGCGGGGTGAGGACGTGGTGGGCGTGGGCGTCGAGGAGGCGGCGGGTGAGGCTGGGGGCGACGACGGCGTCACCGGTGGCCACGGCCTGGATGCCCGAGACAAGTTCCTCGGGGCCCGCGTCCTTGAGGAGGAAGCCGCTGGCCCCGGCGCGCAGGCCCTCGTAGGCGTACTCGTCGAGGTCGAAGGTGGTCACGATGAGGACGCGGGTACGGCCGCCGGCCGCGATGATCTGGCGGGTGGCCTCCAGCCCGTCCATGCCGGGCATGCGGATGTCCATGAGGACGACGTCGGGGCGCAGTTCGGCGGCCATGCGGACGGCCTCGGCGCCGTGGGTGGCCTCGCCGACGGGGGTCACGCCCGGGCTGCCCTCGAGGAGCATGCGCAGGCCGAAGCGCTGCATGGGCTGGTCGTCGACGATCAGCACGGAGGTGGTCATGGCAGGTGGCTTTCCGCCTTGTGGTCGGTGGGGTCGACGGTCGCGTCGAGCTGGACATCGACGGTCCATCCGGGCTGGTCGGTGGTGGGGCCGATGGTGACCGTACCGCCGTACAGGGCGACGCGCTGGCGGATGCCGACGAGGCCGTGGCCGTGCTCGTCGTCCCCGGTGGCGGGCGCCGCGGGGCCGGCGGCGTGCGACGGGGGGCCGGTGTCGGTAACGCGGATGCGTACCGTCCCCGCGTCGGCGGTCACGGTGACCCGCGAGGCGGTGGCCGTACCGGCGTGCTTGAGGGTGTTGGTCAGGGCTTCCTGGACGATGCGGTAGACGGTGAGTTGCAGGCCCTCGCCCAGCTTGGCGAGTTCGCCCGTGGTGCGGTACGTCACCGCGAGGCCCGCCGCGCGGACCCGTGCGAGGAGCATGTCGAGGTCGCCGATGCCCGGTTGCGGTCTGAGCCGCCGGTCCGCGGCGTCGTCGTCCCCGCGCAGGACGCCGAGCACGCGGCGCAGTTCGCCCAGCGCCTGCCGCCCGGTGTCGCCGACCATGCGCAGGACCGGGGTCGAGCTCTCGTTGTTGCGGGCGGCGAGCGTCGAGGCGCCGTCGGCGAGGGTGACCATGACGGAGAGGTTGTGGCCGACGATGTCGTGCATCTCGCGGGCGATACGGGTGCGTTCGGCGGCGGCGGTGAGCCTCGCGCGCTGGTCCCGTTCGACCTCCAGGCGCCGGGCGCGGTCCTCCAGCGCGGTCAGGTACAACCTGCGGGTCCGCAGGGTCAGACCGGTGGCGACGGCGGCGGTCACCAGTCCGAGGAGGAAGAAGAGGACGAGGAACTCGCTGCCCGCGGGCTCCAGGGCGAAGACGTCGACCACGTTCGCGGCGGCGGCCACGGCGGTGGCCCAGCCCAGCACGCGCGGGGAGCTGTGCCGGGCGACATTGTGCAGGGCGATGAGCGGGCTGAACGAGGCGACGAGCCCGGCGTCCATCGCGGACTGGACGAGGAAGGCGGCGATCGTCACGACCAGCACGGTGGCCGGGGCGCGGCGGCGCCACCACAGCGGCAGGACGAGCGCGGCGAACAGCACGTAGAGGGTGGCGGTCGACGGCGCCCCGTGCGCGTCGGCCGCCGCGACGGCCGCGGGCGCGCCGCCGGAGAGCAGGTTGGGCAGGCAGACGCCCGCGAAGAGCAGGACGACCGCGGTGTCCAGCAGCCAGGGGTGCCGCCGGTCGTACTCCCGCAGGAGGCCGCTGGCTTGCAGCATGAGGTTCAGGACCGGGTGCCCCAGGGCGGCCTCGGGACCGAGGGACGGCACCGGCGTCCCCCGGTCCGGGGCGGCGAAGGCGGTTCGGGGGTCGCGGTCGGAGAATCCGGCCCCGGGGCCCCGGTCCCAGGCGGAGACCTCGACGCGGGGGTTCCGCCTCCTGGCCAGAAACCCGACCCTGAGATCCCGCCTCCTGGCCAGGAACCGCGCCCTGGCATCCCGGCCACGAGCCCTGACATCGCGGCCACGAGCCGAAAGCCCGTCCCTGACATCCCGGCCCCGGGCCGCGATCGTGGCCCTGAAGTCCCGGTCCCGGTGCATAAGCCTCATTGTCACCGCTGGTGACCCTTCCGACGAACGGTCGGCCGCCGCGACGATCAGACGTCGGACCGCTTCAGCCGGATGGCTGCGGCGCCCAGGGCCACCGCCACCCAGGCGGCGAAGACGGCGAGTCCCGCGCCGGGCGACAGGGAGTCCGACGCCTTGTGCAGGGCGTAGATCGCCGAGCCCGCGTTGCCGGGGGTGTACCGCTCGACCGCGTCCTGGAGCGAGTCGGGCAGCAGCGCGGTCAGGCCGGGCAGCAGCATCAGCAGGCCGACCAGAGCGGCGATGCTCCCGGAGGCGGAGCGGATCAGCGTCCCCAGGGCCACGCCGAACACGGCGAACAGCGCGAGGTAGACACCGGCGCCGACCAGGCCGCGCAGCACGCCCTCGTCGCCCAGGGACAGCGCGATGTCTTCGCCGCGCAGGCTCGCCGCGCCGAGGCCGAAGGTGACCACGGCGGCGACCGCGGTCAGGACCAGGACCAGCGAGCCGATCACGGCGCTCTTCGACGCCAGGACCGGCCACCGGCGCGGCACCGCCACGTAGGTCGAACGGACCATGCCGGTGCTGTACTCGCCCGCGGACATCATCACCCCGAGCACGCCGACGATCAGGCCGGTGACGCCCGCGCCCGTCAGCGCGAGGCCGACCGGGTCGTCGGGCGTCCCGGTCGCGTCGGCGCCGGGGGGACGGTAGACGGCGGCGGCGATCACGCCGAAGGCGACGAGTACGGCGACCGAGGCCCCCAGGGTGATCCAACTGGAGCGCAGCGAAAGGAACTTGCTCAGCTCCGAGCGCAGGACGCGGCGGCCGGTCACCCCCTGCCCGTCCCGGTCGGCGCGTACGGCGACGGCGATCGTGTCGGTGGTCATCAGGCGGCCTTCCGCTCGGTGCCCGCGGGGTCGCTGTGGTACTCCACGGAGTCATGGGTGAGGCGCATGAAGGCCGTCTCCAACGAGACGGTCTGCGGGGCCAGTTCGTACAGTGCGATCCCGCAGTGCGCGGCGACCGTACCGATGTCGCGGGCCGCCCAGCCGTGGACGAGCAACTCCTCGTCGGAGGAGGACGTGATGGTGACGCCGGGCGCGGCCAGCGCGTCCCGCAGTCGGGCGGCCTCGCCGCTGACGACCCGCACCCCGCCGCCGCCGGCCTGGTGCGTGAAGTCCTTGAGCGAGGTGTCGGCGAGGAGCCGTCCGCGCCCGATGACCACGAGGTGATCGGCGATCAGCTCCATCTCGCTCATCAGGTGCGAGGAGAGCATCACGGCCCGGCCCTCGGCGGCCAGCCCGGTCAGCAGATTGCGCACCCACAGCACGCCCTCGGGGTCGAGGCCGTTGACCGGCTCGTCGAGCATGACGGCCTCGGGGTCGCCGAGCAGGGCGGCGGCGATGCCGAGCCGCTGGCCCATGCCGAGCGAGAACGCGCCCACCCGCTTGCCCGCCACGCTGCCGAGTCCCGCCAGTTCGATGACCTCGTCCACCCGGCCGCGCGGAATGCCGTGCGTGAGCGCGAGCGCCTTCAGGTGCCCGAACGCGCTGCGCCCCGGGTGGACCCCCTTGGCGTCGAGCAGGACACCGATCTGGCGCAACGGCGCCCGGTGCCGGGCGTACGGGCGGCCCCCGACGGTCGCCGAGCCCCGGGTCGGGGCGTCCAGGCCGACGATCATGCGCATCGTCGTCGACTTCCCCGCCCCGTTCGGCCCGAGGAAGCCCGTCACCTCACCGGGCTTCACGGAGAACGACAGCCGGTCGACCACCGTCTTGTCCCCGTACCGCTTCGTCAGTTCACGCACTTCGATCATCGGCCTCTGGTCCCCTGGTCCTCTCACGTCCCGCGCGCACGCCTCGCGTACGGAACTCACGCGCTCACCGCGTTCGCAGCAGTCGTCGCACTCATCGCGCTCGTCGCGCTCGTCACACTCATCGCGCTCGTCGCGCTCCTCGCGCTCGTCGAGAACGCGGCGCGACCCGCACCTTCGACGTTACGAGGGCGGGCGGGGCGATCCCTGGAACCGTGGGAGACCCTTCGGCACGGCACTGGTACCGCGGTACCAGTGCGCTCTCATCACCCAGAACGACGGGCGCCGCTCACGGCGTGACGAGGGGGAAGTCCGGGTCCGGGGTGGCGAGGAGGGAGAGGAGGCGGGAGAGGGTGTCGGGGGTGCCCTCGGTGGTGACGTTGTCGAGGTTCCGGGTGGCGAGGGCGGTGAGGAGCTGGGCTTGGGTGAGGGTCAGGGTGAGGTCCGCGGTGGTGGCGGTGGGGGCGCCGGGAGTGGACCGGTAGGTGAGGGCGCCGTTGGACAGGGTCAGGCGCCAGGTGCGGCGGTGGTCGGTGACGTGCCAGTCCATCGTCAGCCGGGTGTCCCAGGCGCGGGGGCCGTCGACGCGGACGGCGAGGGAGTCGATGAGCTGGTCGACGGTGAGGGCCATGGCCATCTCGGGGTTGGCGGTGTCGAGGCGGACCTTGGCGAGGCGGCCGCGCAGCTCCATGGCACCGGTGAGGTAGAAGTTGCGCCAGGTGCCGTTCTCCGCGCCCTGGCCGAGGCGGTCGTAGACGGCGGCCAGCGCCTCGCGCGCGCCCTGGTGTCCGGGCTCGGCGAACACGGCGTGGTTGAGGAGCGTGGCGGCGAACCGCAGGTCGTCGGCGTCGGCGTACTCCCGGCCCTTGGCCACGAGGGCGTCGGTGCCGCCGTAGTCGGCGGCGAAGCGGCGGGCCTGCTCGACCGGCGGGTGCTCCCACAGGTGGGCCGGGTTGCCGTCGAACCAGCCCATGTAGCGCTGGTAGACCGCCTTGACGTTGTGCGAGACCGAGCCGTAGTAGCCGCGGGCCGCCCACGTACGTTCCAGAGCGGGCGGGAGGGTGAGCTCCTCGGCGATCTCCGGGCCGGTCAGGCCCTGGTTGATGAGCCGCAGGGTCTGGTCGTGGAGGTAGGAGTAGAGGTCGCGCTGCCCGGTGAGGAACGCGGTGATCTCCTCCTGGCCCCAGGTGGGCCAGTGGTGCGAGGCGAAGACGACGTCCGCCTTGCCCTCGAACATCGCCAGGGCCTCGGAGAGGTAGTGCGCCCAGATCCGGGGGTCGCGGACGACCGCGCCGCGCAGGGTCAGCACATTGTGCAGCGTGTGGGTGGCGTTCTCGGCCATGCACAGGGCCCGGTGGTCGGGGAAGAGGAAGTTCATCTCCGAGGGGGCCTCGGTGCCGGGGGTGAGCTGGAAGGCGATGCGTACGCCGTCGACCGTCTCCTCCTGCCCGGTGCTGGTGATGTGCACCGTCGGCGGCACCAGGCTGATCGTGCCGGTCGAGGTCGTCGCGCCGAGACCGGCGCCGATCTGGCCCGCCGGTCCCTTGGGCAGCTCCGCCCCGTACATGTAGACCGCGCGGCGGGTCATCGCGGTGCCCGCGTACACGTTCTCCGCGACCGCGTGCTCCAGGAATCCGGCCGGGGCCAGGACCGGGATGTCCTGCTCGCTGCCGTGCGGGACGATGGCGCGCGAGCCGCCGAAGTGGTCGCCGTGGGAGTGGGTGTAGACCAATCCGGTGACCGGGCGGTCGCCGCGGTGCTCGCGGTACAGCGCCAGGGCCGCCGCCGCGGTCTCCGTCGAGATCAGCGGGTCGATGACGACGACGCCGCGCTCCCCCTCGACCAGGGTCATGTTCGACAGGTCGAACCCCCTGACCTGGTAGATCCCCCGCGTGACCTCGTACAGGCCGTACCGGGCGCAGAGCTGCCCCTGCCGCCACAGCGACGGATTCGCGGTCGGCGGGCACTGCGCCGCCGTCATGAACGCGTACGCCCCGCAGTCCCACACGACCGATCCGTCCTCGGCCGTCACCGCGGTGGACGCGGGCGCGGCGACGAAGCCGCGGTCGGCGTTCGCGAAGTCCCGGACGTCGTCGAAAGGGAGGTCAGCCATGAGACGAGGCTAGGGCGCTATGCAGCTTTTGTCCTCAGGGCGCCGAGATGAATGGCTGAGGTGAACGCCGAGGTGAGCGCCGAGGTGAACAGGGGGCGGCGGCCCGGCGGCGCGAGCGGTCAGAGACCGGCCGCGCGGGGGGGCCAGTCACGGTCAGAGACCGGCCGTGCGGGGCGGGGCGGGCGGGGTCAGATACCGGCCGTGCGGGGCGGGACGCGGAGCGCCAGCAGGGCGGTGTCGTCGCTCGCCCACCCACCGCTGTGGTCGTCGAGGACGCGGCCGATCCGCTGGACGACGGAAGGGGCGTCCATGCCGTGGCAGGCGGCGAGGGCGGCGGCGAGATTCTCCTCGCCGAACAGCGGCCGCGGGGCTCCCGGGACGATGGGGCGGGGACGGGCCTCGGTGGCGCCGTCGGTGTAGAGCAGAAGCGTGTCGCCGGGCGCGAGCCGGAAGCGGACGTCGGTGAGGTGCACGTCGGGCAGGACGCCCAGCAGGCTGCCGCGGCGGCCCGACTCCTGGACGCGGCCGTCGGCGCGCAGGATCAGGGCGGGCGGGTGCCCGGCAGTGCACAGCCGGCCGGACACGCCGGTGGCGGTGGTACGGAAGGTGGCGTGCACGGCGGTCAGGAACCGGCCGTCCGTGCGCTGGTCGAGCAGCGCGGAATTGAGGTGGTCGAGAACCACGGCGGGCGACAGGTGCTGCGTGGCCTGCGCGCGCAGGGTGTACCGGGCCAGCGCCGTGACCTTGGCGGCCTCCGGGCCCTTCCCGCACACGTCGCCCATCGTGGCGCACCACCAGGGGCCGCGGGCCTGGAAGAGGTCGTAGAAGTCGCCGACGACCATGCCGCCGTCGGCCGGGGTGTACGAGGCGGCGGCGTCCAGACCGGAGACCGTCGGCAGGACGGGCGGCAGGAAACTGTCCTGGAGGCTGCGTACGAGGTCGGTGGTCGCGGCCAGCGCGGTGCGCGCCGTCTCCAGCGAGGTCCGCAGATTAATCTCGTTGCCGACCGCCCGCGCGAGGGTGGCCAGCGTGGCCAGTTCCGTCGGGCGCCAGGCGTGCGGGCGGTCGTCGATCACGCACATGCTGCCCAGCACCTCGCCGCCCGGTCCGAGGATCGGGTAACCCGCCCACGCGCCGATCTTCATCGGCTGTACGGAGGGGTGGTCGCGGGTGCGCGGGTCGGTGGCCGCGTCCTCGACGGCGAAGGGCTCGCCGTCCAGGCCGACCAGGAAGTAGCAGAAGCTCTCCCGCACCGGATTCTGCCGGCCCGCGATCTCCGTGATGTCGACCCCGACGCACGACTTCCAGAACGAGCGGCGCTCGTCGACCAGCGTGATGAACGCCCGTGAGCAGCCGGTCACCGCACCGGCCAGGGCCGCCAGGTCCTCGAACTCCGGCTCGGGACCGGTGTCCAGCAGGCCGGTCGCCGCCACCGCGGCCAGCCGCCGCGGATCGTCGAGCGCGGCGGGCAGCCCGTCCGCCCGCAGCCCGCCCCGGAAAGCCACACCCTGCATCGCAGCGCCCTCCCGGACGATCCCGGCCACCCGCGACCGGGGGCCAGAGAGGAGCCGCCGCGCACACCGACGGACGCCAAACATTTGACGTATGGCAACAATAACCACGGACGGGGGCGGGGAGCGGCCGTGCGGGCCACATTCTCCCGCCGCGGGAGGCCGGGCGGCGGCGGGGAGCCGGGCACGCCACGGCCACGGGCACCGCGACGCCGAGTGGTGTGATCGTGAGCACAGGGGCCGCGGGCGCGGCCGGTGCCTGGTCCGGGCCTGATCCGGGAGCGGCCGGGGCGTGGCCGGTGCCTGATCGGGGCCTGATCCGGGAGCGGCCGGTGGCTGGTCCGGGCCCGGTCGGGGAGGCCGGGCGTCGGGGGCGGGCGTAGAGACGTACCGCGGGGGCGTACGTACGCGGGCACGTACGCCCCTCCCGCCGCGGCCGGGACCCGCGTACCGGCTTCTCGATGCGCCGACCGCCCACCCGCCCGAGGCCGGGCCGGGCTCAGCCCGGAAGCGTCCACGCCTTGTTCGCCCCCGTTGCAGTCCCAGATCTGCAACTGCGTCCAGTCGGCCGTCGAGAAGCCCGGATCGTCGAGGCAGCGGCCCGACCGCGGATTGAGCAGCGGCCCGTCGGACCGCGCGACCCAGCGCTGATTCGCGCCGCCGTTGCAGGACCAGAGCTCCACGAGGGCGCCGTTGGCGGTGGCGGCCCCGGCGATGTCGAGGCAGCCGCCCAGCGCGCGGACCGCGCCGCCCGCGCCGGGAGTGACCGTCCGCTTCTGCGCGGCCGTGCCGTTGCAGGTGTAGAGCTGGACGGCCGTGCCGTTCGCGGTGCCGCTGTTCGCGATGTCGACGCACTTGCCGGGGATGCCGGAGGTGATCGCGCCCGCCGTCGTGACGCCGGCCCGGCGCCTCACGCACGGGCCCGCGGCGGCGACCTCAGTGCCGCTGCGTCGGGAACCGTCCGCACAGCCAGTTGCCCGGCTCCGCCGGGTCGTCGCTGATCCAGAACTGGCGCCACAGCAGGGTGAATTCCTCACGGCTGAGGTGGCCGTCCCCGTTGAGGTCGAGGAGTTCGAAGACGCCGGTCATGTCGACGGGCCGGCCGTTCCAGGTCTCCACGAGCGTGCGGTGCTCCTCCGGGGAGATGACGCCGTCACCGTTGGCGTCCACGGCCTCGAACACGGTGTCGGCGGTGGCGACGACGTCCGCGATCATCGTGGGCAACCGGTCGACGAGCGCGAGCAGTTCACCCCAGTCGACCGCGCCGTCCCCGTTGGTGTCGCCGGTCTCCAGTAGCGCCGCCCACCAGCCCATCAGCAGCGTCTCGACCCGTGCGCGCAACTCCGTGCCCGGCGCCACCGCGGGCAGCCGGTTCCAGCGGGCGACGAGCGCCCTGAAGTCCTCCTCGCGCAGGTAGCCGTCACCGTCGGCGTCGAATGCGCCGAACATCCCCCTGAGCTTCTGCTCCTGAAACGCGCTGGCCATGAGCGGTCCCCCTCGACCTCGACCCGAACCACGAAGCACCCGTGCCCGCCGCCGCGCGGCGACAGCGGGCAACAATCAACGGTAGGCCGGGACGCGCTCGCGCCACCACAAGCACATATGTATGGACATTCACCCTTCGGGGCCAGCCGCGCCCCGGCCTCCAACGCCCGTCCGCCGCGAGGCAGTCGACCCCTGACGGATGCGCGGAGACGCCGGACGGCCGCGTCCGCTCCGCGGCCCCCACCTGGCACCTCACCGCCTGCGTGGTCCTCGCGAACGCCTAGGGGCCGCCCGGCGGTCGGCTAGCCGACGCCGTCGATGACCGGCGGTGAGAGCGTGGCGATCTCGCGGTCGAAGAAGTCGCCGAAGGGCTCGCCCCGCGCGTAGAGCGACGCGAACCCCGCCCTGGTCTCGGCGATCAGGGCGGGTTCCGCGTACCGCCTGGCCCCGTCCGCGTTTCCCTCGTCGTCGTACTGCACCTCGTACATCACCACGTCACCGAGGATCACGACCTCCGGCACCGTGCGCTCGCGCTCGATGTCCGCGATCGTCCGCGCGTCCAGGACCCTGATCCGGTCGCCCACGGCCGCGCGCAGGCGCAGAACGTGCAATTCCCACTGCACGTACGGCGTCACGGGGAATTCGACGACTCGGAGCCGCCGCTGCGCGACGCCCAACTCCTCCGCCTCGGCGAACTGCCGGGCGTAGGCCGGACGCCTTTCCTCGATGAGCGCGAGTGCTTCTTCCCAGCGCCCGGCGGCGAATGCCTCCCAGCTCGCGAAACCGCGTTCCTGGAAATGCTGGCCGCGTTCCAGCTTGTCCTGGCTCCTGACGCCGCTTTTGAGGATCCGGAAGAATTCCTCGTGGTAGGCGGGCCGGGCGAGGCGTTCGAAGGTGCCGTTGGGAAAGGAGTCAAACACTGGGAATGTCCGGTTTCGCCGCGATCAGCATGTTTCTCGGGATGACGACGAGTCGCTCGTCGGAGCCGACCGAGACCCCGGCGGGCAGATTCCGCCCGAGGGAGGCCGTCAGATCCCGGCCGATGACGGCGATGTCGCCGTTCTCCAGCTCCCAGATGTCGGGGCAGTCGGGGGTGTCGGTCGTATTCCCCAGCTCCTGAGGTGATTTACCGAGGCGCTTTAAGAATGTGGTGTCGGGATTTGCTTCCCATGGTCTGGTCATGGTTGCCCCCAGGATCGGCTGCGTACTGTCGTACCGCGTGCGGATCGTACCCGCATCGGCGTCACTACAGCCGGAGCGTACCCGATAACCAGCCGTCTGGCATATGCCACGACGGCGGCGACCGCCTTCGGATGCCTATCGCAATTCGACTCCCGGTGCAATAATGATCCACGCCGGACGTGAACGGTCCTCGAATTGGCTCAAAGCCAATATGATCAGATTATTGAATGGTAGGGGGAGCTGTGGATCCGGAACTCGCGGTGCTCACGCGGACCGCCGGAGCCCCCGTGGTCGCCCCGATGGCGACCGACGCCTGGCGGACCACGACCACGCGTCACCGCGTCCTGGCACAAGGGCGCCGCGCCCGGACCGGTCGCTTCCGGACCGCTCGCCTCCGGACCGGCCGCTTCCAGCCCGGCCGCGCCCAAACCCGCCGCGACCAGCGCGTCACCGAGCGGTGAGCGGTACGACCGGCGGGTCCATGGACGGCCGGGCCCAGGACGACGGCCGGGTCTACCAGGCGTCGGGAGATCAGCACATCAGCGAGCACCACCACTACGACGGCGGCCCGCAGGCCCCGGCCGGTCCCGACTCGGTGCGCCGGCCCGCCGTCGGCCGCCCGCCCCTGGTCCTGCGGGACCGCACCGAAGTCCTCGACCGGTTGAGGAGCGCCCTCACCGCGCAGAGCGGCGACGACATCTTCGTGCTGTACGGCATGGGTGGCTGCGGCAAGACCGCGGTCGCCCACGCCTTCTTCCAGACCGCCACCGCCGAGTACGGGCGGGTGGGGCTCTGGGTGAACGCCACGGACCGGGCCAGCCTGCGCTCCGGGATGCTCGCGGTCGCCGCGGACCGCGGCGCGGCCGACGGCGAACTGCTGGCCGCCCGCAACGGCTACCGGCCCGCGGCCGACCTCGTCTGGCGGTACCTCGCCGGCTCCCCCGATCCCTGGCTGCTGGTGCTCGACAACGCGGACGACCCCGCGATCCTCAGCGACGGCAGCTGGCTGCGCACCAGCCCGCGGGGCACGGTGCTGGTGACCACCCGCCGAGCCGCACCCCGCTGGTGGCCCGGCGCGGAACTCCAGCACATCGGCGTCCTGCCGCGCGAGGACGCGGCGCGCGTCCTGCGCGACCTCGCCCCGCACACCGGCACGCTCGCCCAGGCCGCCGAGATCGCCGACCGCCTGGGCCGCCTCCCGCTCGCGCTCACCCTCGCGGGCGGCTTCCTCTCCCACCAGGTCATAGAGCCCTGGACGATGGATGTGTACGGACGCCATCTGGAGGAAGAACTCCCAGTCCAGTTGCTCGACCGAGGGGCCGATGCCTTGAGTGATGCGGACCCCCGCCATCTGGTGGGACAGACCTGGCAGTTGACGCTCGACGCCTTCGCGGCGCGCGGACTGCCCGAAGCGGTCGACCTGTTGCGTCTGATCGCCCGGCTGGCCCCCGAGCCGCTGCCGCTGTCGGTCCTCAACGACGACGGCATCAGCGCCGTATTGCCCCGCGGTCGCGCCGAGTCGGCGCTGCGCGCCCTGCTCGACCACTCGCTCGTCGAACGGGTCGACGTCGGCGACAACGCGGGGCTGCGCTGCGTTCTCGGCCACGGCGTACTGCTCGACAGCGTCGTGGCCGCCACCCCGGCGGCGCAGGCCCCTGTGCTGGACGCGACGGCCGGCCGCCTGCTCGGCGCCGCGCTGCCGGAGGTGCCCGACGCGGGCCCGTACGATCCCCGGCTGCGGCTCCTGGCGCCCCACGTACGCGCACTGCTGCGGCGGACGGGCGAACCCGCCGCCGTCGCCGAGGTGTTGGAGGTGGCCACCCGGCTGGCCACCGCGATGCACCGCACCGGCGACTACCCGTCGGCGTGGGAGACCGTCGGCGCGGCGGCGGACATCGCGGCGCGGACGCTCGGCGACGGACACCGGGCCGTACTCGCGGCACGCTCACGCGCCGGACGGGTCCTGTTCCGGCTGGGCCGCTACACCGAGGCCGAGGAGTCGCTGCGGCGCACGCTCACCGCCCAGCGGCAGCGGTTCGGAGCCGACGACCCGGACAGCCTCGACAGCGCGCACGGGCTCCAACTCGTCCTGCGCAATCTCGGCCACGCCGAGGAGTCGCTGACGCTCCTGTACGCCACGGCCGCGGGCCGCCAGGCCGCGCTGGGGCCGTGGCATCCGCTGACGCTGCGCTCCCGGTCCAGCATCCTGGCCGCGCTCGGCGCCGCGGAACTGACCGCGGAGGACGGACGCACGGGCCTGCTGTCGCTGCCGGGGCAGTGCGCGGAACACCTCGGCGTCGACCACACCGTCTCCGTGGGGGCCCGCCACAACCACGCCTGGGCGCTCTTCCAGTTGGGCCGCCTCGAGGAAGCCGACAGCGAGATCGGCGAGGTGACCGAGACCTATCTGCACCGCTTCGGACCCGACTACCCCATCGCCCTCGCCGCCCGCCAGCTCCAGGCCCGCACCCGCACCGCGCTCGGTCACACCGGCGAAGGCATCGCGCTCATGGACGACGTCGTCGCGCGCCGCGCCCAGAGCCTCGGCCAGGACCACCCCTTCACCGTCGCGAGCCGCGACCTCCTGCGGAGGCTGCGCGCCGAGCGTCCGTAGACGCGTCACGCCTGGGCGGCGGGAGTGACGCTGCCCAGCCAGAGGGTGTCACGGGCGCGGGTCATGGCGACGAAGAGCTGGCTGCGGCCGAGTTCGCGGCGCTCGCGCTCGGTCTCGGAGAGCCCTTCGGCGCCGGTCAGCAAGGAGGCGTCGTACCGCGGAAGGTAGACGCGTTTGAACTCAAGTCCCTTGGCGCGCCGGTAGCTTCCGAGCTTGACGCCCTCGACGGCGTGACCGGCGTAGCGCTCCAGCGGGCAGACCGGGAGGCCGGAAGCCGTGAGAAGGTCGCGGTAGCGGCCGATGGCCCGTACGGAGGGGCAGAGCACGGCGGAGTCGGCCCGCTCGGCGGGGGTCAGGGCCAACAGCGCTTCCAGCAGGGCCCGGTCGTGGTCCTCGACGGTCGGCCGGTCCACGCGCCGCACCTGGCCGTCGTGGTAGGTCAGGTCGACTTCCCTGGCGCCGGAGCTGCGTACGCCGTCGATGTCCTCGAAGGCGTCGTCGGCGACCACCGCGAGGGCCGCGTCGAGGATGTTCTTGCTGTTGCGGTAGTTGGTCCTGAGCACCTGCCCGCGCTCGCCGCGGATGTCGATGCCCGCGTCGGAGAGCCGGAATCCGCCGGGGTAGACGGCCTGTTGCCCGTCCCCGACGAGCAGCAGGCCGTTGGGAGCGTCGCCGATCAGGGCGTGCAGCAGCTTGACCCCGACGAGGGTCAGGTCCTGGACCTCGTCGACGATGACGGCCGCGTACGGCGCGGCCTCGGTGGAACTGCTCGCCTCGGCGAGCGCGAGGGCCAGCACGTCGTTGAAGTCGTGCACACCGCGTTGGACGCGCAGCGACTCGTACGCCTCGTAGAGTCCCCAGACCGCCTGCCGGTGGGGCCTTCGCAGGCCCACCCGACGGCGGCGGCGCGGCAGGACGGCGTATTCCTCGAAGGAGGTGATCCCGCGGCCCTTGATGACGTAGTCGATCTCGTCCTTCCAGTAGCGCGGCAGCGGGTCGAGTTCGGTCAGCGGGCTGTCGCGCCCGGCGTGCGTCCAGGCGAGGCTGAAGGCCGTCTCGGCCTTGTCCCCGTTCAGATTCACCGGCACACCGCGGTCCTGCGTGTACTGCTGCGCCCACGAGTGCAGGCTGCGGAACTCCACCCGGTCGGCGACCGCGGGGGACATCGCGTGCAGGAACGTCTCCTGCACGCGCGGGAGGTTGCTGGCGAAGGTCACGTACAGGACGCGTCCCGTGGTGCGTTGGGCGAGGTAGGACGCGCGGTGCAGACCGACGACGGTCTTGCCCGTACCGGCGGGTCCGCTGATACGGGCGGGACCGGACCAGTTGCGGCGGACGAGGGCCACCTGGTCCTGCGCGAGGAAGGTCATCCACTGCTCGATCGGTGCCCGCATGGCGGCGTCCAGTGCGGCCTCGCGCATGCCGTCGAGGTCGAACAGCCCTGCGGCGGGCAGTTCTTGGCGTCCGGAGCGCGGCACGCTGGTCGGCTCGGTGACGGGCTCTGTGGCGGGCTCTGTGGCCGGCTCAGTGACGGGCTCTGTGGCCGGCTCTGTGACGGACGATCCCTCGTACTCGGGGAACACCCGCCCCAGGTGGTCGGCTATGACGCGCACCGAGGCGGCGTTGAGCCGGTGACGCTCCGCCAGCAGATACGGACCGACCTCCCGCTCCCCCAGGAGCCGGATTCTCCCCAGCGCGGTGTCCACGCGCTTGTCGGCGAAGACCATCAGCGGCCGGACCGCGACCGGGGACATCCCCAACGAGGCGACCGCCGTCTCGGCGGCCTTGGTCACCGCCGAGAGCTTGCGCGCGTGCTCGTCCCTCACCTCACCGCCCGCGAGGAGCCGGCCGTCCTCGACCTCCGGGTCGGCGCGCCAGTTCTTGACGTCCACGACGAAGACACCGGCGGGCCCGACCAGCAGCATGTCCACGTTCGCGGACCGCGTACCCGGCCACCGCCGGTCCACCAGAAGCCGCCAGCCGCGCTCGGTCAGCACCAACAACTGTGCGCTGACGCGCTGTTCGCCCTCGCTCGCGCTCTCCCACTGCCGCGCCTGCCGCCGCGCCGCCTGCCACTGCTCCCGCAGCAACCGCTCCTGCCGACGCGCCTCTTGAGCCCGCCGCGAAGCCGATCCCCCCGCCGCCATGGCCCACCCCCTCCCACGTAGCGCGACGATCATAGGACGCTCCGCTACGAAGCGGCAGGGGGCGTCGGCCGGGGCGAAGTGCGGCCGGACCGGCGGCGTGTCGGCAATTCCGGCGCCTCCGTAGTCGTCTCTCGGCCTCAGAGGTCGGCCGTCTGCTGCTGCTCCACGGGGCCGGAGGGCTGGCCGGGGATACCGGGCGCGCGGTCGTTCTGGAGGAGCCAGAGGTCGTGGAAAAGGCCGGGGGTGTCGCGGAGTTGGGCGAAGGTGCCGTACTGGACGAGGCGGCCCTGGTCGAGGACGGCGATCTTGTCGGCGACGGTGACATTGGTGAGGCGGTGGGTGACCAGGACGACCGCGCGGTCGGCGGCGAGGGTGCGCAGGCCGGTGAAGATGCGGTGTTCGGCGCGGGGGTCGAGGGCGGCGGTGGGTTCGTCGAGGACGAGGAGACCGGCGTCGCGGTGGAAGGCGCGGGCGAGGGCGACGCGTTGCCACTGGCCGCCGGAGAGTTCCTGGCCGCCCCACCACTCGCGGGCCAGGAGGGTGTCCAGGCCCGAGCGCAGGGACGTGACGACCTCGTCGGCGCCGGAGGCGTGGGCAGCCGTATCAACTGCCCTGTGCGGGTGGTCGGTTCGGGGCTGGCCCAGCGTGATGTTGTCGCGGGCGGTCAGCGGCCACTTCGCGTACTCCTGGGGTACGACGGCCACGCGTGACCAGGCGGCGTGCGCGTCCAGGGTGCGGGTGTCGGCGCCGTCCCAGACGACGGCGCCGCGGTCGGGGAGGTAGAGGGCGGACAGGAGTTTGCTGAGCGTGGTCTTGCCCGAGCCGTTCTCGCCGACCAGGGCGAGGACTTCGCCGCGCCGCACGTCGAGGCTGACATCGAGCAGGGCGGGCCGGTCGGCGTGCGGGTAGGTGTACGTGAGGCGGTCGGCGCGTACGACGGCCGGGCCGGTCGGTACGGTCTCGCCGCGGGCGATCCGGTGGCCACCGGCCTCGTCCAGAAAATCTGACCAGTCGTCAAGGTACATCCCGGTACGGAAGATGATGGCGCCGTAGCCGATGATGCCGCGCAGTCCTGAAGCGACCGTGCGCAGCGCGAACGTCGCCGTGCCCGCGGACGCGACGGACACGCGGCCGGTGCTGATCAGGAAGAGCAGCGCCGCCCAGACCGCTCCGGCCGCGACTCCCCCGGCCAGGCTCCCGACGAGCGACATCTTCGCCGCGCGCCAGGCGGCCCGGTCGGTCGCGGCGTCCACCCGCGCTCCGGCCGCCCGGTACTTGCCGAGCAGGAAGTCGGCCATCGTGCCGGAACGGATCTGGTCGGCGTGCTGCTTGTCGACCAGATTCCACCGCAGGACGCTCAGCAGGCGGCGGTCCTTCATCGTCTCCAGCGACGCGAGGTAGTTCAGCCGCGCCCCCCGTACGCCCGCGATGGCCTGCGGCAGCGCGGCCAGGACGAGCAGCGGCAGCAACACCGGGTGGACGCTGGTCAGTACGGCCGCGGCGGCGATCAACGATGCGGCGGCGGCGAGGATGTTCTGGGACTGGTTGAGCATGTCCTGCGAGACCTCGACGCCCCGGTCGGCCGCGTCCCAGCGGTCGTTGTAGCCGGGGTGGTCGTACGCGGTCAGCTCCGCGTGGGTCGCCGCGTCCAGCAGCCGCAGCTCCGCCTCGCGCGAGATCCGCGGGGCCAGGCGCGTGGACAGACCGGTGATCGCGATGCCGAGCACCGCCCGTACGCCCGCCGCCGACGCCAACAGGGCCAGGGAGGGCGCGGCTTGGCGGAGCCGTTCGTCGATGTGGCCCGACGCGATGACGGCCGTGATCGTGCCGGTCACCGCCAGCAGGCCGAGCGCCTCCAGCACGCCGGACAGGACCTGGCAGGCGAGCAGCGCGGTGACCGCCTTGTGGTCCACGTGCCAGGCCATGCCGAGCGCCCGGCGCACCAGTTGGGGCAGTCGGCGGGCCATGGCGCGCAGCGTGATCGCGTAACCGGCCTCCTCGCTGCGGTCGCCCGGAAACGTCAGGCGCAACTCCTCGTCGGGTACGGCCTTTTCGTCGTCGCCGGCAGCAGCGGTGCGCGCCGTGGATGTGGCCGTGGGGGGTTGGCCGGTCGTCGGAGGCTCTTCGGTCGTCGGGGGTTCGGTCATCGGTGTACGCCCTTCGCCGTGACGTGGCGGTCGGCACCGGACCGGCTCGGCGGAAGGAGGACGAAGGCACCGGCTCGGCCCGCCCGGCTCGCGCCGACGCGACGCGGCCCACCAGTCTGCTCCAACCGCCCCGCCGCCACCCCCCGCTCGCGAAGCCCCGGTCGGCGCAAGGACGCAGCCGCCGCCTCGACGGCGTACGCCGGTCCGCTACGGCCCGCGCCGTCCGCCGCGAAAGCGCCCGGCCGCCGAGGCGGCACCGCGCCTGTGGCGAGTTCGGGCGGCTGATTGGGGGGAAGGAGCGGGGGCACGCGTTCTGGCATGGACCACAGTGCGGGTGAAGCGGGGGGACCGGCGTTCGTGCTGGGGGGCGGCGGGGCCCTCGGGGCGTACGAAGTGGGCATGCTCAAGGCCCTGTTCGCGCAGGGGGTGAAGCCGGGGATGGTGCTCGGGACCTCCGTCGGAGCGATCAACGGGGCCGCCGTGGCCGCCGAGCCGTCGCAGACCGCCGTCGGCCGGCTGATCGAGCTGTGGACGGGGCTGGGCAAGGCCGGGGTGTTCGCCGGTTCGCTGATGGGCCGCGTGAGCACCGCCGTGCGGAGCCGTACGCACCTCTACACCCCGGCGCCGCTGGTCGACCTTCTGCGTGAGCACGTACAGGTCGCGCTCATCGAGGAGTTGGAGGTGCCCTTCCAGTGCGTGGCGGCGAGCATCGAGAACGCCGCCGAGCACTGGTTCGACCGCGGCCCGCTGATCGAGGCGGTGCTCGCCTCGTCGGCCGTGCCCGGACTGCTGCCGCCGGTCGACGTCGACGGCGAGCACTTCGTGGACGGCGGCCTCGTCAACAGCATCCCGGTGGGCAGGGCCGTCGCCCTGGGCGCGCGCGAGATCTACGTCCTCCAGGTCGGCCGCATCGAACGGCCGCTGACGCCACCGAAGTTGCCGTGGGACGTCGCCATGGTCGCCTTCGAGATCGCCCGCAGGCACCGGTTCGCCCGCGACATGGCCGACCTGCCGTCGGACGTGACCGTGCACGTACTGCCCAGCGGGGCGGCGTCCGGTGAAGCGGCCGGGGCGCTGGGCCAGTTGCGGCACCGGGCCTTCGGGCAGACGGCGGACCGTATCGAACGGGCCTACGCCGCGTCGTCGCGGTATCTGGAGAGCGCGCTCGACGGGGCCGCCCCCAAGTCCCTTGTCCCGGAGGGCTCCGGCGCCGAGGACCCGCACTCCGCCGAGGGTCCGGCGTGACGGGCCTCGACTCCGGCCTGAACGCGGGGACGGGTCCGGCGAGTTCAGGCACGGGTCCAGCTACGGGTCCAGCGAGCACGGGCCCGGCGGGTGCAGGTACGGACGCGCTCGCGAGCGCCGACCCGGCCGCGCGGGTCCGGCCGTCGACCCGTACCCGTACCCGTACCCGTACCGGCACCGCCGCCGCTGCCGCGGGCGCCGCGCTGGTCACGGCCGCCCGGCGTACGGTCACCACCGCGCTCGTGGTCGCGCTGATACCGGTGGCCGCGGCGCTCCTCGTCACCGTGACCGTACTCAGCGCGCCCGTGTCGATCCCGTCGCGCGGCGCGTGGCGGCCCACGCGTATGGCCGGATTCCTGCTCGTCTACCTCGTCGTGGACCTCACGGGAGTGCTGGCGGCCTCCGCGCTCTTCCTGCACCACCCCCGGGCGGACCGGGACCGGCGGGCGGCCGAGGCGTTCGCGCTCCTCGCGCGGCTGCTGGCCGTACTGCGCAAGGTGGCGGACCGGCTGTTCCGGCTGGAGGTGGAGATGACGCCCGCGCTGCCCGTGGGCGACCGGCCGCCGGACGTACCGCTCGTGGTGTTCGTCCGGCACGCGGGTGTCGGCGATTCGTTCCTGCTCCTCCAGACGCTGCTCACCGACGTACGCCTGCTGCCGCACACCGTTCTGAAGGGCGTCCTGCGCGCCGATCCGTGCCTCGACGTCCTGCTCGGCCGGGTCCCGCACTGCTTCCTGCCACCCGCGCACGGCACCGCCGAGGCCGCGATCACCGAACTGGCGGCGGGGCTGCGGTCGCGCGACGCGCTCGTGATCTTCCCCGAGGGCGGCAACTTCACCCCGCGCCGCCACCGCCGCGCCATCGCCAGCCTGCGCCGCCTCGGCCAGTACCGGCGCGCGGCCCGCGCGGCCCGGCTGCGGTACGTGCTGCCGCCGCGGGACGCCGGAAGCCTCGCCGTCCTGGCCGCCGCGCCCACCGCCGAGGTGGTCTTCGTCGTCCACTCCGGCCTCGATGTCATCGCGTCCGCGCGCGCCGCCTGGGACTTCCTGCCGTTCCGCCGCCCGGTGCGGGTCCACTGGTGGCGGATACCGGCGGCCGAGGTCCCGGTCGGGGACGCGGCGCGCAGCGAGTGGCTGCTCGGGCAGTGGGAGCGGATGGACCGGTGGACGGCGGAGCAGGCGGTCGCGGCGACGCCGCACGTATAGAGGGCGCGCGTACGGCGGTTCGCGTACGGGGGTCGCGTGTGCGGCGGCTCGCGTACGGGGGTCGCGCGTACGGCGGCTCGCGTACGGGGGTCGCGCGGTGCGGCGGCTCGCGCACAGGGGCTCACGCGTACTGGGGCTCACGCGGAGAGCCGGGGGCCGTACGGCGATCCGTACGGCCCCCGGCTCCAGCGCCCTCAAGAGCCCTGTCTCACAAGGTGCGTTCGAGGCGGTCCGCGACCAGCTTCACGAAGCGGGAGGGGTCGGGGAGTTCGGCGCCCTCCGCCAACAGGGCGAGCTGGTGGACGAGTTCGGTGGTCTCTTCGAGGGCCGGGTCGTCGGGACGCTCGGCGTGGGTGCGGTTGAGGCCGACGACCAGCGGGTGCTTGGGGTTGAGTTCGAGAATCCGCTTGGCATGCGGGATCTCCTGGCCCATGGCGCGGTAGATGTTCTCCAGCGCCGGTGACACGTCGTTGGTGTCCGAGACGACGCAGGCGGGCGAGACGGTGAGCCGCGAGGAGAGGCGTACGTCCTTGACCTGCTCGCTCAGCAGTTCCGTCATACGGGCGAGCAGGCCCGCGAACTCCTCCTGCTGCTTCTCCCGTTCGGTCCCCGCCTCCTGCTTCTCCTCCTCCGTGCCGAGGTCGACCTCGCCCTTGGCGACGGAGCGGAACTGCTTGCCGCCGAACTCCGGTGCCGTGTCGACCCAGACCTCGTCCACGGGGTCGGTCAGCAGCAGCACCTCGATGCCGCGGGCCTGGAACGCCTCCATGTGCGGGGAGTTCTCGACGGCCTGCCGCGATTCGCCGGTGACGTAGAAGATGTGCTCCTGGCCGTCCTTCATCCGCTCGACGTACTGCGCGAGCGTCGTCGGCGCGTCCTTGTCGTGCGTGCTGGCGAAGGAGCTGACGCCGAGGATCGCGTCACGGTTCTCGAAGTCGCCGAGCAGTCCCTCCTTCAGGACGCGGCCGAACTCCCGCCAGAATGTGGCGTATTGCTCGGGCCGCGCGGCCATCATGTCCTTGACCGTCGACAGCACCTTCTTCGCCAGCCGCCGGTGCATCAGCTCGATCTGGCGGTCCTGCTGGAGGATCTCGCGCGACACGTTCAGCGAGAGGTCCTGCGCGTCGACGACTCCCTTGACGAAGCGGAGGTACGGCGGCATCAGCGCTTCGCAGTCGTCCATGATGAAGACGCGCTTCACGTAGAGCTGGACGCCGCGCTTGTAGTCGCGCATGAACAGGTCCTGCGGCGCGTGCGCCGGGATGAACAGCAGCGCCTGGTACTCGAAGGTGCCTTCCGCGTGGAGGCGGATGATCTCCAGCGGGTCGTTCCAGTCGTGGCTGATGTGCTTGTACAGCTCGTGGTAGTCGGCGTCGCTGACCTCGTCGCGGGAGCGGGCCCACAGGGCCTTCATGGAGTTCAGCGTTTCGAGCCGGGGCTCGGGCTTGGGAGCCGCCGCGTCAGTACCGTCCTCGGCGTCGCCTTCGGTGTCGGTGTCGGTATCGGCGTCGCCTCCGGGCGCGGGCTCCGCGGCCATCCTGATCGGCCAGGTGATGAAGTCCGAGTACCGCTTGACGATTTCCTTGATCTTCCACGGTGAGGTGTAGTCGTACAGCCGGTCCTCGGCGTCCTCCGGCTTCAGCCGCAGCACGATCGCCGTCCCCTGCGGGGCGTCCTCGACGGTCTCCACGGTGTACGTCCCCTCACCGCTGGACGTCCACCGCGTGCCCTCGGTCTCCCCCGCGCGCCGCGTCAGCAGCGTGACCTCGTCCGCCACCATGAAGCTCGCGTAGAACCCGACCCCGAACTGCCCGATCAGGCCCTCGGCGGCGCCCGCGCCCTCGGCCTCCTTCAGCTCCCGCAGGAACTTCGCCGTCCCCGAGTTGGCGATCGTCCCGATGAGCTGGACCACTTCCTCCCGGGACATCCCGATCCCGTTGTCCCGCACGGTGAGCGTACGGGCCTCCCGGTCCACCTCCAGCCCGATGTGCAGGTCCGACACGTCCACGTCCAACTCGCTGTCCCGCAGCGCTTCGAGCCGCAGCTTGTCCAACGCGTCCGAGGCGTTGGACACCAACTCGCGCAGGAACACATCCTTGTTGGAGTAGATCGAGTGGATCATCATCTGCAGAAGCTGACGCGCTTCCACCTGGAACTCGAACGTCTCGGTCGGCATGGTCCGCTGTTCCTTCTCACATCACCGGCTGACAGGCACTGACCGCAGCACTGTAGATGAGCCCCCGCCGCCCGCACGTCAGCCTTCGCGGCCCGCGATGAGTTTCCGCCTCGCCGCCGGTCCTACCTGGGTGAACGCCCGCGGACGTCCCCGGCCGGGGCGCGCCACCGAAAGCTCCTGAACAGGCGGTATCCACGATGGACAAGCGATTCACCGCGACCCTGCTGAAAAGCCCGAACAAGGGCGGCTGGACCTACGTCGTCTGGCCCGAGTCCGCCGCCTTCTTCGGCACCCGCGGCCTCGTCAAGGTCCGCGGCACGATCGACGGCCACCCCTTCCAGAGCTCCTTCATGGCCCTCGGCGACGGCACCCACAAACTCCCCGTCACCGCCGAGCTGCGCAAAGCCATCGGCAAACAAGAGGGCGACACCGTCACGGTCCACCTCCAAGAGCGCCTCCCCTCCTAGCCCCGCCCCGCCCCCAAAAAACCACAAGGCGGGTACCCGAACGGTGCTAGAGGGGTGCCGAGTTGGCGGACCTGCGCGCTCGCGGTCGCGCGCCGCTATGACGTATGCGCGCCGCCCGCGATCGCGGCTCTGACGACGGTGGCGGTGTCGAAGGCGTCGCCCAGGGAGCACAGCACGTCGCCGTCTATCGCGTGCAGTTCGAGGCGGTGGACCTGACGCGTCGTGCCGCCCTGGCCGATGGCGACGGAGTCCTCGCGCTCGACGACGCGGATGTCCGGCCAGGGGTGGACGTCGATGCGGGCCGGGCGGGTGATGACGATGCCGCCGTCGAAGACGTGCAGCCGCGGGATGCGGTTGTCGCGGCGCTTCTCGTAACGGAACGCGGTGATCGGCAGCGCGAGGGCGAGGACGAGGAAGGTGACGCCGATCGAGGTGACCACCGGGTTGTACGGGTGGAGGACCAGGCCGATGCCGGGCGCGAGCAGGACGACCGCGAGGCCGAAGGCGACGCAGCCGACGTCACCGCCGCCGAGCGCGTGGACGGCGCGGGACTCGCCGAAGCCGTGCCGTTGGGCGAGTCGGGCGACTTCGCGCAGGGTGGCCGGGCCGTTCGTCCCCGCCGCGTCCCGCGAACCGCCGCCCGTATCCGTACCCGTACCCGTACCCGCATTCGTACCTGCTGCCGCTCCCGTGTCCGTCATCGCCCCGCCGCCTCTCCCCCGCGCGCGGCCGCGTACCAACGGCCGTGCCTCTCCTGCTCCTTACCCGCGGGCGGGGGTGCCGTACCTCCGCCTAGGAGGTACGGCTGCCTGTACGGCTGCGCGTACGCCTATACGGCCGCGGCGCGCGGCTCGCGCCACATCGGCCACATGTGAGGCCCGTCCGGGAGGTCGATCGTGCGGCCGGTGAAGACGAAGCCGAGCCGCTCGTACAGGCCGCGGCTGCGCTCGCTGCTGGCCTCCAGATACGCGGACAGGCCGTCGCGGTCGCAGCGTTCGAGGACGGCGGAGATCAGTTCGGTGCCGCGGCTCTGGCCCTGCAACTCCGCGTCCACGGCGATGAGCAGCAGGTATTCGTGGGCGGGGCCCGTGGGGTGGCCCTCGCCGAGGATGCGGGCGATCTGCTCGACGCGCTCGTTGTCCGGGTCGACCGCCTCGCGGAAGGCGGCGGGGTCGTCGTCGTCCGCGTGCGCCTGGGCGTCCTCGGGCGCGTCGGTGGTCGCGGGTATCGACATCCACAGGGCGACCGCCTTGCCGTCCTCCGTCATGTCGACGTAGCCGTCGGCGAGTACCTGGTCGGCGAAGGCGCCCATCAACGACGCGTGCTTGCGCAGCCGGTGCTCCGGGTCGGGGAAGACCCAGCTACTCACGGGGTCGTTCCTGAACACCTTGTCCAGCACCCCGACCACGACCTCCCGGTCGTCCGCCCCGGCCCTCCGGATCGCCACACCCATCGCCCTGTCCGCCCTTCACGTCGTCGTCCTGTGTCGTCTCACGTTGTCGGTGCGCGCTGCACCGTACGCGTCTGATCAACTGATCATGCGCGTACGGCGGTTGCAGCCTAGAGGGTGCGGCCCGGTGTGTCCGGGCGTGCCGGGGAAGAGGGCGGAGACGGTCCTTCCCCGCGGGGCCGGAGCTTCAGACCGTACGCACCTGGACGACGGCGTACGTCCCGCTCGTACGCCAAGCCCCGCCGTTCGCCGCGCTGTTGGCGTCGAGCGCGGTGACCGTACCGGCGTCGAGGCCGACGATCACATCGGACTTGAGGGTGCGCAGGGCGGCCAGCGGACTCGGGAAGTAGCCGGTGGGCAGGGAGAATTCGGTCGTCGGGGGCCACAGGCGGTCGCCCACCAGGCGGCGGTAGTTGAGGTCGCCCTTGAGCACCGTCAGTGTGGCGCGGCCCAGTTCGGCCCGCAGATCGGCGGGCATGTCGGCGTACGGCAGCGGCGCGCAGGCGAACGGGTGTGCGCGGACGGCGAGTCGGCCGGTGCCCATCGCCGACCACAGCCGCGCGCCCGTCTCCCGCGCTCTGCGGCCCGGCGCCTGCCCGATCCGGCGCAGGCAGTCGACGACGTCCGAGGTCGTCGCGTCCGAGACGAAGTACGGGTACGGCTTCACGTGCAGGACCGCGGTGGCGGCGCGGCCGGTGTGCAGGAGATGGTCGATCAGGATCAGGTCGGGGATCAGCTCGCGGCCCGCGTTGTCGGCGATCACGGTCACTGCCGCGGTGCCGGGCGGGGCGGCGGCGAGGTGCCGCCAGAGGACGGCGCTGTCGTCGGCGAGGAGGTTGTCGGAGGGGGTGCTTGTGGGGGCGTGGGTGGGGGACGCGTTCACGGAGGGCGTGTTCGTGGAGGACGTGTTCGCGGAGGACGCTTCCGCCGTAGGAGCTTCTGCCGAAGGCGCTTTCGTGGAGGACGCGTTCGCCGTAGACCCGCGCGCCGTAGACCCGTTCGCGGAGATGCGGAAGCCGAGGTCCGCGCGGTTGCCCCACAGGGCGCCTTGGAGGACGGCGCGGTCCCGGTCGTCGGGGGCGAGGTCGTCGAGCGCGTCGAGGGCGGCCAGTTCGTCGGCGACCTCGGGCCCGGTCAACTCGGCCCGCTTGAACGGCCCGAAGGGGTCGACGCCCTGCCACGGCCCCGGCCCGAAGTAGCCGACCGCGTCGAGCAGCCTGCGGTAGAAGTAGCTCTCGGCCCACAGGAAGGGCACCTCGTACCACGACGCACGGCCGACGTACGCCTCCGCGCCCCATCCGGCCCACCGTCGGACGTCGTCGGCGCGGGTGCGGGTGTCGGTGCCGGTGTGGGTGCCGGTGTGGGTGTCGGTGCCGGTGTGGGTCGACAGCGGGCCGATCGGCGGGCCCGAGGTCGCGTCGGCCGAGGCGGGCGCGGCCGTCTCCTCCGCGAGCGCGTCGAGTGCGCGGCGCTGCTCGGGCGGGTACGGGAAGGCGTCCGCGACCTGCCTGATCAACGCCGGGTGGCGGTCGGCCAGCACGCTCCTGGCGAAGGAGCCGGGCGTACCGCTCATGACGACGGGGGCGGCGGGGGCCGCGGGGTCTGACAGGCCGGCGGGGTCTGACAGGCCGGATGGGCCGGATTCGGGCGGGACGTCTCCTGTTTCGCGCACCGTTCAAGAATGGCAGGGGGTGGGGCTGGCCCCACCCCCGACCGGCCGGGCTGCCGGATGCCGCGAGAGGGGTGCCGAGCGGGATCGTCTAGGTATCAGGACGGAACGGTCCCCACCGCGATGATTCGAGGCCAGCGATGACCGCCAGCACATTCCCCCACGCCACTCAGAGCGCCGCCGCTCAGGCGTCCGCCGCGCAGACATCCGCCACTCAGGCCGCCGCCACTCAGGCGTCCACCGCGCAGCCGCACTCCTCTCCTCCCGCCGCCGCGTCGCAGGCCCGGCCCGGCCTGCTGTCGGCTCCGGACGCCGGGCATCCCGCGTACGGTTCGCCCGCGAAGGGTCCAGGACCCGGCCGCGTCCCGCCCGGCTTCTGGCGCGCGCCCTTCTCCGCCGTCACCTTCCGCGAGGTCGGTTACACGCTCACGTCGCTGCCGATCGCCATCGCCGGATTCGTCTTCGCCGTCACGATGTTCGCCGTCGGCACCAGCCTCGTCCTCACCGCGATCGGGGTGCCCGTCCTGGCCGCGATGCTGACCGGGGCCCGCGCGCTCGGCGGCGCCGAACGCGCCCGCGCCGGGAGCCTGCTCTCCCTCCGCGTCGGCGAGCCCGCCCCCGTACCCGCGCCCCGTACCCCCGGCCGCTGGGCCGCCATGACCGCCAGGCTCCGCGACGCCTCGGCCTGGAAGGCCCTCCTCTTCCAGGTCCTCATGTTCCCCTGGCGCGTCGCGAGTTTCGTCCTCACCCTGACCTTCCTCGTCACCGGCTGGACCGTCGCCCTCTACCCCGCCTACGCGTGGGTCTTCCCCCGTTACGTCGACTGGCCCGGCTACCGCCTCTTCGAGTACACCTCCGGCGGCGTCCACCACGCCTACTACCTCTCCTCCCCCCTCCAGATCGCCGGCGCCTCCCTCCTCGGCCTCCTCCTCGTCTTCCTCACCCCGCCCCTCGTCCGCGCCCTCACCACCGTCGACCGCGCCGCAATCCGCTCCCTGCTGTCGTAGGGCGGGGCCCGCACCCGCGCGAAATGAGGGACCGCACTCCGCAGAGGGGCCGTCATACTGGGCGCCTGGCCAGACGGGGGACGCGAGGAGGCGGCTGGGCGTGCACGGCCCGAACGACACGAGCGGCACGAGCGATACGAACGGCGCGAGCGCCTCGAACGGCTCCAACGGCACAGCGACAGGCGCCGACGCGAAAGCGACCCGCATCGGAAGCTACGTCGTCGTTCGCAAGCTCGGCGAAGGCGGAATGGGCCTGGTGTACCTGGCCCGTTCGCGGGGAGGCCGCCACGTGGCGGTAAAGGTGGCGCGGCCGGAACTGGCCGCGGACCCGTCCTTCAGGGAGCGCTTCCGCGCCGAGGTCGCCGCGGCGCGCATGGTGGGCGGTTTCCATACGGCGCCGGTGGTGGATGCGGACCCGGACGCGGAGGCCCCGTGGCTGGCGACGGCGTACGTGCAAGGTCCGACGCTCGGCCAACTGCTCGCCGCGCGGGGCCCGATGGGCGAGGAACAGCTCAAGGCGCTGGGCGCCGCGCTCGCCGAGGCGCTGGAGGCGATCCACCGCTGCGGTCTGGTGCATCGCGATCTCAAACCAGGCAACATCATCATGGCCGAAGACGGCCCGCGCGTACTGGACTTCGGCATCTCACGCGCCGTCGAGAACACCCGGATCACCACCACGGGCACCTCCTTCGGCACCCCCGGCTTCCTCGCCCCCGAGCAGGCCGAGGGCCGTGACGTGGACGGCGCCGCCGACATCTTCGCGCTCGGCGCGGTCCTGGTGGCCGCCGCGGGCGGCAGCGCCTTCGGCGGCGGCACGCCGGTCGCCCTGATGTACCGCTCCGTGCACCACGAGGCCGACGTCTCCGCCGTCCCGGAGGCGATCCGCCCGATGGTCGCGGCCTGCCTCACGAAGGAGCCGTCCCACCGCCCGAGCACGGACCAACTCCTCGACTGGTTCGGCGATTCGGGTACGGCCGAGGCGGGTACGGGCGACGCCCCGCACCGCACCGGGGACGCGGCCCCCCGTACCTCGGACCCGCGGACTCCCGTACCCCCGCCTCCTCCGGCCGCCGCCAACCCGTACGCCTCAGGGGCCGTTCCGCCGCCTCCCTCGTACGCGCCCGGCGTCCCCGGTCCGTCGATCCCGCCGTCGACCCCGCCGTCGACCTCGCTGGCCACGGCCTACCCGGCGCATTCGCCCGCCCCGGTCCCGGGCGTCCCGGCCTGGTCGCCGGAGGACGACGTCCCCGAATTCCTGGCGATGGACCGGAAGAACGCACTACTTGCGGACGATTACGGCATCTCCCTCGGCGAGAACGGCCAGACCGTCGACCTCCCCTGGCCGATGATCCGTTTCGCCGAGTGCGTCGTGGAGGACCACGAATCCGTCTTCCGGATGGCCGTCGTCCTGACGAACGGCACCATCCGCACCGGCCGCGTGTCCAGCCGCAGCCTGGCCGAACTGACCGAGTGGGCCATGCGGTTCACCCTGGTGCGCGACCGCTACCTCCGCCAGTAGCCGTTTCCCACGGCCGCAGCGGTGAGCCGCGCGGGCGCCAACTCCGTATCCAGCGGAGGCGCGAAGGCCCCGCGCCTCCGCTTCCACGACGGCTCGGAGCCGCGCGCGCCGCCCCGGCCCGGAAGCCGGACGCGTATCCGACGCGGACCGGCGACCGCCCGAAATGCCCCGCCACGCACCGCTTGTCACGCACGCTTGGCGTGTGGGCCGGCCGTTTCCGGGTCGGACGGGCAAGCGAGGCGAGGGAGACGGCCATGGGCGAGGCGGCGCGGAACACGGAGACGGGCACGGCAGCGGGCGCGGGTACGGGCACGGGCACGGGCTCCGGCGAGGGCTCCGGTATCGGCTCCGGTACGGGCACGGCCGCAGGCAGGATCGTCGTCGGGGTCGACGGCTCGGAACCGTCGCTCAAGGCGCTGCGCTGGGCCGCGCGGCAGGCGGCCCTGACCGGCGCCGCGCTGGAAGCGGTCATCGCGTGGGAGATGCCGTCGGCGTACGGCTGGGCCGGGCTGCCGGGGCTGCCCGACGACGTCGATCTGGAGGCCAACGCGGACCAGATCCTGGCGCGGGCCGTCGAGGCGGCCCTCATGCCCGAACAGGCCGCGGCCGTCACCCGCCGTACCGTGCTCGGCAACCCGGCCCAGGCCATCCTCGACAGCGGTGAGGGCGCCGACCTGATCGTGGTGGGCGTGCGCGGCCACGGCACCTTCCGATCCACCCTCCTCGGCTCGGTCAGCCACACGGTCACCGTGCACGCCTCGTGCCCTGTCGTGGTCGTACGCGGCACGGCGGGCACGGCCCCTGCGGGCGGCGCGTCGTAGCGGCGGGGCGATGATCCGCGGCGGCCGGGGCACGGAGTTATCCACAGGCTGTGAAGAGTGGGTGCCCGAATGTGGTCGGGGCGGAGCATCATGGGGGCATGAACGAGATCACCGGATCCCCGGCGGGGTCCATGCCGGAGTGGGAGAAGCGCTTTCGGGCGCCGCGGGTCGGGCTGCCCGAGTGGGCCGAGGACGCCCCGGACCGCAGCCTGTTCGTGTCGAACGTGACGGGGACGTACGAGCTGTACGCCTGGGACCGGACGACGGGCGGGCGACGGCAGGTCACCGACCGGCCGAACGGGACGACGGACGGCACGCTGAGCCGGGACGGCGCGTGGGTGTGGTGGTTCTCGGACACGGACGGGGACGAGTTCGGGATATGGATGCGGCAGCCCTTCGCGGGCGGTGAGGACGTACCAGCGGCGCCCGGTCTGGAGGCGTCCTACCCGGCCGGTCTCGCGCTGGGCCCCGGCGGCCTGGCCGTGGTCGGACGGTCCACCGACGACGAGGGCACGTCGGTGTACGTGGTGCGGCCGGACAGCGAGCCGGTCGAGGTCTACCGGCACGCGGAGTCGGCGAGCGTCGGCGACCTCTCGGAGGACGGCACGCTGGTCGTGATCGAGCACACCGAGCACGGCGACGCGATGCACAGCGCGCTGCGGGTGCTGTCGGTCGCGGACGGCTCGACGGTCGCGGAGCTGGACGACACCGACGGCGGCCGGGCCGAGCTGGGCCTGGACTGCCTGGGATTCGCCCCCGTCGTCGGCGACACCCGCCTCCTGGTCGGACACCAGCGGTCCGGCCGCTGGCTGCCGATGATCTGGGACACCGCGACCGGCGTGGAGACGCGGCTGGCCATAGACCTGCCCGGTGACGTGCACGCCGAGTGGTATCCGGACGGCTCGGCGCTGCTGGTCGTCCACGACTACCAGGCGCGCGGCGAGATGTTCCGGTACGACCTGGCGGCCGGCACCCTGGCGCGGCTCGACACCCCGCCGGGTTCGGTCAGCGGCGCCACCGCCCGGCCCGACGGGACGGTGGAGTACCTGTGGTCGTCGGCGCAGCGCCCGCCCGCGGTGCGGTCCACGACCGGCGCCGTCGTGCTGGAGGCGCCGGGGCTGCGGGCGCCGGAGTCGGTGCCGGTGGAGGACGCGTGGGTGGAGGGTCCCGGCGGCCGGATCCACGCGCTGGTCCAGAAGCCGGTCGGCGAGGGGCCGTTCCCGACCGTGTTCGAGATCCACGGCGGTCCCACCTGGCACGACTCGGACTCCTTCGCGGCGGGTCCCGCGGCCTGGGTCGACCACGGCTTCGCGGTGGTCCGGGTCAATTACCGCGGTTCGACCGGCTACGGCCGGGAGTGGACGGACGCGCTCAAGCACCGCGTCGGCCTGATCGAGCTGGAGGACATCGCGGCGGTCCGCGAGTGGGCCGTGACCTCGGGCCTCGCCGACCCGCGGCGGCTGGTCCTGTCCGGCGGCTCCTGGGGCGGCTATCTGACCCTGCTGGGCCTCGGCACCCAGCCGGAGGCGTGGACGGTGGGCATAGCGGCGGTCCCGGTCGCCGACTACGTGGCCGCCTACGCCGACGAGATGGAGGCCCTCAAGTCACTGGACCGCACCTTCTTCGGCGGCTCCCCCGAGGAGGTCCCCGACCGCTTCGAGGCGTCCTCCCCGCTCACCTACGTCGAGCGGGTCGCCGCCCCCGTCTACATCAGCGCGGGCATGAACGACCCGCGCTGCCCGATACGCCAGATCGACAACTATGTCGAGCGGCTGCGGGAGCTGGACAAGCCGCACGAGGTGTACCGGTACGACGCGGGGCACGGTTCGCTGGTCGTGGAGGAGCGGATCAAGCAGGTCCGTCTGGAACTGGCCTTCGCGCTGAAACACGCGGGCGGGTAGGCGGCAGGGCGGTGGCCCCGGGGTTGGACCGGCCCGGATCCGACCCCAGGGCCAGCCCCGGGCCTCCGGCCAAGCGGCCGGGCGGGCGGATGCGCGTACGGCCGGACAGCTGGACGTGCGCCTCGGCGGACGAAAGGCGTCCGGACAGTCAGCCGGGCCAGCGCACGGCTGGACATGCGGCTGGACGTGCGGCCAGGGTGCGCCTCGGCGTCCGGCCCTGGGCGTCGGCGGACGCAGACGCGGTGACCACAGCGTCCGCCCGGCCCGCGCCGGAAGCGTCCGGCCCTAGGCGTCGGCGGACGCAGACGCGGTGACCACAGCGTCCGGCCGGTCCGCGCCGGAGGCGTCCGGCCCTAGGCGTCGGCGGACGCAGACGCGGTGACCACAGCGTCCGCCCGGTCCGCGCCGGAGGCGTCCGGCTCTGATTCCGCCTTCGGCCCGGACCCCGGCTCGTCGTCACCGTCGTCGGGGACAAGACCCAGCGCGGCGTCGGCGCGTGTCTCGGCCTCGCGGCGGGCCAGTCGGAACCACATGAAGACGACGAAGCCGGCGAAGACGAACCACTCACCGGTGTAGCCGAGGTTCTGGAACGCCTTGATGTCCAGGCCGCTGTTGGGGGCCGCCGCCGGGGGCACCGCCTTCAGCGGCGCGGCGGGGTCGCTCGCGGTGATCCAGCCGCTGTAGACGGGGTAGGGCAGCACATTGACCAGCGAGGCGGCGCTGATCATGCCGAGCTGTCCGGAGGGCAGCGCGCCGTTGGACTGCACGCCGTCGGTGCCGGTGCTCTCCGGGTACTGGAGGGCACCGGTCACGGTGACCTCGCCGGTCGGCGCGGCCGGTACGGCACCGGTACGCGCGGCGGCGGAGGCGTCGCCCGGCAGCCAGCCGCGGACGACGGGCAGGGCGGCGCCGTCCGCGCCGACCCGCAGGGGGGTCAGTACGTAGTAGCCGTCGTGGCCGTCGAGGGTGCGGCCGGGGACCAGGAGCTGATGGGAGGAGTCATAGCGGCCGGTCGCGCTCACCGAGCGCCCTGAGGCGCCGTCGGGCACCTGGGTGCGCGGCTGCGGCAGCAGTGTCGCCAACGGCACCGCCGCCTCGGCGACGGCCTTGCCCTGGGCGTGCTCGGCGCTCTTGTGGGAGTCGACCCGCAGCTCGAACCGGCTCAACTGCCAACTGCCCATGAAGACGCAGAACGGCACGGCGAGCAGTGACAGCACGCTGACCGCCAGCCAGCGCGGGGTGAGCAGGAACCGGTACACACCACAACGGTACGGGGGGCCGTTCGCGGCCCCGCAACCGGGGACCCGCACCGGCCCGGAGCCGACGCCGGGCGCGCGGCCAGGCGCAGGGCTCGGCCCCCGGTGACCAGGAGCGCCGGTCCTGGTCCCGCGAGGTGCGGGGAGGGGGTCCGGGGAGAGTTCCCCGAAGTCGCCGAAGTACCCGCAGTGCCCGGAGGCCCTACGAGCCGGAGCCGGTCGCTCCCGAGTCGGTTCCGGTGCCGCCGCTCGTCCCCGTACCGGGGGTGGTGTTGCCGCTGGTGGTGCCGGGGAGCGCGGCCGTCGTGTAGAGGGTGCCCGCGCAGGCGTTCTGGATGACGGGGCCGTCGACGACGGGGGCGCCCGCGGCCGGGGTGTGGTTGAGGGCGACGCTGCCGGGGGGCGGGCTGGTCGGCGGGTCACCGCTGCCCAGCTGGGTGGAGGCGCCGTTGCTGCCGCTGCCACTGCCCGTGCCGGTGCCCGGGTCGGAGCCGGTGGGGCCGCCGGTGCTCGCGGGGTCGCTCGACGTCGGCGTGGGTGTCGGGGTGGTCGGCGGCGTGGTGGGCGTCGTGGGGCAACCGCCGGTGCCGTTGCCCGCGGGGATCCACGCGAACTGCACCTCGTAGGTGTCGCCCGGTGCGAGCACCACGGGTCCGTCGACGCCGGAAGGCAGCCTGCTCGCCGGGTCACCCGGGGTGTGGCCGACGACCTGGATACGGGAGGGGTCGGCCGAGCCCTCGGCGAGGACCTGCACCTGCCCGCTGCCGGGGACCGTACAGGGGACGCCGGAGACGTTGGCGACGCGGAACCAGCCGTAGACGCGGCCGGAGGAGTCCGGGGAGTCGGCGGAGCTGGTGCCCTGGCCGAGCTGGACGCTGGAGCAGTCGGGCGCGGAGACCGCCGCCGAGTCCGAGGGGGTGGTGGTCGCGGGCGGCGGATCGTCGGTGGGGCTCTTCGTCGAGGTGCCCGCGCCGCCGGTGCCGGTGGCCGCCTGGCCCGAGGAGGGGCCGCCCGCCCAGTAGTTGGTGTGGCCGTCCTGGCCGGGGGCGGAGGCGTGGGTGCTGGAGACGTTCGCCGGGAGGGCGTTGGTGCTGCTGGAGGTGTCGGCGGCGTGGATCAGCGCGGGCACCGCCATGCCGGCCAGGACCACGGCCGCGGCGGCACCGGCCAGCGCCTGCCGACGGTGCTGCCTGCGGGCCGGGACCGCGCGCCGCAGGTGGTCGAGCGCCTCGGGGGACGCCTCTATGCCCTGGACGGCGTTGTGCAGCAGCGCCCGCAGCGCCGCCTCCTCCGGGGTGTGCTCGACGCCGTCGGCACTGTCGAGGTCGAGTTCGAGACTGGCGAAGTCGAAGCCGCCGTCGAGGCCGAAGAGGCCGTCGGCACCGGAGCCGTAGCCGGATGCACTGTCGGAGCCCGAGGCGGAAGTGCGGTCGGCGCCGGAGCCCGAGGCGGAAGCGCCGTCCGAGCCCGAGGCGTCAGCGGCGTCGGGGGAGCCGAAGCCCAGGTCGCGGCCCCGGCCCTCGCCGTGGTCCGCGCCCTTGCCCTGGTCCTGATCCTGGTTCTTGTTCTGGTCTTCCATACCGTGCGCGTCGTCGGGGGTGGTCATGCCGTCGCCTCCATCGCGACGCGCAGCGCCGCGATGCCTCGCGAACCGTACGCCTTCACCGAGCCCAGGGAGATACCCAGGGTCTCGGCGACCTGCGCCTCGGTCATGTCGGCGAAGTATCGCAGCACCAGCACCTCGCGCTGCCTGCGCTGAAGCGTACGCATCGCGGCCTTGAGCTGGTCGCGCTCCAGGATCTCGTACGCGCCCTCCTCCGCGCTCGCCATGTCGGGCATCGGCTTGGAGAGCAGCTTCAGGCCCAGGATGCGGCGGCGCAGGGCGGAGCGGGAGAGGTTGACGACCGTCTGGCGCAGATAGGCCAGGGTCTTCTCCGGCTCGCGGACCCGGCTGCGGGCGGAGTGCACCCGGATGAACGCCTCCTGGACCACGTCCTCGCAGGAGGCCGTGTCGTCCAGCAGCAGCGCGGCGAGGCCGAGCAGTGAACGGTAGTGCGCGCGGTAGGTCTCGGTGAGGTGGTCGACCGTGGTGCCTACTGCCATCGCCGAGTCAGAGTCCTCGCCTTCCGCGGCCGTGACCCGCACGACCGGCCAGGGCGCGATCACCGGGATGCCACCGGAGAGCGCACCGGACGCCGACGTGCGTGGACGCGGCAGCCGGGGCGGCGTGATCGTCCCGTGCCGTCCGAATGCCGTCTCGATACCCAGTGCCTCCGCCACGACTGTTGGACACGCATCCCCCCCTCAGGGTTGTACGCGCAAGACACGCCGCTCGACGGAGCGTCAAATATCCCCATGCGTACCAGCTCTTCCTCAACGCCCTGTTTGCACCGACGCTTCCCCCCGGACCACGCTCGGTGTGCAGCACCTTAGGGACCAGACCATAGGGCAGTGCGCTGACACAAAGACGCTCCCCCGAGCGAGTCGGTTCCCGCGGGGGAATGCAAAGTCTCCAACGTTCGGGTACGTGAGTTCAAGTGGTCCAGACCAGCAACTTCGTCCCCGGGCACATTGCCGAGGACGCGCCCGAGCGGCCTCAGACGGCGATGTCCGCCGCCACCACCTCGGCGATCTGGACGGCGTTCAGCGCCGCGCCCTTGCGCAGATTGTCGCCGCAGACGAACAGTTCGAGGGCGCACGGGTCGTCGAGCGAGCGCCGTACGCGCCCCACCCACGTGGGATCGGTGCCGACCGCGTCCGCGGGCGTCGGGAACTCACCCTGCCCCGGGTCGTCGGAGACCACGACACCCGGCGCGTTCCGCAGGATCTCGTGCGCCCGCGCGACCGTCACCTCGTTCTCGAACCGCGCGTGCACCGACAGCGAGTGGGTCGTGATCACCGGCACCCGTACGCAGGTCGCCGTGGCCCGCAGACGGGGCAGCCCGAGGATCTTGCGCGACTCGTTGCGTACCTTCATCTCCTCCGACGACCAGCCGTCGTCGCCCGCGAGCGAGCCCGCCCACGGCACCACATTGAGCGCCAGCGGCGCCGCGAACGGCCCGAAGTCGCCCACCGTGCGGCGCAGATCGCCCGCCTGCGTGCCCGCGTCCGTCCCCGCGACCTTCGTCATCTGGTCGCGCAGCGCCGCGATCCCGGCCTGCCCGGCGCCCGAGGCCGCCTGGTACGACGAGACGATCAGCTCGGTCAGCCCGAATTCGGCGTGCAGCGCCCCGACCGCCACGATCATCGACAGCGTCGTGCAGTTGGGATTGGCGACGATGCCGCGCGGGCGCATCCGTACCGCGTGCGCGTTGACCTCGGGCACCACCAGCGGCACCTCGTCGTCCATCCGGAAGGCGCCCGAATTGTCCACCACGACCACGCCCTTGGCCGCCGCGATCGGCGCCCACCGCGCGGCCACCTCGTCGGGCACGTCGAAGAGCGCGACGTCGATCCCGTCGAAGGCCGCCTCGTCGAGCGCGACGACCTCCGCCTCGGTACCGCGCACCGGCAGCAGCCGCCCGGCCGAGCGCGCGGACGCGACCAGCCGGATCTCCCCCCACACGTCCTGGCGCGTGCTGAGGAGTTCGCGCACCACCGTGCCGACCGCTCCCGTCGCCCCCACCACGGCGAGCGACGGTCGCGGCGCGGCGCTCATCGCCCGGTCCCTCCGTAGACGACCGCTTCGTCGCTGTCGCTGTCCAGGCCGAACGCCGAGTGCACGGCCTGCACGGCGGGCTTCACGTCGTCGACCCGGGTCACCACCGAGATACGGATCTCGGATGTCGAGATCAGCTCGATGTTGACGCCCGCGTTGGACAGCGCCTCGAAGAAGGTCGCCGTGACACCGGGGTTGGTCTTCATGCCCGCGCCGACCAGCGAGATCTTGCCGATCTGGTCGTCGTAGCGCAGCGAGTCGAAGGCGATGACCGTCTGCGCCTTGGTCAGCGCCGCCATCGCCTTCTGGCCCTCGGCCTTGGGGAGCGTGAAGGAGATGTCGGTGAGCGCGGTGGCCGCGGCCGACACGTTCTGGACGATCATGTCGATGTTGATCTCGGCGTCCGCGATGGCCCGGAAGATCGTCGCCGCCTCGCCCGGCTTGTCCGGCACGCCGACCACCGTGATCTTGGCCTCGGACGTGTCGTGCGAGACGCCGGAGATGATCGCCTGCTCCATCGGACTGTCTCCCTGTGCTGACTCGTACGCGGCACGCGCTTGCTGCGGTCGCGGAAGGTTCGCGGGCCGTTCGCTGCTCACCCAGGTGCCGGGCAGCCCGGAGAACGACGACCGTACGTGGATCGGGATGTTGTAGCGGCGCGCGTACTCCACACACCGGTGCAGCAGCACCTTGGAGCCGGAACTGGCCAGCTCCAGCATGTCCTCGAAGGCGATCCAGTCCATCTTGCGGGCCTTCTTGACCACCCGCGGGTCGGCCGTGAAGACGCCGTCGACGTCCGTGTAGATCTCGCACACCTCGGCGTCCAGCGCCGCCGCCAGCGCCACCGCGGTGGTGTCGGAGCCGCCGCGCCCGAGCGTGGTGATGTCCTTCTTGTCCTGCGAGACGCCCTGGAATCCGGCGACGATCGCGATGTTGCCCTCGTCAAGCGCCGTACGGATACGGCCGGGCGTGACGTCGATGATCCGCGCCTTGTTGTGCACCGAGTCGGTGATCACCCCGGCCTGGCTGCCGGTGAACGACTGCGCCTCGTGCCCGAGGTTCTTGATCGCCATCGCCAGCAGCGCCATCGAGATGCGCTCACCGGCGGTCAGCAGCATGTCGAACTCGCGCCCCGCGGGAATCGGTGACACCTGCTCCGCGAGATCGATCAGCTCGTCCGTCGTGTCGCCCATCGCGGACACCACGACGACCACTTGGTGGCCCGCCTTCTTGGTGTCGACGATCCGTCGGGCGACGCGCTTGATGCCTTCGGCATCGGCGACGGAGGAGCCGCCGTACTTCTGCACGACAAGGCCCACGTGCGCTCCTCGCTCAGGGATTCCCAGGGGGTGCCGGGGGATTTCCAGGGGTTGTTGCGGTCGGCCCAGTTTAACGAGCAGGCACGATCCGCCCCGCACGTATCGCATGGTGAGATACGTCGCCCGAGGCGTGATCAGCCGCAAGTTTTACGGCCGGAGGCGCGGGGGCGTCCTACGTCGCCGGGCGCAGCCCCAGCGTCCCCAGCTCGGCCTCCATGACCTTGCCCGCCTCCTCGGCCAGCTCCTCCTCGTCGTCCCCGTCGCCGCCGGTGTCCAGGCCGTCCAGCTCGTCCAGCGGGCTGTCCAGCCGTACGTGGGCCACGAGCGACTGGAGCGCGCGCAGGCTGGCACTGGCCGTGGAGCCCCAGTTGGACAGGTACGAGAACTGCCACCACCACAGCGCCTCGGAGATCCTCCCGGCCCTGAAGTGCGCGAGGCCGTGTGTGAGATCGGCCACGACATCGGCCATGTCGTCGGAGATACGGCAGGCCACCGGCGTCGACCGCGGCACGTACGGGTCGAAGACCTCGGAGTAGACGTCGATCGGTTCGAGGAGTGCCGCGAGCCGCTGCCGCAGGTCGTCCTCGTCCGGCTCGGGACCGACGTCCGGCTCGTACCGCTCGTCCGGGACGATGTCCTCGTGCGCGCCGAGCCGGCCGCCGGCCAGCAGGAGCTGCGAGACCTCCAGCAGCAGGTACGGGACCGCGCTGTCCGGATCGTCGCCCTTGGCGACCTCGCGGACCGAGAGGATGAAGCTCTCGATCTGGTCCGCGATCTGTACGGCGAACTCGTCCGGTTCCTGCTCCGTGCCCGCCACGTCCTGTGCCCGACCCCGCATCTGGTCCTGCTTCTGCTTCCGGTCCTGCCTCTGGCCCTGCGCCTGAGCCTGCTTCTGGCCCTGGTCCTGGTCCTGCTTCTTCGTCACGGTCTCAGACATCCAGCAACCGCCTCCCTTCGAAGGCCCGCCCCAGCGTGACCTCGTCCGCGTACTCCAAGTCACCGCCCACGGGGAGGCCGCTGGCCAGTCGCGTGACCCGCAGTCCCATGGGCTTCACCATCCGGGCCAGGTACGTCGCTGTCGCCTCGCCCTCCAGATTCGGGTCCGTCGCGAGGATCAGCTCGGTGACGGTGCCGTCCGCGAGACGGCTCAGCAGCTCCCTTATCCGCAGGTCGTCGGGGCCGACGCCCTCGATCGGGCTGATCGCGCCGCCGAGCACGTGGTACTTCCCGCGGAACTCGCGGGTCCGCTCGACCGCCACCACGTCCTTCGGCTCCTCGACCACACAGATCACCGAGGGGTCGCGGCGCGGGTCACGGCAGACCCGGCACTGCTCGTCCTGCGCGACATTGCCGCACACCCCGCAGAACCGCACCTTCGCCTTCACCTCGGACAGCACGTGCGCGAGGCGCCGTACGTCCGCCGGATCGGCCTGAAGGATGTGGAAGGCGATCCGCTGGGCGCTCTTGGGACCCACGCCGGGCAGCCTGCCCAGTTCGTCGATCAGGTCCTGGACCACGCCTTCGTACACGCCGACGAGCCTTCCTCACGGTTTCCGCGGTTCTCCGGTGGGGTTTCCGGAGGGGTCAGAACGGGAGGCCGGGCATGCCGCCCAGCCCCTGGGCGAGCGGGCCGAGCTTGGCCTGCTGGATCGCCTGCGCCGCCTCGTTCGCGTTGTGCACTGCGGCGACCACCAGATCGGCGAGCGTCTCGGTGTCGTCGGGGTCGACCGCCTTGGGGTCGATGACCAGGCCGCGCAGCTCACCGGCGCCGGTCACCTTCGCGGTGACCAGGCCGCCGCCCGCGGTGCCCTCGACCTCGGTCTCGGCCAGCTCCTGCTGGGCCGTGGCGAGGTCCTGCTGCATCTTCTGGGCCTGCTGGAGCAGCGCCTGCATGTTCGGCTGACCACCGGGAATCACGGTTTCACTCCTGACTGGCGTCTGCGGTGCGGTGCCACCTTTTTCGTGACAGGGCGAGCCTACGTGTTCGTACGGCCCAGCGCCCTACGCCGTACGGAGGATCGGAACCGGGCGGAGACCACCCGACGGGAGTACAACGCGTCCACCAGCGGTGGGGTGCCCGAATCCGGTGGTGAACTCGGCCGGGGACGGGTCGGGTCGTGGGCCGAGTCCTGGGCCGCGGACGAGGTCGGGCCCCGCGCCGTGCCCTGTGCGCCGCGCTGAGGGCGCCGCGCCCTCAGTCGTGCGCGATCTCCTCTATGACCGTGGCCCCCAGCTCCCGCACGAAGAGGTCGTGGCCGCTGAGCGCGGAGTCGACGAGATCCGGGTCGTCGTCCTCGGGGACGTCGTCCTCCAGCGGAGGCGGCATGTCGTCCATGGGGGGCGGCCCGGACTGGTAGGACGCGGACGGCGCCTGGGACGAGGAGTGGGACTGGTACTGACCTTGGCCCGGCCCCTGGTCGTGCCCGTATCCCTGTCCCTGGCCCTGGGACGAGGGGGGTCCGGCCTGGAAGTCCGGTCTCGGGGCGCCCTGGGGCCGGTCCTGCCCCTGGCGACCGGCCGACGGCTGCGGCGGGCTCGAGGGGCGGGGGGCGCCACCGCCGCCTCCGTAACCGCCGCCTCCGCCCTGCCCGCCCGCTCTCCCGGCGCCGCCGCCCCCGTTCGGGGCCACGATGGCCTCGATCTTCCACTGCACGCCGAGCGCGTCGCTGATGGCGGCCTTGAGTACGTCCTCGCTGCCGCTGTTCGCGAAGCTGTTGCGGGCGCCGGGGTTGTCGAAGCCGACCTGGAGGGTCTCCCCGTCGAAACCCGCCACCTGGGCGTTGTTGAACAGCAGCATCCAGGTCAGGCGGCGGCGGTTCTTGACCGCCTCCAGGATGTCCGGCCACATCTGGCGCACCCGGCTGGGGTCGCCGAGCGAGGCGGTCGGGGCGGGGGCCTGGGTCTGGGCCTGGGCCGGTGGGGTCTGCGGCGCGGCGGGCGGGGGCGCCTGAGCCGGGGGCTGCGCCGGGGTCCGGTTCTGCGGCTGGCCGGGCGAGGCGGCGGACGGCCAGGCACCGGGGCGCTGGGCGGGGGGTGCCTGGGCGGGCGGCACCTGGGCCGGGGGTGTCTGGGCGGGGGGCGGCGGCACGGGCGGTGCGGCGGGCGCGGCGGCCTCGGCGGCGGGTGCCTCGGAGGGTACGTACGCGGGTACGGCGGGGGCCGGGGGCTGGGCCTGCGGTTGGACCTGGTGCGAGGGCGGTGCCTGGGCGGGGGCGTACGCCGTACCGTTCTCGCCCGAGGTACGGCCGCCGCCGAGTGCGGCTCTGGCGGCGGCGGGTCCGACGGCCTGCGGCGCGCCCGTGCCCGTACCCGTACCCGTACCCGGACCCGTACCCGTACCCGTACCCGTGCCGCTGGACGGGCCGCCGCCCTGGGCGAATCCGGCGGAGACCCCGGCGGCGACGCCGCGCTCCAGCCGTTCCAGGCGGGCCTGCAACGAGCGCTCGTCCTCGTAGGCGGCGGGCAGCAGCACGCGGGCGCAGATCAGCTCCAGTTGGAGGCGGGGCGAGGTGGCGCCGCGCATCTCCGTCAACCCCGTATTGACCAGGTCGGCGGCGCGGCTCAGCTCTGCGGCGCCCAGCACGGAGGCTTGCGCCTGCATCCGCTCCACCACGTCGCGCGGCGCGTCGATGAGGCCCTTGTCCACGGCGTCCGGGACGGCCGCGATGATCACCAGGTCCCGTAGCCGTTCCAGCAGGTCGGCGACGAAACGGCGCGGGTCGTGCCCGCCCTCGATCACCCGGTCGACGATCTCGAAGACCGCCGCCCCGTCCCCCGCCGCGATCCCGTCCACCACCTCGTCGAGCAGCGCGGCGTCCGTGTAGCCGAGCAGCGCGGTCGCCATGGCGTACGTCACGCCGTCGGCCGCCGCGCCCGCCAGCAACTGGTCCATGACCGACATCGAGTCACGTACCGACCCGGCCCCGGCCCGTACGACCAGCGGATACACCCCGTCCTCCACGGCGATGGCCTCGCGCTCGCACACCTGCGCCAGGTAGTCGCGCAACGTGCCGGGCGGCACCAGCCGGAACGGATAGTGGTGCGTACGCGACCGGATCGTGCCGATGACCTTCTCCGGCTCGGTGGTCGCGAAGATGAACTTCAGGTGCTCCGGGGGCTCCTCGACCACCTTCAGCAGGGCGTTGAAGCCCTGCGGGCTGACCATGTGGGCCTCGTCGATGATGTAGATCTTGTACCGACTGCTGGCCGGGCTGAAGAACGCCTTCTCCCGCAGATCACGGGCGTCGTCCACACCGCCGTGCGACGCCGCGTCGATCTCGATCACGTCGATCGACCCCGCGCCGCCCCGCGCCAGGTCCACGCACGACTGGCACACCCCGCACGGCGTCGGCGTCGGCCCCTGCTCGCAGTTCAGGCACCGCGCCAGGATCCGCGCGCTCGTCGTCTTCCCGCAGCCTCGCGGCCCGCTGAACAGATACGCGTGATTGACCCGGTTGTTCCGCAGCGCCTGCTGCAACGGGTCAGTGACGTGCTCCTGTCCGATGACCTCGGCGAAGGACTCGGGACGGTAGCGGCGGTACAGAGCAAGGGACACGCCTACGAGGTTATCCGGGCCCACCGACATCCGGCCCCGTCATCCCCGCCGGCCCACGCAAAGACCCCCCACGCACCCGCCAGAGCCCACCTACCCTTGCTGCCTTCCGGCCCTGGGGGAGTTCAGCGAGATAGCGCCACGTGAGGGGCTGCCGCCCACCCTACCCGATCCCCCACCCCCCCATCGAGTTCGCAACCACCCCCCCACGCCCTGTACTGTTCCTCCCGGAGGATTCGCCTAGTGGCCTAGGGCGCACGCTTGGAAAGCGTGTTGGGGGCAACCCCTCACGAGTTCGAATCTCGTATCCTCCGCCAGTGCCTCACCGGGCACGATGTCGAAGGGCCCCCTCGTCCGCGAGGGGGCCCTTCGACATCGTGGTCTCAGTTCTGGTCTCAGTTGACGCCCTGTGCACTACGCGTTCGAGGTCCGCAGGGTCATGACCGCATTACTCGGCTATCTCCGCACGGGCACGACCGCAGAGCGAGCGGTGCCCGGCGGCCCTGGAATTCCGCAACCGGCCCCGGCGGCTTCTACCGACGCCCGCGCTTCGGTGGACCGAGGAGTTCAAGCGATGCGTGGCGTACAGGACCTGCACTCGGAGCTGGCGGCGTACCTCGGGCGGAGCATTGAGTACCTCGAAGATGTCCTCCACGACGTCGAAGCGGTCGCGAAGCAGCTTGGTCGAGCCACCACGACGATCGCTGCTTGAAGGGATGGTCGAGCACGAGACTGACGTGTGGGCCGCCGCCATGAAGCACCAACTCGAGGCTGCCACCCGGGTCGCCGAAGCTTGGCGCTCCCAGATGGAGGGTCTGGAGTCGTAGGTCGGGGAAACCACCTGTCTGCGGCCGCAGGGTGGTTGTAGGCTCGCCTGTTCAGCTCTTGACAACTGACGGACGGAGGCAGGGCGTTGGCGGACATTAGAGCGCTGATAGAACAACTGCACTTCTTGATCGGATCATCTCAGACCTATGTTGCGAACGATGGTTGGACCTTTTCCAGCGGCGACCAATCTGACCCCGTAGCGCTTTGCAATCGACTTGATTCTGCGATCGAACGAATTGCGCTACCAGGCTCGCCGTATATCAAACAGTTGGAGGCTGCTCGCCGTCTTCCACAGCCGTACAAGCTCACGGAGACGCGCGCCGTTGCATTGGGCTTGCGCGACGACATGATCGCCGGATGGTTTACGTCTACGGTTGAGCTTGTACATGCCGAGACACACAGCGACTATCTTGAAATGTCGGAAACACTGCTTCGGTCGGGGTACAAGGATGCGGCTGCCGTCATTGCAGGGACAGCCCTTGAGGTTCATATCCGTGCACTTTGTGTAAAGCATGGCGTTGACACGGAGGTAGCTGACGGAGCACCGAAGAAGGCAACCGCCATGAACGCCGAACTCAAGAAGGCTGACGTCTATGCGACGTTGCAAGAGAAGCAAGTTACCGCTTGGATGGATCTCCGGAACCAGGCCGCACATGGAAACTACAAAAAGTACGAAATCAATGAAGTCCGAGCACTGGCAAGCGGCGTCCGAGAGTTCATGCTCAGGTACCCGGCGTAGCCTGTCCAACAGATATAAACCTACGGAGGCACGACGTTGACTATCAACGACATGGTGAAGCAGCTCGATGAGCTGATCAAAGAGGCTGAGAAGCTGACGGGGACGAAGGTGCGTTATGACGACCCAAAAATCCCGCGAGTTCAGATCCTCGCGAACCGCTTGGAGGCTGCGGTTACTCGACTTACAATGCAAGGGTCGGTATACGCACAACAGCTCAAGCGGGGTAGCGGATTTAGCGCTCAAGCACGTATGGAGCACAATCAGCAGGTCGCCGTTACCTTGCGGGATGACCTCCAAGCCGGCTGGACCGAGACGGTAGTCGAACTAGTGCATGCCGACACCTACGGCGACTACTTGGAAATGGCCGATGCGCTACTCGCAAAGGCATACAAGGACCCTGCGGCGGTCATCGTGGGTACGTCGCTTGAAGTCCACCTGCGCGCATTGTGCGTGAAGAACAACATCGCGACGGTCGTCGGTGCCAACCACAAGAAGGCCGACACCATGAACGCCGACCTCAAGAAAGCGGGCGTCTACGACGGGCTGCAGCAAAAGCAGATCACCGCGTGGCTGGACCTGCGCAACAAAGCAGCTCACGGCAACTACGCCGACTACGACAAGGAGCAGGTCGGACTATTCGTAGACGGCGTGCGGGCGTTCATCATCAAGTACCCGGCGTAAACAAGAGGGGCACGAACGGGGAGACATGCAGGACCTGGAAAGCATGGTGTTTCAACTGGACGACCTGATCGTCATCGCCGACAAGGTGATCGATGAAGACTGGAGCGACGATAACCCGAGGGGAAACCGTTTGGCGCGGATCGCATGCAACCGTCTGGAGGCCGCGATCAACCGGATCGCCCCCACTGGTACGCTTTACGTGGCGCGGCTCGACGAGTGGCAGAACGAAGTCTTAGAGATGAAGTTCGAAGACGTCTATAGCATCGCCGTAGCGCTGCGGGACGACCTCAAAGCGGGCTGGGTCAGGTCCGTCGTGGAGTTGGTACACGCGGACACGTATGACGACTATCTCCTTATGGCGTCGTATCTTATCGAGTCCGGTTACAAGGACGCGGCGGCCGTCATCGTGGGAACCTCGCTCGAAGTGCATGTGCGGTCCCTGTGTGCGCGGCATGGTGTTGAAATCACCCTGCCGAAGGGATCGCCGAAGAAGGCGGACGTCATGAACGCCGACCTCAAAAAGGCTGGCGCCTATAACGACTTGCAGCAGAAGAGTGTGACGGCCTGGTTTGGGCTCCGCAACAAAGCAGCTCACGGAGACTACGACGACTACGATGAGCGCGATGTGCTGCACCTCATTCAAGGCGTCCGTGACTTCATCCTGAAGTACCCGGCGTGACGTGGGCGAACCCCGTAGGGCACGGTTAGGCCAACCGTAGGTCTGCCCCTGCACCCGTAGCTAATCTTGACGAGCAAGAACGCCATGGCCGATCCGGACGGAGGATGGACGGTGGAGCTAGCTCAACGAAACTACGAAGCCTGAAGCCACCCGAGGCTTTTCTCAGGTGGCTTCAACCCACTCGACCGAGCTGCTGCCCGCTGATGTGTCGCACAGCATCCCGGACAGAGTGCTTCCAGCGGCTAACACTGTGAGTTGATCTGTCGCAGGGCGATCAGGAAGCAGGCGAGTTTGAGGAAGGCTTCGTGGATGTCGGCTCTGCGTTCCCAGCGCATGCGGAGTCGCTTGAAGCCGTGGAGTCAGGCGAAGGTGCGCTCGACGACCCAGCGGTGGATGCCACGGCCGGTGCCGTGTCGCGTGCCGCGGCGGGCGATGGCCGGCACGATACGGGGGGCGCGGACCCTGGTCGCGGTAGATGTCGTGGTCGTAACCGCGGTCCGCAAAGAGCGAGTCCGGCCTTCGGCGAGGGTGACCGCGCCGGCCGCGAATGGTCGGGATCGCGTCGATCAGCGGCAGGAGCTGGGTGACGTCGTTTCGGTTCCCGCCGGTGAGGATGACTGCCAGCGGTGTGCTGCGGCCGTCGGTGATCAGGTCGTGTTTCGAGCCCGGTCGGCCCGGTCGACCGGCGAGCGGCCCGTGTGGAGCCCTCTTTTAGCGCCCTGACGTGCGAGGAATCGACCACGGCTCTCGACCAGTCCAGCCGGGCGGCCTCGTTCAGCTCGGCAAGCAGGACTTCGTGCCGCTGCCACACGCCGACCTCGTTCCAGTCCCGCAACCGGAGCAAGCAGGTCATCCCTGATCCGAGACCGAGTTCCTACGGCAGGTGCTCCCACTGGATGGCCGTGTGTAGCACGAACAGGATCCCGCAATGCACCTCACGGTCTGCTACCAGCTTGCGGCCCGGATACCGGAACCGCCGCTCCCTCCTCGGCAACAGCGGCTCGATCCGCTCCCACAGCTCATCCGACACGATCCACGGCGAGGCTCCCACGACCAGCCCAACACCCAACTTGCACACCAGACTCGGCCACCAGCACCGCTCCACCTCATTGTGTTAGCCGTTGTTACGAGCTCGTGCATGGTTGTGATCGGGGAATGGTGGCTCAGCAATTGGCCTCGTTGATCACGTTGTTCGTCGTGCGGGAAGTGTGGCCTTGATGGACAGGTCGGCCGTCTGCTGATCGGAAAGGAGGCCGGCGACGGCTTGGACGGTGTCGGGCAGGTGATGGTGGCCGTGGTGCCGGGCGAGTGCCTTCCAGTTCTTGAGGTGGGCGATGCCGTGCTCGACGGGGATGCGCCGTGAGGAGTGGGCGAAGCGGGCCTGTTCGTGGTGGGCCATCAGCCATTGCAGGTGTTCGAGGTGCTTGCCGCGGCGTTTTCGCGGTGGGGTGACGACCTGGCCGTAGGTCTGTGCGGCCAGGCCCTGGTAGCCCGCGTCGGCGAGTATCTCCAGGTCGATGGTGCCGGCCAGGAGGTCGACCAGTCCCGCGTCCCGGACCTGGGTGATGTCGGCAACCGACCCGGCCCGCACCTCGCCGCAGAAGAGGATCCGGCCTCGGGCGTCGGTGACGACCAGGGCTTTCATCGCGTTCATCCGGCTTTTGCCGGACACGAACCTCGCCCGTCCAGGCTGATGGGCTGCCGGTCGTCGGACCCGGATCTCGGTGGCACACGGCCCGAGGCCACGCACAGCAGGCCGCCGCCGCCCACCAGAGCGTCCAGCACCTGCAAGCCGCCTACGCCCAGGCAGCCGCACCCCAACTCGCCACCCTCGCAAAGCGCCAGCCCAACCCCGACACCCGCGCCACCCTCGCCAACGACCTACGCGCCGCCATCCCCGACCACGCCACCCGCATCCTCGCCGACCCCGACTGGCCCGCCCTCGCCACCGTCCTCGCCGACGCAGAAGCGGGCGGCCACAAACCAGCCCGCCTCCTCACAGAAGCCGCCGAACAACGCGAACTCCACACCGCCCGCCAACCCGCCCGCGTCCTCATCGCCCGCATCCAACACACGGCCCGCAACCCCGCCCCCAACCGTCGAGCTGAGGCAGCCCGCCTCCGCTCCCAATCGTGGTCATCGTTCAAGCCCGCACAGGGACGAGTGCCTGAGCCTCCCGCCCACGTCTCCCCGTCCGAGGCGCAGAAGCCCCAGCGTCGGCGGTGACGTAGTCCGTCGATGGCTGCCACGGAAGGCGATCAGCCAGAACGTCAGCCGGTCCCATCTGTGAGGGAGGCTTGAGCACCCGGCCGTCAGCTCGCGAGCGCCTCGCCGAGCCTGGCGTGGGCAGCTCCCGGAAGCACTTGGTGCAAGATCTCCGCCCGAGCCCGTACGAGTCCGTCCCGGTACGCCTCCGGCAGCCGCTCCCAGATGGCGACCGCCTTGTCGGCGGCCGCGGTCGGGTCGCCGTCGGTATGGAGGCAAATCGCGGCGTCCATCTCCAGCAGGGCGCGGGTCATGACGGACGGCGAGCGGGTGAGGGCGAGGGCGGCCTCTTGCTCGGCGTAAGCCTCACGTGTGCGGCCGAGGAGGGTGAACGCCTGGGAGAGGTGGACGTGGTGCTTCTGGAGCGGGTAGCCGAACCAGGTGTCGGCGGCCTGGGTGCCGTCAAGGTGTTCCGCGATGAGGCGGGCGTCGGCGACGGAGCGAAGCGCTCCCCGCTGGTCTCCAATCGCGGCCAGAGCCCGCGCGTTGACGGCCGCCGCCAAGGCCGCAGCGGCGGACGGGTTCGGCCCGGCCTCGACTCGGGCCCGGCCGGCGAGATCGGCGGCGGCCTTCGGGGCACCGTAGTTGAGGGGGACCATCGCGTGACGGGCCAGCGCCCAGGCGAGCATCTGCCGGTCGCCGGACTCGCGGGCGGCCTGCTCGGCGGTGGTGAACCAGCCATGCGAGTCACGCTGGTCGCTGCGGTCGTGTTGGATGATCGCCACAAGCCCGGTGATGCCAGCGGCCGTTCGGGCAAGGTCTGCTCGCGCGGCAGCCGCGTGCGGACGGCTGAGGACGGCGCGCAGCAGGTCGAGGTCATCGCGCATCTGCGTCAGGACGACGGTGGGAGGACGGCCGCGATAGCCGCCGCGGTGCCGCTCGAAGGCGCCATCGAGGTAGGCGAGGTCGCCGGCATCGGAGCCAGTCAGCGCCGCGTTGATGCCCTGGCGCGCTTCCGCGATGCCGGGCAGAGCCACCGCTCCCGTTGCCGCCGCCGCTGCCGCGCCAAGGAACTGTCGTCGGTCCACCTCCGTGCCCTCCTCTCCCCCCTCACCACTATCCGGGCGATTCTGGAGTCTGCGCCACTGCTTACTCGCCGCGACCGCCCTGACGATCTTCTCCACCGGCAGGCCGTACGCCTCGGCCAGAAGCGGGTGCCAGGCGGGGACGGGTAAACGACGTTCGGTTTCCCAGCGTTTGAGGTTCTCCCGGTCGAACCAACGGCCGCCCTGCGCCTCTTGCAGGACCAGCGCCTGTTCCTCGCGGGTGCGCCCTGCGGACTCGCGCGCCGTCCGCAGCATGGCGCCGATGCCATCTGGTGCCATCATGCCCGCCTCCCCAGTGTCTCAAAGTCCGGCAACGGATCCTGGCCCCCCAAAGCGGCCCCCCGGTGAAAAACGCACCCCCCGCCGGCACCCGCAATCATGCACAGCCAGCAGTTGACTGAGGGCTCGAACGACAGCAACGGTACGCAATCGGACTACTACGTCTTCCCCTTCGCGCACCGATCCCACTCCTCCATCACGGCTTGCCCCCGGTCGAAGGGTCTCTCGTCATGCGCGCCCACTCCAGCAACTTCTCCATGGTCAGCGATCCCTCGTCCGTGCCTGCCGCCCGGCGACGAATCGAAGAGCTGACCACCGAGTGGGGCCTGCGCCTGGACGAGGACAGCACCCTCGCGCTGGCCACGGTCGTCTCCGAGATGGTCACCAACGCACTCCAGCACAGTGGGGGACGGGAATTCGCCGTCAAGGTAAGGGCCAGCCCTGACAACCGTCGCATCCTCATCGAGGTCCACGACGACTCCTCCGCCTTGCCGCGAACGCTCTCGGCCGCGGACGACGCAGAGGACAGCCGGGGAATGTGGCTGATCAATCAACTGGCCACCGCGAGCGGCGCGGAGCCCACGAAACGCGGCAAACGCGTCTGGGCCGCGATCGCAATCCCCGAGCAGCCGCTCACCCGGCGCAGACTCGCGCTGCGCTCCGGACGAGCCACGCGAGCCGTCGTCAGTCGCCTGGCCTGTCCTCGCCACCGACCGATATCGGCCGGCGCCCGTGCCAGTTGATATCGCGGCCCGCTTCGGTATCGACGCACAGCCGCAGCCCGCACCCGCAAGGAAACCCACCCGCCATGACGCTCTTCCCCATCTGCGGCGAGACCACCCGGCTCCCGGTGCCCCTCGTCCAGCAAGCCCTCCGCCTCGCCGGGCCACACCGAATGCCGGAGGACGCCGATCTTGAGCTGGACTTACGGTGCCATCTTCAGAAGCACAGCGCCGACGATCACTACGCGCTCGTCCTCAGCCTGCCCGGTGTAACCAGCGGTGCGTTGTGGGCCCACTGGACGGGGGGCACTCATCCCATCGCCCTCAAAGTGCTCCCGGACTGCCCGTCGATCGACCCGGATTCACGTGAGCCCTGCTGCGAGTTCGCCGACCATCCAGGTGCGCACAGCTTTCAGTTCGACCCCGCGTCAATCGAGTCGTTCTGACGGCGGCCTCGATCACCCTCTCCAGGGACGAGCGCCAAGGGGCCGTCACCCAACCGCCGCCCGTAGAAACGGAGCAGAAGCCATGACCATCGTCTCAACGATCGCAAGACCCGCCACCGCCGCGTCGCCCACCCGACAGCCGTCCATGGCCGGAGCCTTCATACGGGGCAGCACCTGGTCGATCAGCACCAGGAATGGCATCACCGTCGTTGGCTACCTGCCCTCCTGGGCCGCCGAAGATCCCAGCAAAGCGGATGTCCTCCCCCAAGGCTTCCCGCCGAACTGATCGATGTGGCGCACTGGAGCCCTTTCGACGGGCAGCCGGTACGCATCCACAACCCCGCCCACGCGGACGACGACAACCGGGCCGGCGAGGCCGATGACACCGTCTTCAGCGGCAACATCACCTGCTACCCCCACAGCGAAGACATACGGGAACGCACCCCGTACGCCGACGTCCGCGTGGTCGGTGACCTCTGGATCAACCACCTCACGCCCGCCGACGTCGTCACCCTCGCCGCCAAGCTCCGCTCCCAAGCCGACTACTTCGAGAAGGACGTCGCTCCGGCTCTCGAACGCGCACGCAGCGACTGGGTCGCTCACCGTCCGGATCACGAGGTTTCCGGCTCGGGGGATGCCGCTGAGCCCCGCTCACTGGACGACATGACCCCGACCGGTAGCTGGGAAGCGGCAGACGCGTAGTCGCCCTCACGCCCTCCGCAGACCAGCGCTTTACCCGAAGCACCACCCCGTAATTTCCATCCTCAAAAGGAGAGTTGGCATGAGTCCCAACATCGTGCACACCACGAGCGCGAACCCCGTGGTCACAGACGCTGCCACCACCGACGGCTTCGACCTGGACGTCACCTTGGTCGAGGTCGGCGACGTCGCTGGCCTGATCAGCCTGACGGATGACGGCTGCGGCGAGACCTGCGGCGCCTGCACCACCAACGTGGCCTGACCGTAGGCACACGCAAATGCAGGCTGGTGCCTTCGTCACCCCGTAGGACGAAGGCACTGGCCGCCCGGACCAGGAGGTAGTGATGGCTTCGAGCAGCGCGTTCCGCGCCGGTGGGACCGCGCTCATCCGTGCGGTCGCTCGGCCGAAACTCCCTGTCCCCCCGGTTCCTGACCTCAACGACGCTTCCCCCCACGGTGCGGCTCTCCGGCTGGCGTGGCTACGGGAGGTCTGGTCCGAGGAGGACGTTGCCGAGGCGCTGGAGCACGCCAGCCCGGTCCTCGCCTCCCAGGTACGGGCCCTGTGTTCGTCCGGCGATCCCTCCGACCGTGATGTGCGGCGCGCCGCCGCCTCGATGGCCCGCTACGTGTTGCGTGCCGAGCAGCGGGCAACTCCCTTCGGCTTGTTCGCCGGCGTAACCGCAGCCACCATCGGGACAGGAGCAGGGGCGACGTGGGGTGCGGACCATACGGTCATCGCGCGGGCGAGCGCGGAGTGGCTGACGGCCGTCGTCGAACGGCTTGAGTCATGTCCCGAGCTGCTGGAGCGACTTCCGGTGATCCTCAACAACACCGCCCAGGTGCGCGGTGAACTGCTGGTCGTGCCGTACGAGTCCGACATCCACAGCGACCGGCGGCGTGCGGTTGAGGCATCCATTGCATTGACCGAACCGGTGCGAGTGATCCTGGATGCAGCAGCCCGCGAACCCATCTGCGTGGGCGTCCTCTCCGACAAACTGACTGCGGGCTTCCCCGAGGCAGGTCCGGGACGGGCCCAGCGACTCGTGCAAGGACTGATCCACAACCACGTGTTGATCACCAGCCTGCACGCACCGAGCACCGAGACCGACGCCCTGGACTACCTGCTGGGCCAGCTCGACGCCGTCAACGCCGACACGGTCGCTCCGGTCGCCGACACCATCCGCGAACTGCGGGCCGTACGGGCCGACCTGCGCAACTGCAACTCCCTCGGTGGCCGGGCCCGCGCCGCAGCACGGATGCGGGCGCTGGTCCCGGGTCTGCGCCGCCACCCCCTCGCCCTCGACGTGCAGCTGAGCGCCGAGGTGGAGCTGCCCGAGGAGGTCGCCCGCGAGATCGAACGGGCCGCCTTCGTCCTGACCCGGATCAGCGCCGCGCCGTACGGGACCGCAGCGTGGAAGGCGTACCAGCGGCGCTTCTACGAGCGGTACGGCATCGGCACGATGGTGCCGCTCACCGAGGTCGTCGCCGACAGCGGCACCGGCTTCCCCGACGGGTACCCGGGCACCCAGGCCGCCAAGGACCGCTCCCGGCTCTCCGTACGCGACGACGCCCTGGTGCGGCTCGCCCAGGCTGCCGTCCTCGATGGCCGCAACGAAGTGGTCCTCACCGAAGAGCTGATCGCCGCGATGGAACTGGGGCCCGAGCACCCCAGGGTCCCGCCGCACCTGGGAGTCGGCGTCCGGGTGCACGCTGCCAGCACCGAGGAACTGCGATGCGGCCGGTTCCGGCTGGAAGTGGCGAGCTTGTCCCGCGGCGTCGGCGTCACCATAGGCCGGTTCCTCAGCGTGCTGGCTCCCGAAGACCGCGAGCGGCTGGCAGCAGAGCTGGCCGACTTGCCGGTCGCCGACGCCGGCACCGTCGCCGCCCAGTTGTCCTTCCCGTCGCTGCATCCCACCAGCGCCCATGTCACGCGCGCTCCCCAGGTCCTGCCCACGGTGATCAGCGTCCAGGAGCACCGCGCCCCGACCGGCGACGTGCTCACCCCGGCCGACCTGGCGGTGGCCTGTGACGGGCGCCGGATGTACCTGGCCGCGCCTGCACGTGGGCAGCGGATCGAGGCCATCGGGATGCACGCGCTGAACCTGAAGGAGCACACGCCGCCGCTGGTACGGTTCCTCACCGAGCTGTCCCGTGCCCAGTGCGCGCAGGTCACCCTGTTCGACTGGGGCGCCGCGAACGCGATGCCGTTCCTGCCGCGGCTGCGCTACGGCCGTACGGTGCTCGCCCCGGCCCGGTGGCGGCTGGAAGCCCCCGAGCTGCCCGGCCGCGACCGCCCGCAAACCCAGTGGGACACCGCACTTGAGGACTGGCGGACCCGGCGGCGGATGCCGCAGCGAGTCCACCTGGCCGAAGGCGACCGACGCCTGCTTCTCGACCTTGGCCACGGCGCGCACCGAACCCTGCTGCGCCAGCATCTGAACCGCGCCACGTCGGCGGTCCTCGTGGAAGCCCCGGACGCCGATGCCTACGGCTGGTGTGACGGCCGCGCGCACGAGGTCGTCGTACCGCTCAAGGCGACCCGGCCCCCGGCCTGGCCCGCGCTGCCGACCCCCACCCCATCCCGGGCCTTCTCCCCGACGCAGATCCAGACGCCTGGCGCCTCCTCGTTGCTGCTGGCCACCCTCTACGGCAACCTGCGCCGCCAGGACGTTCTCCTCGCCGGGCACATCCCCGACCTGCTGGACCGACTCGGCTGCCCGCCGTGGTGGTTCATCCGCTTCCGCGACCCCGACCACCACCTGCGGCTGCGCATCGCGCTGCCCGATCCCGACGCCTTCGCCGAGACCGCACGTACCGTCGCCACCTGGGCCAACGAACTGCGCGCAGCCGAACTTCTGTCGGACCTGTGCTTCCCCACCTCCTACCAAGAGATGGGCCGTTGGGGCTCCGGCCCGGCCTGGGACGCCGCCGAGGAGGTGTTCCGTGCAGACTCGCGCGCCGTCGTCACCCAACTCGCCCAGCGCCAAAGTCCGCCGCAGCGCGCACTGGTGGCCGCGCACACCATCGCCATCGCCACCGCGTTCCTCGGCAGCACCGAGGCCGCGATGCGCTGGCTGATCACCCATATCCCCTCCACCGCGCCCGCCCCCGTGCCGCGTCCGCATTTCACCGAGGCCGTACGGCTGGCCGACCCGTCCGACGGCTGGGCGGCGCTGCGCGACGTAACTGGTGGGCAGGCCATCGTGGAAGCGTGGGCCGACCGGGACGCCGCGCTCGCCGCCTACCGGCCCCACCTCCCCGGCCCCGACACCCAAGGCATCCGCCTGGACGACGTCCTCTCCTCACTTCTGCACGTCCACTTCGTACGGCACGTCGCGGTCGACTTCCCCGAGGAGGAGATCTGCCTCTATCTCACACGCGCCGCCGCCCTGGCCTGGCTCTCCCGGAGGGCACGATGACCGTTCCCCACGCGCTGGAGGTGGCCGATGCGGTCGCCGACCTCCTTGCCGACCCCGACACCGCCCCGGTAAGTCCGCGCACCACAACCACCGACCGGCAGCAGCTCGCGTACGGGCCCCTGGGGATCGCGCTGCTGCACATCGAACGCGCCGCGGCCGGTCTGGGCCCGTGGCAGCGCGCCCACGCCTGGCTCACCGCCACCGCCCGGGAGCCGTTCACCAGCGGACCCGACAGCCATCCCTTCTACGGCGCTCCGGCCCTCGCTCATGCCGTGGCCTGCGCCACCGAGCACGAACCCGGCCCGTACCAGCGCGCCCTCGCCAGCCTCGATGCGCAGATCGACCGCGACGTCCGCCGGCGGCTCGACACCGCCCACCGCCGCATCGACGCCGGTGGCCTGCCTGAGCTGGCCGAGTTCGACGTGATCCGAGGACTCGCCGGCTACGGCCCCTACCTGCTGCACCGCGACCCGCTCAGCTCCACCCTGAGCAGGGTCCTCCACTACTGCGTCCGCCTCACCGAGCCGGTCGCCCACGACGGCGAGGCTCTGCCCGGTTGGTGGACAGCCTCCGGCCCTTCCGGCCGCCCGGACGAGCGGTTCCCCGGCGGGCACGCCAGCAACGGCATGGCGCACGGCATCGGCGGCGTGCTCGCGCTGCTAGCCCTCGCCGCCCGGCGCGGAACCACCGTCGGCGGCCACCACGAAGCGATCCGAACGATCCTGGCGTGGCTGGACCGCTGGCAGGAAGAGACCGGCACCGGCGTTGCATGGCCCTACTGGGTCACCCGCGCCGACCTCCGCGAAGGGTGTCCCTCCCCTTCCGCACCGCGCCGCCCCTCATGGTGCTACGGCACAGCCGGCCTCGCTCGCGCCCAGCAACTCGCCGCCCTCGCCCTCGGCGACGCACGCCGCCAAGTCGAGGCGGAGGCTGCCCTCGTGGTCGCCCTCACCGACTCCGCGCAGCTCAAGGCCACCACGGACGACGGCCTGTGCCACGGTTACGCCGGGCTCGCCCACGTCGCGGCCCGCATCGCCGCCGACGCCCGCCCTTCGACCGCCGGGCAGCTCCGCGCCGCGATCCCGGGCCTCTTGGCCGCGGTGTGCCCACCGGGCACCGATCCCGCCAGCGTGGCCAAGGCACTGGTGCAGGACGAGGAAGCCGGACCGGGGTTCCTCGATGGCGCCGCAGGTGTGGCCTTGGCGCTCATTGCCCCCGCCACCGCCTCGCCGCCCCTATCCACCTGGGACTCCTGCCTGCTCCTCGCCTGACTGATCCCGCCGATCGAAGGACCCCTGCCCATGGACCCGGACCGCTGGTACCAGCACAACGTCGTCTTCGCCGACCGCGAGAGCGGCCAGCGCGCCATCACCGAACGCCTCGGCCCCACCCTCCTGGAGGCCGAGGAAGCCGGGCAGCTTGACGGCTGGTGGTTCATGAACAAACAGCCCTGGCCACTTCGGTACCGCGCCGCGCGGCCGTCGTCGCTGGTCCAGTCAGTCTTGAGCGAACTCGTCGACAGCGGGCCGGTGAAGGCCTGGCTGCCTGGCATCTACGAGCCGGAATCCACCGCCTTCGGCGGAGCCCTTGCGATGGACGCCGCCCACGACCTGTTCCACGAGGACAGCCGGCACCTGCTCACCTACCAGCCCGGCCCTGGGCACCTGGGCCGCCGAGAGACCGCCGTCCTCCTGCTCAGCGCCCTGATGCGCGCCGCCAACCTGGATTGGTTCGAGCAGGGCGACGTGTGGGCGAAGGCCGCAACGCTACGACCGGCCACCGACTTCGCCCCGGAACAGGCCGCTGTCCTGATCCCGGCGATGCGCACGCTGATGACCGTTGATGCCCGCAGCCTGTGCCGTCCGGACCGCCCGTTCGACGGGCGCGCCGAGTGGGTGGCCGCCTTCGAGCGGGCCGGAACGACGCTGGCCTACCTCGCCACCGAGGGCAGCATCACCCGCGGCCTGCGCGCCGTCATCACCCACCATGTGATCTTCCACGCCAATCGCGCGGGCCTCCTCCCGGAGGACCAAAGCGCCCTGTTCACCACCGCACGAGAGGCAGTCATGGGATCGAGTGACAACGCCGCGTCGTCCACCGAGGCCACGCCCGACACCACTAGCGTCAAGGCGGTGACCACCGACACGATCACCCCCAACGGGGCCGAAGCCGCTCGACTCCGCAACGCCCTGGTCGACCAGATCCGCACCTCCGGATACGCCCGCACGCCCGCCGTCGAGACCGCGCTGCGGACCGTTCCCCGCCACCTCTTCGTGCCCGACGCGACCCTCGAAGACGCCTACGCCAACAGCCCGGTCAACATCAAGTACGACAACGACGGCACGTCGATCTCCTGCGCCTCCCAGCCCGGAGTCGTCGCCCTCATGCTCGACCAGCTCGACGCCCGCCCCGGCGAACGCATCCTCGAACTGGGCGCCGGTACCGGCTACAACGCCGCACTCCTCGCCCACCTCGTCGGCGAGAAGGGCCACGTCACCACGATCGACGTCGACGACGACCTCGTGGAAGGCGCCCGCGCCCACCTGGCCGCGGCCGGCTTCAGCAACGTGGAGGCCCTGACCCGCGACGGCGCCGTCGGCAACGCCGCAGGCGCACCGTACGACCGGATCATCGCCACCGTCGGAGCACACGGCGTCCCCCACGCCTGGCTCGACCAGCTCGCACCCGGCGGACGCCTCGTCGTCCCCCAACGGCTCAAGGGCAGCGTGTCCCGCTCCATCGCCTACGAGCAGCACGACGGCCGCTGGACCAGCGTCAGCAGCAAGATGAACACCTTCATGCCCCTGCGCCGCGGCATCGCCGACGACGACCGCCGCGTCATCCCCCTCAGCACGGACGGCACTGTCCGGCTCCAGGCCCCCGCCGGACAGCCCATCGATGCCGACACCCTGGCCGGCGTGCTGGATCAGCCGCGCACCGAGGAGTGGACGGGCATGACCGTCCGCGCGATGGAGTCACCGGAGTGGATGGAGCTGTTCGTTTCCTGCTTCCTGCCCTCGGGTCTGATCCGGATGCTGTTCCCGGCCGACGCGAAGGGCACGCTGCTCACCGAGGACCCTTACCCGTCCTCGACTGCGGCCGTCGATAAGGGCGCCGTCACCTACCTCGCCCGCCGCCTCTTGAAGACGACGACGGCCGAGGGCGACAAGCTCTGGGAATTCGGCGTCATCGGCCACGGCCCCGGCAGCGACGAACTAGCCGCCCAGGTCGCCGACGCGATCCGCACCTGGGACCGCGACTACCGAGGCCGTGAAGCCACCTTCGAGATCCAGCGACTCGACGCACCCGCGATCGAGCAGCGGCCCGGCCTCTTCGCCATCGACACCCCACTGAACCGCATCGTCGCCGACTGGCGGTAACGCCCGCTCACATGAGGGGAGCCCGCACGCGTAGCCGACGGGCTCCCCCGGTCCCTACCCACACCGTCACCGACAGGCGGACTCATGGACCCGCACGGCCCGATAGCAAAACGCTTCCCCCTCGTCGCCCGCTTCCGCCCCGCCTGCCTGCCCCCGCCCGACCGCGTGCAGGCACTGGCGGACCTGGCCAGCCGGGCCGCTGAGCAGAACGATCAGGGCTTGGCCTCCACCGTCTTCAACCAGGCGGCACTCCTCGCCTCAGACGTCGGCCTCCCCGACCTCGCCCGGTCGATCTGCCACCGCCACGCCCAGGCATACCTGACCGCAGGCCCGCTTCCCGCCATGAGCGCCATCCGCGGCCTCGAACCCCTGATCAACCTCGCCCGCCTACAGATCCGCGCCGGCAACCCCGACAACGCCCGCCAACGCCTCCTCGACCTCTACGAAGCCGTCGGCACCGGCACCCCCGTCACCTTCGAGGGCATCACCGTCCCAGACAACCTCACACACACCGACAAAGACCGCCACGAAGTCCACGCCTGGCTCTGGCGCGTCCTCCTCGCCGACGGCACCCGCACCCTGACCACCACAGGCCGCTGGCCCGAAGCCCTCGCCCACATCGAGCGCCACCACGGCATCGGCACCCGCATGCTCGACGGCCGCCAAGTCGCCATCGTCGCAGCCCTCACCGAAGGCCGAACCGACCGCGCCGCCGCTCTGCTCACCACCACGGCCCCGGGCGAACCGTGGGAGCAGATCGTCACAATTTGCCTGACGGTGTTCTGCCGCCGCGACGCCGACCAAGCCGTCGATGGCCAAGTCGCACACCTGGTCAACGTCTATCTGGGCCACGTGGCAAAGCCGGGCCTGACCATCTTCGATATCCGCCTCGGCCTAACGGCCTTTGATGCGGCTTGCACCCCAGCCCATCCGGAAGCACGCAAGCTCGCCGAGGACATCGTCCGCCGAGCTATAGATGCCCACGACGGATACGCGGCTCGCGAACTCGCGATGCATCCTGTGGCCGTCGCGCTCGTCGCAGCCACGCAGGCCCAGGACTGCCGTGACCTGATCCGAACCTGCGCACTGGGAGTCGGCACCATCCCAGATGAGCTCCAGGCAACTCTCTCCGGCGCCCTCGACACCGCCGGACGGGTACTCACCGCCCGGTGACCAAGACTCGTGCGGTGAGCAGCCGCGTCGACCTCAAATCCCCGACTAACACATGCGTCAATTCATACAAGCGGTAGCGCTCGAAGGAAGCCTCCGCTCACCACGTAGAGAACTCCGTCGACAACTGGGGGTGGCTGCGCGGGATCGTGGGACCAGAGCGCATCTGCGACGGTGCGCCTCTTCCCGGTGCTCTCGTCGAATGCGAGGAGTTGACCGGCGCGGTGTGCGGCGAACACGGTTTCGCCGACAGCGAAGGGCTGCTTGTCGAATGCGCCCGGGCCGCGGTGGGTCCAAAGGACTTCTTCGGCGAGGTAGTCGTAGGAGGTGAGCCGATGAGGATCCCGGGTGGGAACGACGACGGTCCGGCTCGTCGCCAGAGGAGCAGCGCTTATTCTCGCGCCGCCCTCGATACCCCACCGGGTGGTCCCCTTCGTCGCGTCCACGGCGAAGAGCCGGCCTTCCCTGTCCACGAGGAACACCACGGGGCCTGCCTCCTGCGGTGCCACCGCTGCCTGCGCCGTGGCGTGTTCCCACCGAGCGGTGCCGTCGTCAAGGTTGAGGGCAACTGTCCTGTCGCAGGAGTTGCCAGCGCTCAACACCATGTAGGCGGATGTCTGTCCAACCGTCCAGTGCCGGATCGAAGGCAGATCGACCGATCGCCAGCGTTCCTTGCCGACGGTCGCGTCCAATGCCACAAGGTGGGACGCCCCTGGCTGGGAGGAGGCGGAGCTGTCTGTCACCAGCACGTACACGTTCTCGCCGCGAACGACAGGCGGGGACCCAATCGTTCCGGTGCTATCGCGCCACGACCAGAGCCGTTCCCTGGACTGGCAGTCGATCGCCATCAGTCCGCCGGCTTCAACCGCGAAGTACAGGGTTCCGCGATCGTGAACGACCGCACCCTCTCGGACCCGAAACGGCAACGGTCCCCGACGCTGTCCCGACCGAAGATCCCGGGGACGCAACTGCCGCATGGCAGCGACCTCGTAGACCGTCCCCGCTCCGACCACCGGAAGGCCCGACGTGCGTGGGTGCTTCCACAGTTCCTCTCCGGTAGCCGCGTCGACGGCGCGCAAGAGACTGCGGTCGCGCACGACAATGACCCCTTCGGAGAACTGCGGCTGGGTCGCGCCCTCGCCGACCTTGAGGGGCGGCCAGAGGTCAGCACTGTCACGGACTAATCTCCCTTTGGTGCCACGTGACGTCCGCTTCGCCACGGGAGTGGCGGCCCGGGATCCGTTCGGTTCCGGGAGCGCAGAAGGCTCGCCGGCAAAGGCGGCGTGTCCGTACAGGTCGGCGCGGATCATCGAACGCGTGACCTCGGCTCCCCGTGAGGCGTAGGTGCCGGCCAGTTCCGCCAGGCGCGAGAACAGTGCATCAGCCTCGTGGTTCGACCGGTTCGGCGTGCTGGGCAAAAGTCGTTCGACCGCGCTCGTCCTGTCGGAGAGGTCAGCTCCCTCAAGTCGGATCGGCAGAAGGCTGAGTCGATACAACAGGCGCCATGTCAGCTCCTGTACCGACACATCCGCAGTCCCGCTTCCGCCCCGGACTGCCGCCTCAACGATCGCGTCCAACTGCACAAGCCGACGACGAGCCCTGCTGTCAGCATCGCTCGCGGCCTTGGCGCGGAAGACGCCCTCGGTTCCGGACGAAACCGCGATCGTCGCCAGCGCCCCCAGTTCGTGCGCGGGTACGCATCCGGGCACGACCGCCAACCCGAGGGCCCAGCGCCCGCTTCTCAGGAGCGGCCACCGCTCATGGACAACGTCGAGATACGCGCCAATGAGCCGAACGGAGGACTCGTCCGCCGCGGTGAGTTTGGGCCGCCGCCGGACCCCGATGGCCAGCGCATGCGGAGTGCCGTGCACCCCCACACCTCGCACCAGCAGGTCATCCACGCTGCTGTCCGACCACGCCTGGAAACGCACCGACTCCGGACTCACGCCGTCGCCGAGACCGGGAACCGGTGCCCTCGTCAGCAGGTGAGAGAGCAACACCGCCCCCTGCTGGTGCTCAAGCCGGGTACCGCCCCCGCCCGTGGCGTACGGGTGGACTCCAGCAACCTTGCCCATCAATGCTTTCCCTTCCCGCCCGCGGTGGGTCCGCTGGCTCCGTCCATCGGCCGGGAAACGGCAGCGTTCCTCCTACCCGCACCTTGCTCGCTATGGGGGGAAAAGATAGTGGCCATACGCGTGCAGCGGCGCACTTCGACATCTTCGCCCAGCCCTGCGGGCGCAGTCAGTCGGAGTTACTCGTGTGATGGCGGGGAAATGCCTCGCCGACCGGCCAAACCTCTGGCAGACCGAGGACAGCATGGACAGAGGAAGCCGCTGGCTGGCGTGTGACTTGGACGCCGACGAGCTGTGCAGTTGCCCAGGTAGGAAGGATGGGGGCTGGAAGTGAGCTGGGGTCTGGGCTTTGCCAGAGGACGGGTGGGTTCTTCGTCCAAGTCCACGGTGCTGGGTTGTGGACGGTGAGTACGCCGCTGACCCGGCCGTGGCCGTGGGCGGAGGTTGCAGTCCAGTAGCCGTCGCGCTTTCGGCCGAGGGCAGGTGTGCCAGCGTGGGCATACTCGACGGAGGTTCCGTACAGCGCCGTCTCGGTGTCCACATCTTCAGGGAAGAAGGCCGCATGGCCAACTGCCACGATGAACGGCAGCGCTAGGTCGCCGTACTTCCCGCCTTTCCTCCTGACCGCGTCAAGCACCCGACCCGGCTGGTCGTCGAGCCCGTCTGACACGGGATGGATGCCGATCGTCCTGCTTGTTGGGTTACCTCGCGCACCGGGATCGCGGGGGAAGGCCTGGAATGTGACGCTCCAGTCGCCGTCCTGCCAGGTGTGTTTCGGCAGTGGAACCTTGCGCTCGTGTTCGGCAATGACTTGGTCGGGATCCAGGCTTGCGAGCCACCGCGTCAGCTCGGCCTTCAGCCGCTTCTGCGGCGGCGTTGCCGATCCGGCTCTTTCGAGCTGGTAGGACACGAAAAAGTTGGGGCTCGGCACACGATCGATGGCGTCGGCCAGTTGGGGCGGGAGCGGGTTGGACGCGTAGCCACTCAGGCGCTGGGCCGTCCAGATCGCCTCGACGACAAACTGCTCGCCGTCGCGGGTGACCAGGAAGTCAGGGTTCTTGCCACGGGTGCCTATGCCGGGCTCGATCTCCACGGTGCATCCGGAACCGAGCAGCATCTCGTGTAGGTACAGCTCCCATAGCGCGGAGAAGACGTTCGTGTCGGAGTTCCGGTCCAACAGCCGGCTGCACACGCCGGGCTGAGCGTGGTCCGGGAGGTGCGACCACCACTCGTTGATCACATCCCGAACCTGGTCCCAAAAAGGACCGGCGATCCTCTCGAAGAACTCGGCGTCCCTCTCCGCCGCTCTCTTCGGCGACGCATCCGTACGGTCCCAGTTGGTGTAAACGACCATGGCCAGCGATCGTAGATCACTCGGCCGACTACTTCTGTTTGTTTTCCACTGCGCTGCAATGGATGGCAGGGCTCACCAGATTTCCGAGTCGTGCAGCAAGGTCGGCGCAGGTGCTGTCCAGCTTCCGACGCTGCCGAGACGTCGGCGGTCAGCCTCCAGCCGTCAGGAGCTATCAACGGCAGCCACTGACCGGGGGACGGTCAAGAACGAATGTGCCATCCGCTGCCAGAAGGGTCGCCGAGTTGCCCCCGAGGAAGACGACATGGTGTCCGGCGATAGCTCCATAGGGCTGTTCGTGACCAGGGAGCCGCTCGACGAGGGCCTACTGACGCGATCCACTCGGTGCGGGATACTACGGAACGGCTCCGATTTGAGACTCACGTACAGGGCTGGGGGAAGCGGTGGCGGGGGCGAACGACCCATACGCACGGGAGGTTGCGCGGCAGGCCAGAGAGCAGGAGAGGGCCCGCAAAGCAGCCGAGACCGAGGCCAAGCGGAAGGCACGCGAGGAGAAAGTTGCGTACGAGGCAGCCCGTGCGCAGGAAGCTGTCGACCGGACCAGCGTCACCGAGCACGACGTCGAACAGTTGTCAACGCTGCTGCGCGCGGCGGTGCTGGACGGAGAGCCACTGACGTTCGAGCGACTGCGGCAGGAGTTCGTCCCCGCTCCGTTCGTCCCACCCGTCGGACGTACCAAAGCTGCACCAACACCTCGTTGGGAAGAGTTCGAACCAGAGGCGCCACGCGGGTTGCGGGGGGCACTCGGGTTCGGGCGGCGTGGATACGAGGCAGAGGTCGAAGTGGCTCGCGAGCGCTTCGACAGGGCGCTGCGGGATCACGCACGCGACGAGAAGAAGCGCGGTAAGAAGCTGCAGGAGGCGCGCGCTCGGCACGCTGAACACAATCGGGACGAGGCCGCGCGGATCGGGGCGTGGAATGACGCACTTGAGCAGCGTCGCAACGCCTATCGTGACCGGGATGTCGAAGCGGTCGAGTGGTTCGTCGACCAGGCCCTCGCTGCTTCCGCGTACCCCCACGGCTTCCCGAAGGCGCATAAGGTCTCCTACCAGGCAGACACGGGTGACCTCCTCGTTGAGATCGACCTCCCCCTGGAAGACGTGGTCCCCGCTGCTCGTGCCTACCGCTACGTCAAGACGCGCGATGAGATGACGCCCGTCCCGCGCCCTGAGAAGGAGCGGAAGGAGCTGTACGCGTCGGTCCTGGCCCAGACGGCTCTGCGCACGGTGCACGAACTCTTCGCGGCCGATACCGACGGCGTGGTCCAGTCGATCGCACTGAACGGGCATGTAGCCACGATCGACCGGGCTACAGGACGAAAGGTGCACCCGTGCTTGATCACGCTTCAGGCGGAACGCACCGAGTTTAGCCAACTGGTGCTGACCCAGGTCGACCCACGGGCTTGTCTGAAGCGGCTTCGCTCGCTTATCTCGCCGAATCCGTACGAGCTCGAACCGGTGCGCCCGCTCGTCACGTTCGACTTGTCCAAGTTCCGGCTCATGGACAGTTTGGACGTCGTGGCTGGCCTGGACAGCCGACCCGTGCTGATGGACCTGAAGCCCACGGAGTTCGAACACCTCATCCGGCAGCTGTTCGAAGCTATCGGCCTCGACAGTGTGAACACTCAGCCTTCGAAGGACGAGGGCGTCGACGCAGTCGCGATGAACACTGACCCGGTCATGAAGGGCCTGTGCATCATTCAGGCCAAGCGCACCAAGAACGTAGTGCCCTTCGAGACCGTCTCCGCGCTCGCCGGCGTCGTGGAACACAAGCGAGCAGCCAAGGGCATCCTGGTGACCACCTCCTGGTTCGGCCGAGCCAGCGAGGCGTTCGCCAACGAGCACGGGCGCCTCGAACTCCTCGACGGAGCCAACCTGGTGCACCTGTTCAAGGAGCACATGAATCTCGACGTCATCCCCGGGCCGGTGCCACCGAAACGGCGCCCTCGGTAGCCGCGGAGTCGCACCCGACATCCTCGCGAGGCACGGGGCATGGTCTCGGCTCCGGCCTCATTCGCCGCCATCGGGCCCCGTCCGACAAATCCGACGCAGACCGGGCGTTACCACCAGCCGTTACGGGAACGCCAGATCGGCGTGTGCTGACCCGCCACCTTTCGATGCACCAGTACCCCAGCGATATAGAGGGGTTTGAAGGCCCACCAGCACAGCCACAGTTCGCCTAGCAGCAGGTATCCAAACAACTTGAAGCCGCCTGCGATGCAGCCCGGCCCCCCGCTGTTGCTTGTCCCGCGGCGGCGTGACCTACCGCCGACGTGGCCGCTGATCGAGAACGGACCAGGGAGCGGGACACGCCAGCTCATGCGCACTGAGCCTCCCCCCTCGCGCGCACGGCAGCTAACGCAGACAGGGCGGTGCAACAACGCATGGATCCCCCAGAGATGGCCGTAACAGCCGGATATACCCGACCGAGGCGTCGCATTTTGCCATACTGCGCAACCCGGAGTGTGCGGATTCGAGCTGACTCGATGCCGCCGACCCACCTTCCCCCAGACAGATTGCTTTGGGGGGCGCCCGGTCTTCTCCCGCGCTGCGTCGAGGAGACCGAAAAACCACTGCTGTTGTCCGTCTCGTCCCGCCGTACGTTCGACCTCGCACCGCTAGGCGCTGGCCGTCGTGGTGGCACCCGGCCATGCGCCCCCTCTGGCCGGCAAGAACGTATGGTTCGCTGGTCTCAGTTCTGGTCTCATTCAGCCGCGTTCGGGTCCGTCCGCCACCCGCCCATGCGTCGGATCGGCCGCAGGTCAGACCGCCTCCGCTTCCTCCCGCACGCCAACGTGACCCGTTGGAAAGCGTGTTGGGGGCAACCCCTCACGAGTTCGAATCTCGTATCCTCCGCCATTGCTCTCACCGGGCAATATGCCGATGGCCCCCACCGTTCGCGGTGGGGGCCATCGGTGTCTTCCCAGCCCCCGTTGTCCTGGTTTTTGTCCACAGCGGGCGTTCCCGGGTGGCCCCAGATGGCACCGGCGATCTTCCGCGCCACGTCCTTGAGCATGGCGTCCGGCACACGCAGGTAGCGCGCCCGCATGCTGGCATACGTGCCCGGCTCCCACCAAGGGCCGTTTCCCGTCGTGGTAATCCGTGTTCGGGCTCAGCGGGCCGCCCAGCGGTTTGATGAACACGTAAGTTGACCCTCACCCTGGCCAGGTCAGAGTGTCGGCCCCAGTTGATATGGTCCATCCCCGCGGGCGCGGGGAGCAGACGACCACGCCGTGGACATCGCCGATGTGGGAGGGTCCATCCCCGCGGGCGCGGGGAGCAGTCTGCTTGACCTGCGGTCGTTCCGTGGATGTCGGCCGTGCAGAACCAACTTCAAAGAAAGCCGCAAAAAGAATATTCCTCCCATGGGCCGACACCTAGTCGTCCAGCAAACAGAATACGGACGGCAAGCGAGGCACCTGGCGGGCGCATCACGCCAACGGCGCGCACACCACGTGGCACAGTCGGCGATCCGCTTCCGGGACAACCTGTCTGCCCGTACGGTGCAGGTGTGCTCGCTCCCCCGCCCCGGCCCCTCCTCTTTCTCGACGTCGACGGACCACTCATTCCCTTCGGGGCGACACGGGAGGAGTACCCGGACGGATATCCGACGTACGTGCCGCAGGAAGCCGGTGCGAATCCGCTGCTTGCCAGGGTCGATCCGGCTCTCGGGCGCAAGTTGCTGGCGCTGCCCTGCGATCTGGTGTGGGCGACCACGTGGGAAGCCGAGGCCAACGAGTGCCTCGCGCCGCTCCTGGGGCTGGCGCAACTCCCCGTGGTCACCTGGCCGGAACCCTCAGAGGAACGCAATCCGTCCGGGCTGCACTGGAAAACGCGCACTCTTCTCGACTGGGCTGCCGAGCGCCCCTTCGCCTGGCTCGACGACGAGATCTCCGACGCCGACCGCACGTGGGCGCAGGCGCACCACCCCGCACGAACCCTTCTCCACCGCGTCGACCACCGCCACGGCCTCACCGACACGGACCTCGCCGCTGTTGCGATGTGGTTGCACGGCAGTTAGCGGTCCCCGCCCGGCGGTCACTGACAGAGCCACGGTCTGGCCAAATACCAACCTGCGCCGACCTATGCTCACTTGCTTGCGCTCCCCCGCCTCGTCCTACCGTCCTCCGGCTCACGTCATATGACATCAACGGAAGGGCTGTCGGTGAACGAGGACGAGTCCAAGGCCATTGCCGAGATCCTCGAAGAGCTGAGCACCACCTCCCATGTCCAGGTCCGCTCATCCGCCGAACTCGCCGACCAGGTCAGCAAGGCAGCAGCGGAGGAGGACAAGAAACGGTTGGAGGACGGGCGGGGTCCGCAGCGCCGCCGCACCGACTACCGAGCCGTTCGGACAGCTCCGCAATCGTTGGCACTCACGCCGTGGCAGGTCATCCACGCCATCAGCCTCGGTGCCGCCGCGGGCCGCCAGGGCGCGGGGCGAGGTCTCGCCGAGCACTGGGGCAGCCTCCGCTACAGCCAGGCCATGGAAGCCAACCGGGGCCGTTACCTGCAGCTATCGTCCGAGGGACGCGATCTCCTGCGCTTCTACAAGGCCACGCAATCCGGGGAAATCGGCACCGGCTTCGCTTCGCTGCTGGCCGAGAACGTCGTCAGGTCCCGGTACCCCGACCACTCGGTCTCTGTGATCCCGGCGGATGTCGCCCTCAAGGCCGACTGGACTCTGCGCAGTTCCGGTACCGACGGCCGCCCGGAGGCGCTACAGCGACGGCCCCACTTCTTCGTCGAAGCCTGGCAACCGGGGCAGCCGTCCCACGTCCTCCTGCTCGCATCCAAGGGCAGACACAGCAGCGTTCGTCAGGTGCACAAGCAGCTCAGCACGGCCAGCGCCCACGTGGAGTCCGTGCACATCGGACCGTACGGCACAGTCCCGTACCTGCTCATCGGCACCGAGATCCCCACAAAGGAAAGCCTCGCCGTGCACGTTTTGGAGGTGCCGGGCGCCACCGCTCTCCGCCCGCCCGGGAAGCCATCGGCGCCCGATCTCGACCTCTACCTGGAACAGGAGAACCGCGCGGCCGACACCGTACGGCCCGCGGGTCACGGAGAGACGACCGTCCCCGGATTCCAGATAATGCCCGACTCCTTCGCCTGGTTCAGCTCCGTGCTGGCACTGACGGAAGCAGCCGCTCTCATGGCCTTCACTGGAGGCGGCAAGCCCACTGTCCAGTATCTGACCAAGGAACAAGGGAAACGCCACTTCCAGCACGACGCCAACGCCAACACGGCCAGGCTGCGCGACGCAGAGCACACCATCCACGGCATCGACTTCGTCGGCACCGATCACATCTATCGCCTCAACGGCACCCGAGTAGAGGCGTTCTCCGGCCTCCGGAGGAGCCTGTACCTGCACCTCCACCATGGGCGCGTCAACGAATACCGACGCGAGGTACACGACTTGCGCGGGCAGTGGCCGGACCACAGCACATCGAAGCAGTGGAACGCGGTGTCCGTCCGCGCCGATGGAACCGTCATGGCCATCCGGCTCCGGGGCGAGTGAGCTGGAGGGCAGACACAGCTACTGACCGGTCATCCCCGTGAGCGCGGGGAGCAGCCGACCATGGGCTGGCTCTTCGACTTCGCGCGGGGTCCATCCCCGCTCGCGCGGGGAGCAGGGCGGTCGCAGCTTCCTGCGCGGCGCGGGCTTTGGTTCATCCCCGCTCGCGCGGGGAGCAGTCTGACTGACCTGCAGTGATTGCGTGACGCGAGCCGCACAGAACCAACTTCAGAGAAGTGGCGGCGTCCCTATCCCAGCATCGCCCGTGTCATCACGGGCGGCGATGCGGTGAGATCCAGCGCCGCCTCCTGCTCGGCGTAGGCCTCGCGCGTACGCCCCATGAGGGTGAACGCCTGCGAGAAGTGGACGTGGTGTTTCTGGAGCGGGTGGCCGAACCACGTGTCGGCGGCCTGACTCCCGTCGATGCGCTCCGCGATCAGGCGGGCGTCGGCCACAGAACGAAGCGCGCCTTGGTGGTCCCCGGCGGACGCGAGTGGCCGAGCGGGTCGCGCTGGTCACCGGGGTGGTGCTGGATGATCGCCACCAGTCCGGCGATCTCGGCGGCCGTGGCTCTGCGGCCACTCCCTGTGGGACACCGACCGTGTTCAGTTCCCCTCCAGGCGCCGGTAACTCTCCTGAGTGATGAGGCGGTATCCGACGTTGCGCACCGTCGCGATGAGGCCGGGGACGGCCAGTTTCGACCGCAGTTCGTGGATATGCACTTCGAGCGCCCGTTCCGGGTCCTTCGCACCGTTGCGTGACAGGCAGTTGACGAGATGGTCCCGGCTCAGCGCCTGGCCGGCCCGACGGGCCAGCGTCACGAGCAACTCGTATTCTGTCGGCCGCAGTTCCACTTCGGTCCCGCGCACGGTCACCCTCCTGGACTCCTGGGAGATCCGGAGCGGTCCGTAGGCGATGTGGGAGCTGCTGTTTCCCGTCGTGACGGCGGGGGCCGGGTGTCCCGCGATGCGCAGCCGTGCGACCAGTTCATCCAGGCTGAACGGCTCCACGAGGAATTCGTCGATCCCCGCCTCGCGCCCGGCTTTCCAGGCATCCGTGTCGGCGTGCCGGGTGATGGCGACGATCGGGGCGCCGCAGGCGGCACGCAGCCGTCCGCACTTTCCCAGAACCGGATTGTTGATCGTGTCGCACTCCAGCAGAACGACGTCCGGCCAGTGGCCCGCCAGCGCCAGCTGGTCGATCCGCGGCACCGTGAGAAGGGCGAACCCCATTGGCTGCAGGAGGATCACCATCTCCCTGTGCCGACGGACGGGACCTGTGAGCAACACCTTCATGACGGTCAGTCAACACCACGCCGAAGCTCATCGTCAGCTCAACGCGGGAGGTGCCCCGCGGTCATGTCGTGGTGAGCTGGGAACGCAACACTGCCACGTCGGGGGCTGCTCGAAGTGGCCGGTTCCGGCGCGGCCGGCACCGCAGGAAACCACGGGGGGACACGCACTGATCGGGCCCCCTCGCCGAAGAGAGAGCTGCCGAGGACATGAACAAGAAGAAAAGCCGCGGACCGGGGAACACCAGGCGCAGGGGCGCTCTGGGCTGCGCGATCTTCCTGCTGGGAGTCGCGTCACTGTGCGCCTGCAACGACTCGAACATCTCGAAGTTCGATGCGGCTCCGGCCCTCCCCCGCGGTGTGGCCGCACCGCTCCATGGACATGGCTTCCCTGCCTGGGAGCACATTCGTGGACACTGACGCGAGCGTGGGCCTCGCGGCGGCGGTGCTCGGGGTGCGCGCCGAACTCCAGGCGGCGATGGCTGAGGGCGCGGGGCAGGACCTGCGGTTCAGGGTCGGGCCGGTGGAACTCGAATTCGACGTGTCCGTGGTCCGGTCGGGCGGGGCCGGGGCCAAGGTCTACGTGCTCAGCGGGAAGGTGGACCGGACCTCGACCGTGACGCACCGCCTGAAGCTGACGCTCTCCCCGCTGGACGATCGCGGCCACGACATCCTGGTGAACGGCACCCTCCCCGCGATCCCGGAGTTCTAGGCCGAGCCGACGGAAGGGACGCCATGAAAAGCAGTGGAACAAGTCGCGTGATGGAGGTCTTCGCGGAGCCCCTGCCGCGCGGCGAGGTGCGGATCGGGACCGGGACGTGGATCGGGGGAAACCTGATCCTCACTGCCCGGCACGTACTGCTGGACGAGGAGCGGCATCTGGAAACCGTCGCGGTGCGTTTCCTGAACCGCCCCGGCCTCGTCCGCGCCGCCGTCGCCTGGCTGGGGGACGGCGACCTTGACGCCGCTGTGCTGCGGGTCGTGGAATCCGCCGACAGCGCTTGGCGGCCGCCCGATGTCACCGCCGAGCTGAGGTGGGGTGTGCTGAGCGGGAGTTCACCCGTACGTGTCAGCGCGGTTGGGCTGCCCGCGAGTGTGCGCCGTCATCCCGACAGCGGCGGTGATTCCGATCAGGTCGAGGGGTCCATCGGCCCCCTCGCCGGGCAACGCGCGGAGCGATATCAGTTGGGTTTGGTCATCGCCCCGGACCGGGACCCGTCCGGCGGCTCGGGATGGGCCGGCATGTCAGGGGCCGCGGTGACCTGCGGCCGCCTGGTGTGCGGCATCGTCATCGAGGATCGGAAGAACTTCGGAAGCAGACGGCTGAGTGTGCTGCCGGTGTACGTCATGGCCCGCAGTGCGGAATTCCGCGCGCTCGTGGAGGAGGCGACCGGGCGCCCCCTCATGCTGGAATCCGCCGAGCTCCAGGGATACCTCGCCCCCTGGCACCTCGACATCCGCCCGAGGACCCCGGCCTGCCTGCTCCGACCGGAATACGAGACGGTGCCTTTCCGGTCGCGCGCGGAACTCGTCGAGCTGAGGGAGTGGTGCGCGGCCGACGGAGCCCTCTCGGGACGCCTGGTGATCGGGAAAGGCGGCCAGGGGAAAACCCGGCTGGCCCGCGAGCTGGCGGCGGAACTTCTGAGCGAGGGCTGGACCGTCGGCCGTCTCCGCACCCCGGAGCACGCGGCCGCCTGCGCCGCACCCGCTGAGGCAGGGTCGCGTGACGTCGCGGAGGCAGTCGCCCGCACCACCTCCAAGGTATTGCTGGTCGTGGACTACGCCGAGAAGAACGTCACCGCGATGCGGGCGCTGATCAACACCCTCGCCCTCGACACACCGCTGAGCCAGGTCCGTGTCCTCATGCTGGCTCGCAGCGACGGGGAATGGTGGCAGAAACTTCAGCAAGAGGACAAATACCAGGTCCTCTCGCACCCGCCCCTCGAACTGGGCCCGCTCGCGGAAGCGGACCGCGCCGAGACCTACGCCGAGGCCGTGAAGTGCTTCGCGGCGGCACTGCGGAGCGTCGAGGGCTACGCACACACCGACCTCGATCCCCTGCCGCTCGACGCCCCCTCCCCGGATGTGCTGCGTGACGGTCATCCGCTGACGCTCCACAACGCCGCGCTGGCCGCCGTGCTTGAAGCGGCGTCGGTCGACGGGAGAACCACTGGCGGGAAAGCGCCCATGGACGTCATCCTGGCCCACGAGACTCGTTACTGGGCGTCTATGGCCGAGTCCCGGGGTCTCGGTCACGAGCCGCCCGTGACCGCGCTGACCGCCGCCCTCCTGGTGGGGGCCGCAGACAGGGACGAGGCCGAACGCACCCTTGCCGCCTTGGACACCGGACCGAGCCCCGCCGCCACAGCCGATCGCCGCCGCCTCGCCGCCACGATCAGCGACCTGTACCCGTCCTCCGGAGGGCAGGAGTACTGGGGCAGCCTGCAACCGGACAGCCTCGCGGAACACTGGTTGAAAAAGGCGCTCACCGAGGAGCTCGACGGGCGCGCCCTGCTGTCCAGAGTCCTTCCCGCCGTCAGCGACCGGCAGGCAGGGCGCGCCCTGGGAATCCTCGGCCCGCTGGCCGACGAGACTCCGCTCCTCGAAGGCCCTGTCCGGGAGCTGATCGCCGAGCACGCGGAGCGGCTCGCCCGACCGGCTGTCCAGGTGGCGCTCCGTTCCCGGACGAGCCGCGTCCTGTCCGAGGCCCTCCGGGAGGTGCGGATGGAATCCTTCACCGACGCCCGGGCCGTGACGGCTCTTCTTGAGGCAATTCCCCAGAGCACGCAAATGCTCGCCGAACTGGCCCTGTCCGCGGCGCTCCGCCAGGTGTCCGACCGCCGCCGGTCGTACAGTCGCCACGGCTCGATCCGTTCGCTTCAGCGCCGCACACGTCTCGCGGACCTGGCACGGGCTGAGAGCGAGGTCGCGTTCAGGCTGTTCGACGCGGGTCGGTATTGTGACGGTCTCGCGTACGCCGACCGGGCCGAGAAAAGGCTCGAACGACTGACGCGGGCCAGGGCCACAGATGAGGAGAGGTCCCTGTACGCCTCGGTGCTCAGGACCCGCGCGACGCTGTTGAACTGCGTGCGCCGACGGGGGAAAGCACTCCGTGTCATCGATCACGCTATCGCGATCCACAGGAAGCTGGCCGACTCTAGCCCTGACGGGCAGGCAGAGTTGGCGTCCGCCCTCCGCAACCGGGCAGCGTACCTCCACGGGCTCAAACGGCACCCGGAGGCCCTTGCCTCGATCGGCAGCGCAATCGGCATCCAGGAGCAGTTCCGCGACGTCCTCCCCGACACCCGGGCCAGCCTGGCGAAGATGCTCAGTATTCAGGGGCGGTGCCTGACCGCACTGTCGAGATCCGAGGAGGCTCTGGAGGCGTTCGACAGAGCCGTCCGGCTCCGCGAGGACCTCGCCGCACGGTTCCCCGACACCTACCGCACCAGCTTCGCCGACATCCTGGTGGCCCGATGCGGGACGCTGACCCACCTTGACCGGTACGGCCCCGCTCTGCGGGACCTCGACCGCGCGGCGGGAATCCACGGGATGCTCGCCTTCCGCAACACCGATGACCGGATCGAGATCCTCCAGTCCCTCCTCCGGCTCCAAAAGAACGTCAGGGGGCGATGGCCGAAGGGGGCCGACCGGATCGGCGAGCACCTCTCGGCGCTCACCCCCGACGACCGAGAGACGGAGCACCGGTTCGGGAGCGCCCTGCGTCGGTGGACGAGCCCCGTGTGCGAGCGTCCGCGCGTCACCTGCCGCTGGACCTGCTCCGCACGCCGTCCGCCTCGCACCGCAGCCCCGGCCCGTCGGTCCGCACCGGCGCCGTGACGCCCGTCGGCGTCCCGGCCTCGCTGGAGATGCCCCCATGCCGGGCTACGCCCCGGGACGCTCCTCGCACTTGCCGTATCCCGCGGCCCCTTGGACGTCGTGACAGGCGAAGGCGTGGTAGGTGCCGGTCACCCATTCGGTGTGCAGACCTCGCGTCCCGTCCGACATCAGGGGTTCCCATTCACGGTTCGCGTCGGTGCCGCAGCCGATGTGCATCGTGTAGTACTCGCTCTTGGGAAGCGTGCGCCGCCACGTCGTCACACCGCCCGAGACGACCTTGGTGGCCTCCCCCCTCCCCGTGTCCGCCTGCACGTAGAGGCCGTCGTCCACCGGCTTTCCCGAGTCGCAGGTGACAGAAGCGGTGATGGAATACGGGCCGCCCGCCGGAGTGGTCGGGGCCCGGGTGGGCACCGTCGACGGCGTGGTGGGGTCGGTCGTGGCAGGGTCGGTCGTGGCAGGGCCCCCCGTGGGAGGGCCGCCCGTGGCCTCCGTACCGGGTCCGACGGCGGGGCCGCCCGCCGCGCCGTGGTGCGTCGGGCGCGGCGAACGGGACGGATGGGGCGCGGTGGACAGCGGGCCCCCGGCCGTGGGGGCCGAGTTCGCAGAAGCGGGGAGCGAGGGCGGGCCGGACGCACTCGGACGCGCTCGGTGGTGCTGGGGCGTCGTCAGGACTGCCGCCACGCCGACGCAGAGCACCACCGCGGCCGCCGTGAGCACAATCGCGCGCACGCGGCGGCGACCCGGCTCCGCGCCCAAGGACACCGACGGGGTGGGCCAGGGGCGCTGTTTGGGCACCGACGTGCCGCCCCGGCCGGCCTGGGCCCTGTTCCGCAGTACGGCGGCGAGGCGACCGGGCGCGGTGCGGGAGGCCCGGTCCGCAGTGCCATCCCCCTTTCGCCACCGCGATACGCCATCGGCGCCGAGGCCGACCAGAGCGGCCTGAACGGCGTCCGCCATCTCCGCCGCGTCGGCGAACCGGTCCTCCGGAGCCTTGGACAGCGCGCGCAGCACCAGCTTCCGCACGGCGTCCGGGATCCCCTCGGGCATGTCCGGTACCGGGGCCGAGGCGTGCAGGGCGACGTAGGACTCCGGGTCCTCCGCGTAGAAGGGCGGCTGACCGCACAGACACTCGTACGCGATGACCCCGACCGCGTACAAGTCGGCTGACGCCGTGACCTCGCCCGGCCCGGCCTGTTCCGGAGCGCTGTACTGAGGGGTGCCCATGACCATGCCGTGGGAGGTCAGCCGGGCCGCTCCCACCGCCCGGGCCACGCCGAAGTCGGTGACAATCACCTTGTCACCGTCACCGAGCATCAGGTTCGCCGGCTTCAGGTCCCGGTGCGTGATCCCGCGCTCGTGCACTGCCCGAAGGGCGTCGAGGACCTGCACGACGATCGACAGCGTGCGGACGACGCCCAGCGGCTCGCCCAAGTCCGTGAGTTCGCTCAGGGGACGCCCGTCGAGCAGGTCCATCACGAGGAAGGCGGCACGCGGGTCGTCGCTCTCGCCGAAGTCGTGGACGGTCACGACGCCGTGATGCTTCAGGCTCGCCAGAATGCGCGCCTCGTCCCGGAAACGCTCGGAGAACCGGGGACTGTTCATTAGGCCTGAGTGAAGAAGTTTGACGGCGACCTCGCGTCCCAGCACAAGATCCCGTGCGCGCCACACCTCACCCATCGCCCCCGAACCGACGTACCGCACTAACCGATACCGATTCCGCAGAACGACGTCTTGTCCGCCCATGCCTATCCCCCGCGCTCCGATGTCCCGCCCTGTCCCGTGGTCTGGCAGGATAGGTCACCTCGTATGGCTGACCGCACATATGCGCCACCTCTGCGGCTGCCTAAGTCCGGCCTCCGAGTTCGGCGTTGGGCTGGTCGGGGGAGCCTCGCCGTGAGTCGTATCGGATGCGCCGTGGGAGCGGATCGAGCCGCTGTTGCCCAAGTGGGAGCGGCGGTTCCGGTATCCGCGCCGCCAGCGGGTTCGACAACGGACCGACACGCACGACGCCCCCGCGTCGGCGGGGGCGTCGTGGTAGTCAGGGCTGGCCGGGGTGACCACTCTGGAGCGCACCGTGGTTAACGGGGCGCTTCCGCGTGGGCGGCAGGCGTCATGCGCCCTGGAGGTCGAGGGGGATGTACCGGTTTCCCCTGGCCTGGTTGAGCTGGTCGCCGAATGTGCCGGTACCGAGCTTGATCGTGGCGCTGCCGAAACTCGTGTGATAGATGAACTTGTTCCGGAAAGCGACGCTGGGATAGCCGTTCCAGCCGACCAGGCGCGGGAAGAACCAGTTGCCCGTGACGTTCTCGACCGCGTCGTCACCGCTGTTGGCGAATCGGAAGCAGTGCGTTGAGCCGCCGTCCTTGTGGTAGACGACTTTCGGGTGACCGCCGGGGTCGAAGCGAACCTGACTGCGGTCGTGGGTCTCCCAGCCCTTGTGCTGCGAGACCGAGACGTACTGGATCTGGTTGTTCTGGACCCAGACGATGACGTGCTCGAAGTCATGACGGTGGCCAGCGCAGGCGCCGGAAACGCATGCCGAGACCTGGTCCTTCTCGAAGTAACTGGCGTACATGATCGCGCACCATCCGTGGTTGCACCACTTGCGCGAATAGGTGTTGGACTGGTCGAGTTGACCGTAGTCGTGGCAGTGCCCATTTGTGGCGCCGCCCGGCTTCAGTCCCGGATTGACGTATCCGTCAGAGCTGATCGCCGCTGTCGCGTAGCAGCCGTCCCCGTCGTAGTCATAGGCGGGAGAGAATGCCTGCTCCGTGCCGTCTGCGTTCTGCGGCATTTTGTTGATCACATTGGCCTGCGCGGGCGCCGAAAGGGCCAGGATGAAGGCGATGGCGGCGAACACGCTTACCGCCGCTGCTCCCCACCGCCCACGTGGCGCGCGCCGCGTTCGAGGTCTGGGAGCCGACCCCTCGGTCCGTTCGACTGCGCTAGAACCTTCCACTGAATTCCTCCCTGGGCTCGGAGTCGTTGCCTCACGCGAATCTGCTGGATCCGCGGGATTTCTCCCAAGGCGCCTTGGGACAAGCACATTTCACCACCCGCGGATCTGCGGTCTTAACAGCGTTGAGGTAATGCTGAGCTTTATAGCGGAAGGGGACTTTAGCCGTGCGATGTCGCGTTCGACGGGGGTACGTGCCTGGGCGAGGGCTCGGTTGACGGTGCGCCGGGTGGGGGTAAGTGCCCCGCAGGCTGGTCGTCTGAGACCGGTGGCAGCTGGTTCGTCTGGGAGGCGGACTGCTGGATGAGCCCCGAGCCGAGGGACGGCACCGCCGCACGGGTGCCCGGCATCGCCTTCCCACTCACCAAGGAGTGGCAATGGGAGTACGACTACTCCGACGACACCCTCCACTCGCCGCTGCTCCACGAGACCTACCTACACGGCTCGGCGCTGCTGGGCAAAGGCAGACCAGGCGCGTACTGGACCCTGGTGGTGGCCGGGCCGCAACGCGGCCAGGTCTGGTGGCTCAGAGACGGATGCGCCGCGCCCTACGCCGATGCTCCACATGATCAGCGTGCAGGCGACTTCCTGGCCTGGGCGACCGACTGGCACACAGGACGCGGCTGGTGGCGGACCGAGTAGCCCCGCCACTCGCAACTCGCGTGCTGGGAGCGACAGTAGGGACGCGTTGAGGTCACGCGATACGCCGTGCGGCGCCCGTCGGCCAGATGACGGTGACGGGGATGCCGAGGGCGCGGGCCTCTTCGACGACGTCGGCGGTGCCGCCGCCTTCGGTGCCGGGCGGCATGCCGTTCCAGACGGCGACAAGACGGTCGGCCCGGCGCAGCAATTCGCTGTTGGCGGCTTCGTACGCGTCGCGACCGGCGGTGGCGTGATCCATCACCACCGCCTCGGTGGCGGCAGCCAAAAGCCGGTCGAATTGGGCGGCGTGCGCATCCTTGACCTTCGTCTCGCGGTAGTCGCGGGAAGGGATCACGGCGACGAGGCTTCCGCCGGCGTCGAGGACGGCTTCGGCGAACAAGGAGTCCGCCCCGGCGGCGATACAGGAGACGCCGACCAGTTCACCGTCCGCCACGTCACGCATCAACTCGCCGAGGGCTGCTCGAAGCAGGGGGACAGAAGCATCGGTGAGGTCCATGTGGCCGGTCACGGCGAGGATGGTCACAGCGTTCCTTGTCAGTCGGCGAGTTGCTCGCGGAGCCTAGCGCGCGCTTCCCGTACGGGTGCCGACGTTCCGTGACCCCCCGTGTAGACGTACAGCTCCGCCATGCCCTCTCGCACGCGCCCGGAGTGGACGCCCTCCGCGACGTCGCAGGCTGCGTGGGTCTCCGCAACGGCCGCCGTGAGGTCGCCGGAGTGGAAATAGGCCTCGGCCAGACCAAGTCGGTCCAACGCGTGCGATCTCCCGGCCTCCGGACCCCGACGGGTGAGCGCGGTGCGGCTCTGTTCCTCGGCATGCCCGGTGTGGAGCCGAGGGTCGCGCCGGGCGAGTTCCAGCAAGCGACCGCCGGTGACACCGGCGAGTTCCGCTTGATCGAAGTAGCCGATCCAGTACGGCTCGTCGAGACCGGCGGCTGCAAGCACGTGCCGAGCTTGCTCCGTAGCGAGGTTGAACGCGGCCGTCCTGCCCAGCGCGGCCAATGCCCATGCCTCTCGCGTGTGGAGCATCGCGCGGAGCCGGGGTCCGGCTTCGTCACGGACACCCTCTGTGCGGAGGGGTGGATCACCACTCCCGAGGTCGAGGCCGTGATGCGCGCCGTCTCCCGGCACGCGTTCACCCCCGAGGTGAGCGTGAGGAAGGCGTACGAGCCGTACGCGGCGGTGCCGACGGCCAGGTCACCACGGTGGACATCGATCCCGTCGTGACCGACCGGGCCCGCCTGCCGCTGGACGCGCACGGCTACGGGCGCGTCACCGTCGTCACGGCCGACGCCGCCCAGCCCATCCCCGGCCTGGGGAAGGTCGACGTCCTGATAGTGACCGTCGACGCCTGGGACGTCCCGCCGACGTGGATCGACCAACTCATGCCCGGCGGTCGCCTGGTGGTGCCGCTGCGGATGCGGGGCCTGACCCGTTCCATTGCCTTCACCCGCGTCGGCGACCACCTGGAGAGCGAGTCCGCGAAGATCTGCGGTTTCGTGCCGATGCAGGGCTCCACCGCGCACAACGAGGAGTTGCCGCTGGTCAACGGCACGCCGGAGATCCGGCTGCTCATCCCCGCGGGCGCGGGGAGCGGTATTTGATCACCGCGCTGTGCAGGGAGGTGGCGGGCCCATCCCCGCGGGCGCGGGAGCAGCGTCGCCGTTGCCTGGCGGAAACTCCAGATCGGGGTCCATCCCTGCTCGCGCGGGGAGCCGGCTGCCTGACCTGCAGTCATTGCGTGGACGCAGGCCGCACAGAACCAGCTTCAGAGAAAGCCGCAAAACATGTATTTCCGCCCTCGGGCCGACATCACCCAGCCTACGGCCACCAAGAGGGCCCCGGCTACGCGAACCTGGCCGCCTTGGCCGCACCAACTTCCAGACGGCCAACCCACGAGCGCAGCTGGCAGAAGCAGCAGGGATGAGACCCACACCTCCCCCAGACCCAGATTGCTGAACCCAGCCCACCACACGACACACCGGCTTGACAGGGCCAGCGCCCGCACCCCCGAAGGTTGCAGGTCGGGGGCGTTCGCCCCCGTCCACGAGCGTCCAGCAAGCCCTGGAGCCACCACCCCGGCCCAGCTCAGACCATCCACGCCCCGGCGCACACCAAAGCAGAACGTCGGAGAGCGTGTTGAAGGCAACCCCTCACCGGTTCGAAAGCCATATTCTCCAGAAGGCTCGCCGGCCACGACGGGAATCGACCGGGATCAGGCTGGGGCGGATCTCGTACGGCGGCGGTGACCGTTCCAGCAGTCTCCGCCAGCCCCTCGATGCTGGGACCGCTGAATCCGGCGAGGTGGGTACCGTCGCGATCGGCCGAGGATTCACAGGTCGGCAGGGCGAGGAGGATGGGGATGGGGATGGATCAGGTGGCTCTTGAAGCCGCTCTTCACGATGCCGAGCAGAGGTTGCAGGCCGCGGTTCGATCAGGTGATGCGCGGGCATTGGACGTGCTCCTGGACGACCGTGTCGTCTACACGGGGCCGGACGGCAGCACCGTGACGAAGGAGGAGGACCTGGGGGCGCACAGGTCCGGGACCTTGGCCGTCGAGGTCTTCGAGCAGCAGGACCTGGACGTGACCGTGGTGGACTCCACCGGGATCACCCGCGTACTGGCCGGGCTTGAAGGCACCGCCGGCGGACATCCGTTCAAGGCGCGCCTTCGCTACACCCGCACCTGGATCCACGTTGACGGCACCTGGCGCGTCCTGGCCGCCCACGCCAGCGCCGTACCGGATCTCGGGTAGAGGCTTACGGATCGGCCACGCACTCGCGGGCGACGCGCCCTCGTCGGACCCCGATGCCGCGTTCGCCGTTGCCGCGGGCGGCCGTCCGCTCGGCAGGTAACGTCTGCTCGGCCGTCGCTCCACCCAACACCCGCCGCAGGTCGGAACCCCCGTGCTTCCTCGTGAACGACGCCGTGGCCCGTGGGAAAGCGTGCGGGGGCAGCACTCCACGAGTTCGGATCTCGTGTCCTCAGCAACTCACCGGGCAATACGGCGTCGGCCCGTCATGGCGGCGGGGGCACGGAACCGCGCGGCGGGTGGTCAGTCGGTGACGTTCGAGGCGAGGCGGTCGAGGGCCGCGGAGACGGCGGCGAGTTCGGCGGGGGTGAAGCCGAGTCGGAGGCGGCGGTCGAAGTCGACGGCGGCGTCGCGGAGTTGGAGGAAGAGCGCGTGGCCGGTCTCGGTGAGTTCGACGACGTGGACGCGGCGGTTGTCGTCGGCACGTCGACGGGTGAGGAGGCCGTCGCGTTCCATCGCGTTGAGGTGGTGGGTCAGGGTCGCGCCGTGGATGCCGATGGCGGCGGCGAGACCGCGCTGGTTGCCGAACCGTGTCGTCTCCAGCGACATCAGGATCAGCCACACCGGCAGCGACCCACCGGCAGCGGTGAGCGCCGCGTCGAACTGTCCTGAGACGACCTTCGCCACCCGGGTGAGATGCATCCCGAACGGCGGCCCCTGCGGCGCTGGCATGGCCGCGAGTCTACAACGGATCCTTGCTGACCTAATCGTTTGACCTCCAACGCTTAGAGATCCTACGGTCCTCTGATGAGCTGTCCAGCCGTGGTCCATACCGGCGAACCGGCTGCCAGCGCCACGCTGCGCCGGTCCGACGCCGAGCCCGAACTCACCTACCGCTCCGGCGTGACCGTGAGCTACTTGTCACCCGGCGGCCGGAGCAACGGCGGCTTCGGCCTGTTCCGATGGGACTTCAACCCCGCCGCCACCGGTCCCGACCCGCACTTCCACCGCACGATGTCCGAGGCGTTCTACGTGCTCTCCGGCGTCGTCCGGCTGAACGACGGCACCGGCTGGACCGACGCGCACGCCGGCGACTACCTGTACGTCCCGCCCGGCGGCGTCCACGGCTTCCGCAACGACTCCGGCGAGGCCGCCTCGATGCTGCTGCTGTTCTCACCGAGCGCTCCGCGCGAGGAGTACTTCGAGCGGCTGACCACCCTGGCCGAGGACCCGATGGGCGACGCGGAGCGCGACGAGTTCATGCGCCGTCACGAAACGTACTGGCTCTGACGGTGTCCGTCACCGACGCGTCGACGCCGCGCCCGTACCCGTACCCGTACCCGTACGAAGGAGAGTGTCATGACGACCGCAACGGGCGACCCCGCCGCGTCGCTCACCGAACTCACCGACCGCTGGGCCGACGCCGAACGTACCGGCGACGCCGACGCCCTGGCCGCGCTCGTCACCGATGACCTCACGATGGTCGGCCGTTCGGATTCGTCCTCGACCGCGGGCAGTGGCTCGATCGCTACGGCGGCGGCGACCTCGTGACGTACGCGTTCGACTGGACGCTCGACTCCATCCGCGTCCACGGGGACACCGTGATCGGAATCGGCCACGCCCGCCACGACTGCGCGCACCGCGGCCAACGCGCCGGGGGCGACTTCCGCGTCACCGTCGTCGCCGTGGACGCCGACCGTGACGCAAGCGGTAACGGCGGGGACAGCCAACTGCGCCTGGCGGCATCGCAGTTCAGCCCAATCGCCGACCCGCGCGGCAGCGGTGACGGCGAGCGCACGAACCGCACCGCGGCACAACGGAGGACGCACCATGAGGGAGCTGCCTCCCACCGGCACGCGCGGCAACACGATCGGGTCGGTCGACCGCACACTCACCCGCGCCGTCACCGGCCTGCACCGCCACGTCGTCACAGCGTCGAACGGGCGCCTCGCCGCCACGATGGGCGGCCACCCGCTGTTCGTGCTCACCGTCCGCGGCCGACGTACCGGAAACGAGCTGCGCCACCCGGTCATCGGTATCCGCGACGGCGCCACCTGGCTGGTCGTGGCCTCCAACGGCGGCGCGGGCGGCCACCCGCTGTGGGCCCTCAACGCGGTCGCCGCTCTCGGCCATTGCCCGCACCGGATCACAGAACGTTGGTGGCCCCCACTGTGAGCAGTGGGGGCCACCAACGTTCTGTGATCCGGTCAGAGCCGCTGTGGTCAGCGCATGCTGACTGATTCGTCCTCCTCGGCCAGTCGACGGGCGTGGGCCTCCCACTCGTCGATGCAGGCCATGGCTGCGGCCATCCGATTCACCGCCGACGAAATATTCCGCACCGGCCCACGCAGATACCGGCTCATTCCTCCCATTCCTTCAGCCGCCTCTCCGAAACCACTGACCTCCCTGATGCTCTCCCGCGCCGCGTGGGCGAGGCTCATCAACTGACCCAGAAACTCCCGGCTCTCACCACGCTCTTCCGACGGAGTCATCTCGATCAGTGCCAACGCCGCACGAACCCCACTGTCCAGGGTGATCATTCGTTCAGCGAATGTCCGTGCCGTGCCGTCCAGATCCTTGGACGGTTCGGCAATCGACGCCGAGTAGTGCGCCACCGCCGCCATCCGAGCGCTCATGGGGGCACTCCGCTCGTTCAAGCCCTGGAACTTCTGGCTCGATCGTTCGGTGATTTCCCCAATCGTCTCGATCGTCTTCGCGATCGCCTCCACGTCGGCCGTCATCGATTCCAGGCCGTCCTCGATCGCTGCGAAAGAGTCGAGAAGGCCGGGAGCATCCTCGTCCTCCGGTTCCCCGGAAAGATCTGACACAACGCCTGGCATTTGCAGACCTCGCAGAACCCTCGCCGGCGTGAGGAGGTCGAATCCTTCAGATATTCCAGCCTGCAGGGCGTGTTCGATCTCTGTCCGCGCATCGGCGAGGCCACTGAAGGAGAGGTCATATTGGATGGTCCTGATGGGGGCAATGTCGAACGGCAACTGGCCGTGTTCCCCGATGTGAATGGTCGGCTTTCCCGTGACGTGACGAAGCCCGAGTTCGTACATCACATTGGGGTTGCCGCCGGTTACGTCGGCGATGACGAGGTCGTCCTGGAGCACGTGCCGACAGATCTGCTCGTTGATGTCTCCCGCATGGCTGATGCGGTCGGCGCGGATAGCGTCCATGCTGAATTTCGCGCAAGCCGGGAGGATCACCTTCTCGAAGATCCGAACGTGCCGCTCAAACGCTTCCCGCTCAGGGGACCCGGCCTGTGTGTGCCGGTCGCCGATAGGCCCGATAACAAAACAACTCCACCCGGGAGCCTGCCCCTGTACAGATTCGTCCTCGGCGAATGGGGTCGTGACGGTCATGTGTGATCCTCGCTTCCGGGTCGGTACGTACGGTGGGGATGAGTGGAGTGGTCGACTCCCGCTTCGAGGTCGACCGCGTAGATGGGCCGCTCATCGATGCCGAGGGCGCGAAGCATCCCGGCGGTCGGAATCCGATAGCGGCCTCCGAGTCGAAGCACGGGGCAGGGGAAGCGGCCAAGTCGGATCAGCTTGTACGCGGTGCCAGGGCAAACCCCGAAGGCACGGGCCGCAGTACGGAGATCGACTGCGAGAGGGAGGTCGAAGGCCTCAGCGAAGGACAACGAGTGTCCCGGATCAAGGTTCACGTTCTGTCCTCCTCACGTCGCAGCGACAAGGTCCCGACGCGGACGTCTTCTCCGGACCTCCGCGCTCGGTGGACCACGTCGCTCAGCCCCAGCCGTCCGGCCAGCGCGCCAAGTCGTAGCCCTTCGGCGTGGGCGGGGGACACAGTGAAGCGGAGAGGCGCCGAGAGCCCATCAGGCCGGTCTGGCAAGCCGATATGCAAAGCCCAACCGTCTTCCTCTATGAGCGGACCATCCTGGCTAGGGTGGAGAAAGCCGCGTGTCGTGGCAGTCGTACCGATGTCGGCCGTGGGCCGCTCGCGCCGGGCCTGGCGCGCGAAGCGCCACAGTTCCTTGCATGCTCGTTCCACCAATGTGCCGTCGAGACCCGGCTGTCGTGGGTCGATCGTTTTCACGCACTCGAGCAGAGAGAGCACTGCGTCCGACTCCAGATCTCTCAACTCAACGGAGAAACGGCCCGCTGCTTTGCGCATGGTGCGGAACAGCCGGGGAAGAGCGAACCACACCACGAGCAACCTGTACGGCCCTGCTGGATCCGTCTCCCGCTGAGCCGCCTGGACTGCCTCTTTCCATACGGCCCCGTACAAGCGGACGTCAGACTGCCGGCCGTACAGCACATTGCGAGCCTCCGTCGGCGAGAGGCACAGCGGGCCGTTTGCGCCAGGAACGACGAGGCATACGCCGTCGGTGAGTGCGGCAGTGTTCATCCACTCATCGACGACGTCGGAAAGCAGATTGAATGGGATTAGTGCCATCAAGACACCTTCCGATCGGGAAAAGCGCACCGCAGCACTCGGGTGGCGTCGCCGCAAACACGCTGCAACTGAACCAGCCGACGGCGCAGCTCGTCGTACAGCGCTGGCGAGAAGCCGACAGGCCGAGGTCGCCGATAGAGAACCTGATAAGTGACGGACGGTCCCGTGTGGTTATTGACACTACCAAAGACCGTTCCGCTGAATGCCATCCCCTGACTCAGATGCTGGCTGTTGTCGTGCCTCTGGTTTTCACGGCCCCCAATCCAGTTGCCGCGCAGTTCTTCTTCATCCCGAAAAGAATTCGGGTAGAGCCGCGACGCCGACCAGTTGTCCTCTCCCCCCTCCATCATCACAGGTTCTCCGACCGGCCATCCGAGCCACACGAGGGAACACCGAAGTTCAGATCCCGCCCGACAACCGAATCCTGAATCGCGATACCCTTGCCGACCCATTGTGAGCGGTCGTATTTTCCCGAACTCGGTTCTGCCGCTACCTCACTCCTACCCGGCCCGACCGACTGGATGATGTCCAGGGACTCGACGACAGCACGTACTTCGTCGGGATGACGGCCTGGCACTTGAATCCAGCCGTAGTCACTGAACTCCTTTTGTCGAACGTGAGCCCGGACGTATTGGTCGGGGTCCAGACCACGACAGCGCGATTTGACGACGTCCTCATAGAGGCGGCCGGAGACGATCACCGCGAGGTCCGCTGCGAAGATTTTTTCGAGAACCGCCCTCAGTTGAGGTGCGTTGAGATAGCGGGCCACCGCAATGGGAGCAGGCCCCGCGTGGCCCAGGGCGGCGAGGGCCGCCACGCCGATATCGATGGCCAGCCGCAATCGCATCCGATCCCTCGGAGGCCGCGAGGCGTTGCGGATACCCAATCGGTCCGAGAGGTGCTTCGTGAATGTGCCGAGCACCACTGCTTCTGAGACGTCGGCGGGAAGCACCGAGAGCTCTTGATCGCCCTGCGCTTGGCGTATCCAGCCTGCTCGGTCCAATCCGCTGAGCGCCGTTGCTTCTTCCAGCACCCCGACCAGGTCGTGCTGGGCGGTTGCCTGGCTCGGGATATCTCGATGGCTGTACTTCTCCACGTCGGCCGCTATGCACAAATGACGTCTGATGGCGCCGTTCGGCCATTCGTGAGGTTGCGATGCCATGAACTTGTTCACCTGCCTGCTGTGGTTGGGGCGGGTTTCGCCACCACTGTGCGGGCAGGAGCCGATGACCTTTGCGAAAGCCGCATAAATGCGGCTTTCGCAAAGGTCTACTACTCAGGATCTTCCAATCGTGCAATTTGACATAAACGGTCCAAGTTCATAATGATTTGACGAGCATAATGCACCTCAACAAGACCAGCGTCGCGCAATTCTGCTAGCGCTTTGTGCGTGGTCTCCTTCGTTGACCCGACGAGTCCCGCGAGTTCGGACTGGCTGAAGGCGATCCCAATGATGATTCCCCTCCGACCATGCCGACCATACAATGCGGCCAGATCCACCAATGCTCGGGCGAGCCTGACTTTCACCGGATAACTACCGAAGTCAATGCGCCAATTGTTCGCACGGCGCAGCCGCTGGATGATAATTTCCGTTATTGTCTGCATCGCCTCTGGGCGGGCTTTCAGGAAAGTGCGCAGATCTTCCCCTCGCACGATGCGTGCGTGGACCTCGCCGCAGGCAGTGACTGTTGCCGACCGGGGGGCGTTATTCAGCGCGGCCATCTCACCGACGACGTCGCCATCGGCCCTGACCGCCAACAGCCCCTCGTTGCCGTTTCCTAGCCGCTTCGTGACCTTGACCAGCCCGGAGAGCAGAATCATGACGTCCGGAGAGCGCTGCTCCCCCTCGCTCATCAGAACCTCACCCGTGCGGTATCGGTGCTCACTACTCAGGTGAAGAAGTTCCCCCCGATGAAGCTCTGGAAGGCGCCGGAGGAAAGTCTCATTGCCTCCTTCTTTCCGCTTCATGGTTCGCCGTGATCGCATTGAGGAAATTACCGACGGATCTGTCATCTGCGTGGCCCTTCTTTGCCCGCGCCGTTCGCGTCAACCACCGGGATCGCTCTCAAAGAAAACAGATCGGGGGCATGCCAAGCTAGCCCTCAGGCGTGCAGACTTGGGGCGCCTGAGAGCACCTCAGGGGCGCACATACAGCGCACGACGATCGCGATATCCCGTGCATTCAACGGCTGGTGGGATCTCCATCGTCCGAACAGATAACGCTACGCCGTTTTCGTTTCGGGTCTCATTCGGCCTCGTCCGGGTCTGACCGGCAGTCCGGCCTCAGCCGCGCTCCCGGCAGTCCGTCAATCCTCTTTCGCGGCTCCCGGCCCGGAGTCGGGCCCGGTGCAGTGCTCACGCAGGCATCCGCCAGCGTCACGCCGTCGACCGGGTGCCAGGATAGGTAAATGATCCAGCGTCTATCCGATCAGGCCCGCCAAGAGGGCAGCGGTGCAAAGGACAGCCGCCGTGCCGAAGAGGAGAAGCGCGCGCCGGATGAGGGTGTACTTAGTGGCGGCGATCCTCGACACCTCATAGATCTGGTCGATGACGGAGGCGCCCGGCGTCCGCAGGCTCCATACGAGCCGATCCTCCAGCATCTCCTTCGGGCGGGCGACGACATCGCCGAAGTAACTCACCAGGTGCGCTGGAGTCGCCGTGGTGCGGCGGGTGCGGGGGCAGACCGCCCAGCCGAGGAGGGTCACCCCCGCCACCGCCGTGCACAGCCCTGCCCACCACAGCCAGGCGACGACATCGTTGACGGGCCGGTCGTACACCCGGCCCGTGAGTGCTGTGGAGAGGGCCGCTCCGAGCGCGACCCCCGCCCCGGCCAGCAGCAGTGACGCCTTGGCGTCGGCCTGCCGGACCTCGTCGCGGGCCTCGGCCAGTAGTCGGCCCGCGTAGGCGCGGAACTCCGCGCTGTCCGGTCCCGGGCCGGTCATCGCGGATCCGGGGAAGCGGGTCCCAGAGAAGCGCGGTCCGATGCCGCGGGTTCCGACACGGTCGAGTCTGTGGCGGCGATGAACTGGCGGCACATCAAATCCTGTTCTCCGTCACTCACCACGCGCCGTACGCTGGCCGAAGAACCCCCACCAGGGTGGCCGAGCAGGACATCGGCGGCCCCAGTGACCGGCAAACTGAGTACCGCCAAGGTGGCGCAGAACCGGTTGCGCGCGATGGGCGTCGCATGGAACGTACCCACCGGGACTTCGTGCCAGGTCCCGGCCGGGAAGCGGGCGGCGCGCAGCGTGGGGACCACATCGAGGTCCTCGCCCGTCTCGTACAGTTCGTCCTTGCCCATCATCCCCGTCGGCCGGACCTCGTAGACGCGTAGGCGCCGCGCGCCGGGCGGCGCCCCACGCGGGCCCGGGTCGACGGCTCCGTACTGGGACTCCCGGTATTCGCCCGCCAGGACTCGGGAGTACAGACGGAAGCAGTGCTGGTGGATGGTCGGGTGGCCGGGCAGGCCCCGGCGGAGCCCGTGCGGCCAGAAGTGGACCCGGACGAGGCCCAGCCCAGGCACTTGGGCGATCTCGAAGGTCGCGAAGCCGGTGGGGTGCCAGAGCCCTCGGCCCAGCCGGCCCGCCCGGATCGTGGCCACCGTGCCAGCCAGCAGATCCTCGGTCACGGCGGCGGCCTCGCCAAGAAAGCTCAGGTGCGCGGGCTCCCGTCCCGGCTCGGGTATGGACAGGGAAAGGGGTACGGGTACGGCCGTGGGGTCGCCAGCCGGGGTTGAGGTCACAGCGCCTCTCCTTCCGTGGGCGGCCGCTCGGTCTCCGCCCCCAGCACCTGGTACACAAAGGCGACGCCCTCATACTCCTTGGCAGTCAGGGACGTCTCGCCCAGCGCAGCCCAGTCGCCGAACGGCGACCCCGACTCCGACGGTTTCACCTGCTCCGCGAGCTGCCCGCTCACCGCGATCAGATGCGATCGCCGAGGAAGGGACGCGAACATGGGTGCATTCCTCTCTTTCGAGGCGGTCGCCAGCCCCTGTTCCAGCCGGACCGCCTCGATCACCGCGGTGCCGTCGAACGCGGCGGCGAAACTGCGAGTGCCAGCGATCCGGCCGTAGCTGTAATCGCCCTGGTGGAGCACCATGCGGGTGCCCACGCGCTTCTCGGGCACGCGTATGGAGCCGTTGAGCTGCTCGATGAGGCTCACGAGAGCCTCCCAGCGGGTGACGATGTTCGTGATCAGCGCGGTGGTGTTGGTGAATGCGCGGTCGGGGAAGGCCGCCACGAACCCGTCGCCCGCGAACTGCGCCTGGGTGGTACCGAGGTCGCCCAGCATGGTGTGCAGTTCGTGCGCGACCCGCTTGCGGAAGTCATCCTGCGCCCGGTCTGCCGTGGTGGAGAAAGTGTGCATGTGCTCGAACGCGTACCGCAGCGCCGTCCCGTATCCGGCGAGGTCCACCACGCACAGCACCCCGCGCTCCTCGCGGTGGAACAGCTCCGGCGGTACGTCGAGACCCTCTTCTCTGATGACGAGTCGGCGCATCTCCTCCCGGAGAACGTACTCGACGTTGCTCATCAGCGGCTTGCCGAGGAACCAGCGTTCACTCCGGCCGTGCTCCTCGCCGGGACGCACCTCAGTCGCCGTCAAGTAACCCCGCAAGGGCAGGAAGACATAGCCGCGCCGCTGCTCGGGGTCGGCGAGGTTGCGGGAACTTGAGGCGTCCACGCCCACCAGGCCGTGCCGGAGGATGTAGTACGCCTTCACCGTGCTCGGGGAGCGCGGGGACACCTTCAGTTCCAGGAACGGTTTACGAGGCCGGAGTTGAGTGTCCCGCAGTCCCATCTGGTACGCGAGGTGGTTGAGGTCCCGCTCGATGTCGATGCGGCCCGCCGCCTCGGTGGCGAGCCGCAGCAGGGACCCGGCTGTCGTAGGCGGCGAGAACTCGATCGGGACCGGGTAGGCGACGAACGGCGGTGCCCAGTAGCCCTCGTCGTGCAGCGGGCTGTTGTGCTGTCCTGCGAGCGGATAGCTCGGGTGGACGAGCATCAGGTGGTGGTCGTCCTGCCAGGAGACGGCTATCTCCAGGGTCGATATGATCCACACCTGGGACGGGGTGACCGGGAGCGGCATCTTCCCCGGGCTTTCGTCGGTCAGGACCTGGTAGGTCATCTGTTCACCCTCACGGCCCGCTCGGGGTCAGATACCTGACCGGATGGCGGGCAGCGCGTCCGCCACATTGGACGACACCTTGCGACCGAACGGCGTCTCGGACCGGACGAGTTCCTCCGCCAGTCGGGACGGCTCGATCCACACATGCGGCAGCTCCAGATCGAGCGCGGCGACACGGTTGAGGAAGTAACTGAACTCGTAGGCGGTGTAGCTGTTCGACGTCTTGGAGAACTTGAGGGAGTAGTTCGTGTAGAACGGTGTCCCGCTCCAGGTCCCGTTCAGGTCGGCGATGACGTTGTTCACCCCGGTCTGGATGGCCGATACGTAGGCGTCTTGGCGGCCGACGCGCAACTGTTCCAATGCCTCTGAGAGCGCACGGAACGTGGATCCCTCTGTGAGCGCCAGGACCGGGCGGGTGCCGCCGTCCGGGGCGGCGGCCAGTTCGTCACGGGTGAGGATGAGCGACGCGTAGGGGAACATCCAGGTATCCCAGGTACCCGCCGGGTGCGGATCCACCACGAGGATCTGCCTGGCGTTGTTGACAACCACCTGGGGGGCGGTGAGCGCGTACCTCTGGGGGACGACGGCGGCGTCCAGGCTGTCGTCGTTGAGGTCCGAGTCCTGGTCCCAGGAGTAGTCGGCGTTGGTCATGGGGTCCTCATCTCTGCTTACTGCTTGATGTCCCCGCGGTCCGCGAAGACGTTCTTGTTCTGCGGTTCCCCGGTCTGCGGGGCGGTCGCGCTCTAGGGGCCGCGCAGGTGTTCGATCTCCTGCTGGGCGCGGGTCTGCGCCCGGGAGAGGAAGTCGTCGGTCGGTCGGAAGTCGGGGTTGCCGGTGTACCGGAACAAGGGAGTGCGGGTGCGCGCCGACCCGGAAGGCATGACCTCGGTGAGCGGCACGGGCGATCCTGCCGGAGGCGGATGGGTCTCGGCGGTGAGCACCGAGACCCACACGGTGCCCAGCCCCTGCTGAAAAGCAGCCAGACAGCGGTGGACCCCGTCAAGGATCATCAACCCGTTTGGGTGACGCTCGACCAGCGGGCCGAGCAGCAGTGTGCCGCCGGGGGGCGGGCCGGTGAGGACGGGCCGGTACGGGGCGATCCCGGCTCGGGTGAACGCACGTAGCAGTGCTTGGGCCGATGCGTAGGGGGCGGGTGCGACCAGCCCGATCACGCTGCTGAGGCAGCGGAGACCGACCCGTTCGTGTGTCACCTCAACCGCCCCGAAGCGGTCGCTCCAACACTCGGCCACCGCCTGTCGCCAGGCCCGCGCCGCCAGGTCCGGGGAGAGCGGGGTCATCAGCCACCCTCCGACGGCGCGGGGCGACCGGGGATCGGCCAAGGCGACTCGTCCAGCCGTGAGTCTGCCCCGTCAACCACCGAGAGGACCACCAAGTCGCCTGCGGGGGTGCCTAGATGGCAGAGGTCCCCTGTGAACGTACCCCGGTCGCCCTGGTGGAAGTCGCCACGGTCACGCATGTGACTGACGAGGACTGGGAGCCGGCGGGCCACCTCACCGGGCAGCGCGGCCGAAACTTGTTCGGGGACGATGCCAAGCAGGGTCGGCAGATAAGCGCCGTGCGCGTTCGCCACCACCCGGCCGCTCACCGTCACGCCCCGCAGCAGCGTGCGGGCAGTGGTGAGGCCGGCGAGGGGCGCGTCGGCGGGGTCCTCGTAGCGAAAGAAAGGGCAGAGGATGCCCGCACCGGTGCGCAGCCGGATCCGCCAGTCCTTGCCGTGCTCTCGCAGACGGGCCTCGGGGTGGGCGCAGCCGTGGGCCATCAGCCGTCGGGTGATACGGATGGCCGCTTCCGGACCCACGTCGAACACCACGTCGTAGTCATGCATGCTCCTCACGGTGGGATCCCCTATCTGCAGGCGGGCCGATCCCGTGAGTCCGAGCGGGCCCGCAGGCAGCGTGTCGCCCAGGACGCGGGCCAGCTCGGCGAGATGGGACTCCGCGTAGCGGCGCAGGAAGGAGTCGGGCACCGTGTCGGTGCGCGGGTCGACGGCGGCGGACAGGTGCAGGTCGACCTGGGAGAGCGGCACGATCGACTTCGCTGAGAAGGGGTGCGCGTGATCGAAGCAGGTGCCCGTCGGAAAGCGGACCAACTCCCTCTTCCGCTCGGACATCCCTCGCCCGTCCGCTACGTATGCCTTGCGGTACCGAGACCCGAACAACGCATACCCGCCCGCCGAGGACGGTACGAAGGCCAGTTCCCCGACCACGTGTCCGGGTGGGTGGCAGTGACCGTGCACCGCCAGGATCCGGCCGTCCTTCAGTAAGACGTAATCCTGGTCCCGGATAAGCATCCTGTTCCCTTCAGCGCCGTCCGGGCGCCGCGGTGCCCGGGGTCCGTGATCCCACTCGCATTCCACCTGCGCCTTTCATCGTGTCGGAGGTGGTACCCGCCGATGGTTTTCCGGCGCACTACGAGCTACTGCCCGCGCGACCTGTCGGTCGTGATCCACAGTCCTCCCAGGATGGGCCGATACCGCACGCGTGCCCAGGTATTGCCCGCTAGCCTTGTCATTCGGCAACAGGCAAGACCTTGGAGCGCACCGTGGAATCCTTCGGCACGCGACTGCGCCGGTACCGGGGCGAGCGGCAGTGGTCCCTGTCGGATCTCGCCGCGCGGACGCACTACTCTCCTGGACACCTGAGCAAGGTGGAGAACGGCCGGCGCACGCCAACTCGGGAACTGGCAGCGAGTTGTGACGCAGCGCTGAGCGCCCGTGGCGGCCTCCTCGCGGTGCTAGGTGCGGGCCGAACCGACGACACCGCGCGAAGCGCGGGCGGCCCCGCAGGGTTGGCGTCCGCGGGGGCGTTATCCGACGAGGCCGCCCTGCCCGCACTGCCCGCCACACTGTCCGACGGTGCAGCCACCCCGGTCGTCGCGGCGCTGACAAGCGTCCTGGACGGTCTGCGGGCCACCGCGCAGAGCGCCGGTCCGGGGGCCGTACTGGAGAGTGCGGCCGCACAAGTGCGTGCCCTGCGCGGCATGGCGGCGCACGCCCACGGCGCCGAAGCCGAGCGACTGCTGTCCCTGGCCGGCCGCTATGCGGAGTTCATCGCCTGGATGTGCCAGGAGGCCGATGACGAACGGTCTGCCTTAGCCTGGGCGCGCACTACGACTTCCCTCGCACGGCACGTCGGCTCGCCCGATATGGAGGCCAACGCCGTCCTGCGGCGCTCCCTGCTCGCCCTCTACTGCGACGACGGCGCCGCCACCGTCGAACTCGCCTCCGCTGCGGCGTGCTTCACGGCGTCCCCGGCCACGCAGGTGCGGGCGTTGCTACGCCTGGCCCAGGGCCACGCCCTCAACGGCGACGACCTTCGCTGCCGCCGCGCGCTCGACGAGGCGGACAGCCTGCTCTCCGGCCCGGCCATGCGTTCGCCGGCGGGTCCGGTTCAAGGCTCGCTTCCGGGTACGGCGCCGGCCGGGACCGCCCTCGCCGCCGCGTCGGGCACCATTTATGCCGGCGGTCACGCGAGCAGCCGCTACGGCACCCGGCACGTCGCGGATCCCGCCGCCATGGCGAGGGGCTGGTGCCTCCAAGTGCTCGGCCACCACAAGGAGGCACTCGGTCTGCTGGGTGCCGAGGCGCGGCGCATCCCGGCCCACGCGCACCGGGCCCGAGCTCGGTTCGAGGTCAGGGTCGCGCTCGCCGCGCTCGGCGCCAACGACGTCGACCGGGCGTGCGCCACGCTGCGCGACATTCTCACAGTCGCGCCGGGCCTCGACTCCGCCACCCTTCGCACCGATCTGCGCGGCTGTGTCCGGGCCCTGTCGCGGCACCGCCGCGATTCGACCGTGGCAGAGCTACTGCCTGAGGTCGCCCGTCAGGCGTCCCGCCGTCCGGCCGCGTGACCGCTCCCGTGCCCACCGGCATCTTCATCAACTACCGCGTGGGCGACTGCGAAACGGAGGCGGCGCTACTGCACCGTCTGCTGGCTGACCGGTTCGGCGACGATCAGGTGTTCTTCGCCAGCAGCTCCATCCAACTGTCCGCCGACTTCACCGAGGCTCTGCCCCAGGGCCTCGCCCGCTCCTCCGTCCTGATCGCGCTGATCGGACCGGAGTGGCTGACCGTCACCGACGCCCACGGAACCCCGCGGATCCAGCTGAAGGAGGACTGGGTCCGCCGCGAACTCGCCTACGCTTTTCTGCACGGGATCCATGTTGTCCCCGTTTTGGTCGACCGAGGGCGGCGTATCCGGATGCCCTCGGCCGCCGAACTTCCCGACGACCTGGCCAGGCTGGAACGCTGCCAGTACCTGCGGATGCACTACCAGAACCTGCGGCTGGAGCGCCTCTTCAAAGAACTCGCGGTGCTGACACCGCAGACCTTCGCCCGCCGCGTCTTTCTGCCCGCCGAGGAGCTTCCCCCCGAGCCCATCCCCAGCATGCTGCTGCGAGCTGAGTACGGCGTGGTGCCCTTCCACGGCAGGGAGGCCGAGCAGGAGGAGTTCCGCACCTGGTGCGAGGAACCCGCGGGATCGGCCGTACGTCTGGTCACCGGCCCCGGCGGCCAAGGCAAGACCCGTCTCGCCCTGCACCTGTGCCAACAGGCGACCGACCGGGGCTGGTTGGCCGGGTTCGTCGATGAGTCCTGCGCGCCGGACGACCTCACCGTGCTGGCCCGCTGCACCGCACCTCTCCTGCTGGTTCTCGACTACGCCGAGGCCCGCGCCGAGCAGTTGCTCCTCCTCGCCACCGAGTGCGTACGCCGCGACGCCGAGGCCGGGCCGGTGCGTCTACTGCTGCTCAGCCGCGCTGGCGGGGAGTGGCAGCGCCCGCTCGCCGAACATGCCGACGACCGGGTCGCCGTCATGTTCGGGGCCATGACGGAACGCCGGCTCGCCCCACTCGTACCGTCCGAGGCCCAGCGACAGGCCGAGTTCGTAGGCGCGGCACAGGAGTTCTCGGCACACCTGTCCGGCACCCGCCCTGAGACTGCCGTGGTCCCCGCCGACCTTTACGCCACCCGCTATGACCGAATCCTGGACGTGCATGCCGCCGCCATGGTCGCGCTGCTCGAACAGGACGAGTCGCTGGGCAACGCTCCTCCGGCTTCACCCGACCCGGTGGCTCGGGTGCTCGCTCACGAACGCCGTTACTGGAAAAGGCTGCTGGCGGTACACGGGCTTCCGGAAGACACCTCGCTGCACGCGGACGCGCTCATCGCGGTCGCGACGCTCTTCGGGGCCGGCACCGAGGAGGGAGCGCTCGCCTTGCTGTCGGGCACCCCCACCTTCGAGGACGCATCCGTGCCATTCCGGCGCCGCCATCTGCGCTGGGCCTCGGCCGTCCTCCAAGGCGGCCCCGGACTGCACCCTCTGCGCCCCGACCGGCTCGGCGAAGAACACATCTCGCACGTCCTGGCCTCCCTCCCCGAGGTGGCCACCGCCCCCCTGCCGGGGCTGGATGACGGCCAGGCTCGCCGGGCGCTGACCGTCCTCGGCCGCGCCGCCGTACGTCACCCGGTGGCGGCCCGCGCCGTCGCGGCGCTGCTCGCCCACGACATCGACCGTATGCTCCCCCTGGGCATGGAGGTCGCGCCCCAGTTGGAGAACCCGCGCGTCTTCGCCCGGACACTGCTGGACAGCCTCCAGGCGCACGACGATGACGACACTGTGCGCTTGGTCCTCACCCACCTGCCCGACGAGAGTGTCGCCCTCGCGGACCTGGCAGTGCTCGCCAGCGAACTCACGCTGGACAACGCCAAACAACACGCGTCCATCAGCCCGGCGGCCACCGCCCGCCTGCTGCTGCATTACACCTACCACCTCAAGAGCAGCGGGCGCCGTCGGGAAGGCCTGCGCGCGGCCGAGGAGGCGGCGGGGCTCTTCGAACAGCTCGCGGCAGCCAGCCGCCAGACACATCTGGCCGACCTCGGCCGCGCCCTGCACAGCCTCGCCGTCATGCTTGACGAGACGGGCGAGCGGAAGCGGGGTCTGCGCACGATCCGCCGCGCCGTCGAGGTGCGTAAGGAGCTGTGCCAGCGGAGCGACGTCTACCTTTCCGAATTGGCGCTGTCGCTCGATGTCCTCGGTGCCGACCTCGCCGAAACGGGCAACCGGGCCGATGGCCTCGCGGCTGGCCGTGAGGCCGTACGAATCTTCGAAGGGCTCGCCGCCGAACGCCCAGTGCTGTACGAGGCACAACTAGCGACTGCCCTCGGCAACCTGGCACTTCAGTGGGAACGCTTCGGCGATTCCGGCGAGGCGTGCGCAGTCTCCGCGCGCTGCGTGAACGTATTACGCCGCCTGTCCGATCAGAACCCCGACGCGCACCTGCTCAAGTATGCCGACGCGCTGAACCATCACGCCTCCGCGCTGGTTCGGGAAGGCCGGCGCACGGAGGCGCTCGACCCCGTCGCGGAGGCGGTCGAACTGTTGCGCGGCCTCGTTGAGACGGACCCGGGACTCGCCGAGGACGCTTCCAATCCGAGTGTCCGGCTGGCCTCGGCGCTCGTCAACCAATCGATCGTGCAGTCCGCGAACGGCCTGCAAGCCGAGGCGCTCGCCTCGGCGGTGGAGGCGGTCGAGGCCCACCGGCGCCTGGCCGAGGCCCTGCACGGCGTGTACCGGCCACGCCTGGCCGTCGCGCTCACCACGCTGGCCGCCCGGCACGGCGCGGCCGGCAATCTCAAGGAGGCGCTAGCGGCTGCCGTCGAGGCAGTCCGTATCCGCAGATCCGACGAGGAGGGCCGCCCGGCCGACCTCGCGCACGCGTTGGGCAACCTCGCGGCGCTGCTCGCTCGGGCGAAGCAGTGGCCGAGCGCCGAGCAGACCGCTGCCGACGCCGTGGCGGTCTACCGCTCGCTTCCCGACCTCGACGAGCAGGCCCACGTCGAGGCCCTGGCGAGGGCGCTTCATACCCGCGCCGCGGCGGCTAGCCACGTCGAGGGGGCCACCGACCGCATGATCGAGGCCATCGACGCCTCAGTGGAGCTGCGACGCGCGCAGGCCGCAAAGCGCGGGGGCAGCCACGAAGCGGTCCTCACCAGTGCCCTGTTCGCCCAGGCAGTCCTGCACGAACGGGCTGGCCTGCCTGATGCTTCCGCGATCCGCACCGAGGCGAAGCGCCGGGACGATCTTCAGAAGCCCACGCCCTAAAGGGCGTTGCGGAAGTGTTGGTTTGGGGCCTTCCTCCCGTGTGGGTGGGTGTTGAGGGCTGAGCGGGCGTGGGGCGGTGAGGGGCCGCGGCTGGGGCGGCCGTGGTGTCTGCCGCTGGCCGAGCGGGTACTGCTGGGGGTGGTGTGTTACCGCACCAATCTCACGATGAGGCAGTTGGCTCCGTCAGTTTGGGGGCAACCCCTCATGGGCTCGGATCTCGCGTCCACCACCGGCAGATGGTGACGGATCGCATGGCGAGGACCGGACCGTCGTCCCTCCCTGGCCCCAGCCGTCATAAGGCGTGATCTGCCTGCAGACGGGGCCTCTTGTCCGAGGTGTGGGGCAAGATCGCACGGACGACATGGCCTCGGGGCTCCTGCGGGCCGAGAGAGGAACCTCCGGAGGGAAAGCATGCCGAAGATCTCGAAGGGTCGGCGCGTGGGCCAGGCGGCCGTGAACGCGGTGCCCGGCCTCCTTGAGGTCAAGGGCGGGGAAAAGTGGCGTCGCGCCAACGGCTGAGCGGTGCCTGTCGGCCACCACGGCGACACATGGGCGGACGGGAACGTCCCGGTCTTCTGCGTGGTGTATGAGCCGGACAGCAAGAGGCTCTTCTGGGCGAACGCAACACAGCAGCTCCGCCGATCCGGACCCTTCAAGCGTCCGAAGGCGATCGGTGTCAGCACCAATTCGGTACTGGCTGACGGCACCATGGCGTCGTTCGTCGCACACGCCCGACGCCAGGCTGGACGTTACCGGGGCAGGCAGGCCGCTCTCACCCACCTGGGAGAGATGTCCGGGATCGACTTCGAGCCGACTGACCACGTTATGCACTTCGTCAATGGACTCGACGAGGACCTCATCTTCTGGAAGCGCAGAGGGGACGGACTCGCCACCCTGCTGCACAGCGCACTCGACTGGGAGCCGCATCTGGTGACCCTGGCATCCCTCATGCGCTCCGAGATGCCGCCCCCGGACTGCGGAACGGACGACGGGGCCGCAACGCGTACCTGGAATGACCTCGATCTGTCGTCTGCCGACGACTTGGAATTGAGCAAACCGGAGATCATGTGGGTGGCGCCTTGTTTCATGTCCGCACAGCAGGCAGACGAGGAATCAGATGATCTCTTCGGTTCTGAAGAGTGCGACGGCTGCCCGAGTTGCACGGGCGAAGAGTCCGCGGAGCACGCGAACATTGCTGCGAACTCCTCGACGGATACGTCATCGACCGCATTCTCGCCCGGATCGACGCCGAGCCCGACCTGCTCCGTCGCTCGAATTCGGCCATGCCCGAGAACGGTGGACTTGAACCGGAAGCACGACGGTTGGCGATGTTCTACCTGATCGACTGCGTCTACGTCGGCAGTCCCACACTCCTTCTTGACCAGCAGGTCCGGATCAGGAACGCATGCCGTGGCCCCCGCTGCTCTCAGCGGGGGGCCAACGACGTTCTGGCATGTCGGACAAGGCCGTCGTATGCACCCGACGGCGGAGCCCGGGCGGGGTCAGGTCGGGAGGAGGGCGACGACGTCGATTTCCACGAGGATGTTCATGAGGTCGGAGCCGACGGTGGTGCGGACGGGGTAGGGGGCGGTGAAGAAGGGGCGGTAGGCGGCGTCGAAGGCGGCGAAGTCGCGGTGGAGGTGCTGGAGGTGGACCGTGACCTTGACGACGTCGTCGAGGGTGAGGCCGCGCTCGGCGAGGACGGCGGTGAGGTTGCGGAGGACCTGGCGGGTCTGGTCGCCGACGAGTTCGGGGACCTCGCCGGTGAGGGGGTCCTTGGGGCCGAAGCCGGCCGTGTAGAGGAAGCCGCCGGCGACGACGCCCTGGCTGTAGGCGCCCGCGGGCTGGGGCGCGTGGGCGGTGTGTACCGCTTCCTTGGTCATCCGGTCAGATCCCCGTCCCGCTCGTTGGCCTCGGCGAAGTGGCGCAGCTTGTCCTCGTCCACGCTGACTCCCAGGCCGGGCCCTGTGGGTACTCGCAGACGGCCGTCCGCGAGGTGCAGCGGCTCGATGATGTCATCGGCGTGCAGGTAGTACATGCTGTCGATCGCGCGGGAGAGCACGGGGGTGCTGGAGACGACCGCGAGATGCGCGGCCGTCGCGATGCCCAGCTCACCGCCGCTGTGCAGGTTCATGCCGAGCCCGAACGTCTCGCAGTGGGCGGCGAGCGCCTTGGTGGCGGCGATACCGCCCCACTTGTAGACGTCGCCGTGGATGACGTCGACCGCGTTGAGCCGCATCGCGGGGGCGAAGTCCTCGAACCGTACGACGCACATGTTGGTGCACAGCGGTATCCGGACCTTCGCCTTCACCTGGCTCATGCCCTCGATGCCGACGCAGGGGTCCTCCAGGTATTCGAGGTCCAGCTCCTCGAGGGCGATCCCGGCGCGTACCGAGTCGGGTACGGACCAGGCCGCGTTCGGGTCCACCCGCAGATTGATGCCGGGCAGGGCGGTGCGCAGCGCCCGCAGGATGGCCACGTCGCCCGCGACATCGGTGGTGCCCTTGAGTTTGACGGCGCTGAAGCCGCCCTCCTCGACCACCCGCGTCGCGTGCTCGGCGAGCTGTCCCGGCAGGGCGGCGGCGCTCGCGCCGGGCGCGTCGGCGCGGGTCACCAGGGCGGTGATCGGCACCTCGTCGCGTACGGGACCGCCCAGCAGGTCGGTGAGCGACTGGCCGGTGGCCTGGCCCATGGCGTCCCAGCAGGCCACATCGAGGGCGGCGATCGCCGCGTACCCGAGGTAGCCGTGGAAGAAGGGCACCATGTGCTGCTTGCGGTGGAAGCTCTCCAGGGCGAACGGGCTGGTGCCGATGAGATCGTCGGCCATCGCCCGGACGATCGCCGCGACGGGCCGGCCCCACATCGTCTCGCCCCAGCCCTCGACACCGTCGTCGGTGCGAATCCGCACGACCGTCCTGGTCTCCCCGGTCTTGGTCTCGAAGGAGCTGGTGAACGGGTTGAGCAGGGGCAGATTGACCACCCATACGTCGACGTCAGTGATCTTCATTCTTCTCCTCAGCTCGGATGGTGGCCGCGTCGGGGACAGCGGTGGCCGCGTCGGCCGCGGGGACAGTGGTCACGTCGTCGGCCCTAGGTACGGTGACCGCGTCAAAAGCCCCTGCGATCGCCTCGTCAAAAGGCCCCGCGGTCGCCGCGTCAAAAGCCCCCGCCGTCGCCTCGTCAAAAGCCCTGATCGCCCGCGCGAGCCCCACCGCCCGGTCGGCCAGCAGCCGGCGCCCGGCCCCCGCGTCCGCGCCGGAGGCGTCGTCGGTCGATCCGCCGACCCGCCCCCACTCGCCGTGGCGCTCCACGGTCAGGCCCGGATACGGCGGGTTGTCGAAGAGCGGCGGCGGATCGACCGGGGCGCGGGCGGCGACCGGGGTACGGACGAGCTCCGGGTGGGCGGCGAGCATCAGGGAGGTCTCGAACCAGCCCGCGTGCCCCGGAGTCACCTCGGGCCTGCCCCCGTCGGGCTCGCCGTCACCGGACGTGACCGTCCAGTACGAGCAGGCCGCGACGGTGACGTCGGCGCGCAGCGCGAAGCGCTTCACGGCCAGCCGCATGATCTCGTCGTTGCCGCCGTGCCCGTTGACGACCATGATCCGCCGGTAACCGCTGGTCACCAGGGAGTCCAGGACGTCGTCGAGTACGGCGCCGAGCGTGGCGGCGGACAGCGAGACGGCGGCGGCGAACAGGTGGTGCGGGCTGTGGCCGAACGGGAGGGCGGGCAGCCGTACGAGCTCCGAGGGCGTCGGGTCCCGGTCGAGCAGCGCGGCGGCGGCGTCGAGGACGGCCTCGGCGAGGAGCGTGTCGGTGCCCATCGGCAGGTGGGCGGCGTGCTGCTCCTGCGATCCGATGGGCAGCAGGGCGATTCCGGTCGCCCCGGCCCCGCGGACTTCGCGCCAGGTCAGCCGGGTCAGATCTCTCACAGCGCTACCTCCCGGAAACCGTGTCGTGGCAGAGTCGGCGCATGGTCCATGAAGGTTCTCCGTTGCGGCTGGTGCCCGAGCCCGCGCCGGGGACGGTCGCGCCCCGGCCGCCGCGGACGCTCGGAGCTGTCGAACTGGTGCCCGGACGGGTCCGGGCGGCGGTGCTGACGATGTCCGGCGCGGTGCTGCGCCGGGCCGAGGCGTCGTACGACGCCGCCACGGCCCTGCCCGCCGACATCGACGCGGCGCTCGCGCTGGCCGCCGAGGTCTTCGCCGGGTACGAACCGGTCGGGGTCGGCGTGGCGGCGGCCGGGATCGTCGATCCCGGCGCCGGTCTGATCACCGAGGTCAACGACGTACCGGCGCTGCACGGCTATCCGGTGACCGCCCGGCTCGCGGCGCTGACCGGCGCCCCGGTACGGGTCGAGCACCGGGCCAGGCTCCAGGTGCTCGGCGACCGGTGGTTCGGCGCCGGGCGTGGCCGCCGTACGTTCGCGTCGGTGTCCACCGGTGAGGTGCTGGGCGTCGGCATCCTGTACGACGGCCAGGTGCTGGCCCCGGCCGGCGGGCGCAGCGGCGCCCATATGACGGTGTCGGCCAGCGGCGAGGCGTGCACCTGCGGCGGGCGCGGCTGCTGGAAGACGGTGGCCACCACGCGCTGGCTGCGCGAGCGCGCGCGGGCGGCCGGGCTCGGCGACGGCGCCACCCTCGCCGCGCTGGTGGAGCGCGACGACGAGGCGGCCCGCCGGACGGTCGAGGAGTACGCGGAGAACGTCGCCCTGGGGCTGATCAACGTCCAGCACTTGTTCGCGCCCGGGCTGTTCGTCCTGCACGGCGAGGCGCGCGAGGGCGGCGAACGGTTCCGGACGCTGATCGAGGAACGGCTGCGCTCCGACGTCGCCTCGGCCGGAGCCTCCGCGGGGGCCGAGCTGCCGCAGGTGCTGGTGAGCGGCGCGGCCGTGGACGATGTGGCGCTGCTGGGCGGCGCGGGGCTGGTGCTCTCCCACCTCTAGGACCGGCCCCGTCGCCGAACCCGCCTCCGGACGCACCACACGCCGCACCTCAGGTCCCGCTTCGGACCCCACCTCTAGACCGCCTCCGTACGGGGGCGGGACCGCGTACGGCGGGCGCGGCGCGGGTCGGGTACGGGCACGGCGTCCAGCAGCTGCCGGGTGTACGGGTGCTGCGGATCGCCGAAGACATCGGCCGCGGCGCCGACCTCCACCAGCTTGCCGTGCCGCATGACGGCGACCCGGTCGGCCACCTGCCGGACGACGGCGAGGTTGTGCGAGACGAAGACATAGGTGAGGCCGAGGCGCTGTTGCAGCTCCGCCAGGAGGTCGAGCACCTGCGCCTGCACGGAGACGTCGAGCGCGCTGGTGGGTTCGTCGAGCACCACGAGCCTCGGTTCGAGGGCGAGCGCGCGGGCGATCGACACGCGCTGGCGCTGGCCGCCGGAGAACTCGTGCGGGTAGCGGTCCTGGATCGTCGCGGGCAGGCCCACCGACTCCAGCAGCTCGCCCACGCGTTCGCGGGTACGCGCCCGCCCGCGTCTGCCGCGGGCGTCCGGATCGTGGGTGATCAGCGGCTCGGCGACGATGTCGGAGATCCGCATGCGCGGGTTCATGCTGGAGTACGGGTCCTGGAGGACGACCTGCATCTGGCGCCGTACGGACCGCAGTTGGGCCGGGGAGAGGGCGGCGAGATCCTGGCCGTCGAACCGGACGCTTCCGGCGGTCGGCTCCATCAGCCGGAGCAGCAGCCGGGTCAGGGTGGTCTTGCCGCAGCCCGACTCGCCCACCAGGGCGAGGGTTTCGCCCTCGGTCACGGTCAAGGACACGTCGTCGACCGCCACATGGACCGGCCTGCCGCCGAACTCCTTGCGCAGTCCGTCGAGTTCGAGCAGCGTCATGCCGACTCCAATCGTGGGGTGGCGTCCAGCAGCCGCCGTGTGTAGTCCTCGGCGGGGTGGTCGAAGACGTCCATGACGTCCCCGCTCTCCACGACCCGGCCCGCGTTCATGACCACGACCCGGTCGGCCGTCTCCGCGACGACTCCGAGGTCGTGGGTGATCAGCACGACGGCCATGCCGTGCTGTTCCTGGAGTGCGACGAGCAGGTCGAGGATCTGCCGCTGCACGGTCACGTCGAGCGCGGTGGTCGGCTCGTCGGCGATGAGCACGCGCGGCCGTCCGACCAGCGCCGTCGCGATCATCACGCGCTGGCGCAGGCCGCCGGACATCTCGTGCGGATACTGCCGGTAGCGCCGCTCGGGGTCGGGGATGCCGACCTCGTCCAGCGCGGCGACGGCCGCCTCCTTGGCCTCGGCGCGGGAGACGCCCCTGTGGTGCCTGAGCACTTCGGCGACCTGGGCGCCGACCCGCTGGAGCGGGTCGAGGCTGGTCATCGGGTCCTGGAAGATCATGGCGATGTCGTGGCCGCGGACCGCGCGGAGTTCCTTCTCGCTCACGGCGAGCAGGTCGCGTCCCCCGAAGCGGATCTCGCCGCCCGCGTACACGCACGGCGGCTCGGGGTTGAGGCGGAGCACCGACAGCGCGGTGGCCGTCTTGCCGCTGCCCGACTCCCCCACCACGGCGAGGGTTTCGCCCGCGCCGACCTGGAGGCTGACGCCCTGGACGGCGTGCACGGTGGAGATGTCGAGCCTGAAGTCGACGCTGAGATCGGTGATGTCGAGTACGGGTTCGGGGCGGGCGGGTGCGGCCCCGGCCCGTGTCGTACGGTCGGTCGGCCTCGTAGGGTCGGTCGGCTTCCTGCGGTCGGTCGGCTTCGTAGGGTCGCTCGGCCTCGTGCGGTCGGTTGTCATCGGCGGTACGCCTTCGGGTCCGCGACGTCGCGCAGGGCGTCGCCGGTGATGTTGACGGCGAGCGAGGTGACCATCAGGCCGATGCCCGGGAACACCGCGACCCACCAGGAGGTGCCGAGGTAGAGCTGGCCGTCGGCGAGCATCGAGCCCCAGGTGACGGTCTCCTTGGGCACGCCGAGTCCGAGATAGCTCAGCGACGCCTCGGCGACGATGGCCGCCGCGATGTGCAGCGTGCCGATGGTGGCCAGCGGCGCCATCACGTTGGGCAGCAGGTGGCGGCGCATGATCGCGCCGTCGGTGACACCGATCGCGCGGGCCTCGGTGATGAAGTCGCGCGAGCGCAGCGACATCACCTCGGAGCGCACGACGCGGGCGTACGAGACCCAGCCGGTGAAGCCGAGCACGAGGATCACGTACCAGAGCCCGGAGCCGAGGAAACCGACGACGGCCAGGGCCAGCAGGATGGAGGGGAAGGCCAGTTGGACGTCGGCGAGCCGCATGAGCACCCGGTCGAGCCAGCCGCCGAAGTAGCCGGAGGCGAGTCCGACGGCGGTGCCGATCACTCCGGCGAGCAGCGCCGCGCCCGCGCCGACCAGCAGCGAGATCCGGGTGCCGTAGATGACGCGGGAGAGCATGTCGCGGCCGAGCTGGTCGGTGCCGAGCAGATGGGCGCCGCTGCCCCCGGACTGCCAGGCGGGCGGCTTCAGCCGGAGCAGCAGGTCCTGGGCGTTGGGGTCGTGCGGGGCGATCAGCGGTGCGAAGACCGCGAAGACCAGCATGACCGTGAGTACGGCGAGCGCGACGACGGCGAGCTTGTTGCGCAGCAGGGTCCGCAGGGCGGCGGCGCGCGGGCCGGGCCCCGCCGTCGTCGCCGGTGCGGCGACGGCCGGTGATGTGACGGTCATCGGGACGTCCTCACCCTCGGGTCGAGGAAGCTGTAGGAGAGGTCGACGAGCAGGTTCACCACGACGAAGGTGGCGGCGAAGAACAGCACGGTGGCCTGGACGAGCGGGAAGTCGCGGTGCGAGATGGCCTCGATCGTCAGCTGTCCGACGCCGGGCCAGGAGAAGACCTGTTCGGTGAGGATCGCGCCGCCCAGCAGGCTGCCGACCTCCAGGCCGACCACGGTCACCACCGGCAGCGACGCGTTGCGCAGGCCGTGGGTGAGCACGACCTTGACCGGGCCGAAGCCCTTGGCGCGGGCGGTGCGGATGTGGTCGGAGGACAGGACGTCGATCAGCGAGGAGCGCAGCAGCCGCGCGACGACGGCGACGGAGTACACGGCGAGGGTGACCGCGGGCAGCACGAGGTTGGCGAACGTGCCGTAGCCGGAGGCGGGCAGCGCGTGCAGTCCGACGGCGAAGACCAGGATCAGCAGGATGCCGACCCAGAACGGCGGGGTCGACTGGCCGAGCAGCACGCCGGTCATCACGGTGCGGTCGGAGGCCCGGCCGCGGCGCATCGCCGCGAAGATGCCCGCGGGGACCGCGACGACGAGCGTCACCACCAGTGCGGCGGCGGCCAGTTGGAGCGTGGCGGGCAGCCGGTCGGCGAGCACGGTGCGTACCGGCTCGTTGTAGAAGAGGGAGTTGCCGAAGTCCAGGCGCGGCAGCCCCCACAGGAAGTCGAGGTACTGGGTGAACAGCGGCCGGTCCAGGCCCAACGACCCGCGCAGCACGGCTTCTTGCTGGGCCGTCGCGTCGGGCGGCAGCAGCAGCTTGACGGGGTCGCCGGAGAGCCGGACGAGGAAGAACGAGACGGTCGCCGTGCAGAGCAGGACCAGCAGCGCGGTGCCGAGCCTGAGCAGGACGGTGCGCAGCAGCCGCAGTCCCGCGCGGTCGCGGGTGCGTTCCCGCGGCTCGCCGTCGGCGGCGGACGGCCGCCGCTGGAGGGAGATGTCGGTCATCGGGAGACCTCCGCGCTCGACATGTCGAGGACGCCTGCGGGGCCCGGCTTCCAACGCGGCCGTCGGTTGCGGGCGTAGATGTTGTCGAGCTGGTAGAGGAAGACGAACGGCGCTTCTTGCTGCATCAGCCGTTGCAGGTCGGCGAACGCCTGGGTGCGCTTGGCGGGATCGACGGAGAGTTCCTCGATGTCGACGAGGCGGTCCGCCTCCTTCGAGTGCCAGCGGCTCTGCCTGCGGTCGCTGCGGACGTTCGACTGGATCATGCTCTCGCCGTCCAGCGTCCAGATGGTGCTGGCGGCCAGGTACATCGGGCCGAGCGCCGAGTGGTTGGTGGAGGTGAGCCGGCTGGCGTACGTGCCGGGGTCGAGAAGGCTGACCTTGGCGCGTACACCGGCCTTGGAGAGGAGTCCGGACAGCGCCTCGGCGACGTTGGAGTCGTTGTTGGAGGCGGTGAGCGTGGTGCTGAAGCCGTGCGGGTATCCGGCGTCGGCGAGCAGCGCGCGGGCGGTCTCCACCGAGCGGGTGAACGGCTTGACCGAGGGGTCGAAGCCGAAGGCGCCGTGCGGGATCATCGCGGGCACCTCGCGCGCCTTGCCGCCGAGCACCGCCTTGATCAACAGGGGTACGTCGATGGCGTGGTTGAGGGCCTGGCGCACCCGCCGGTCGCTGAGCGGCCCCTTCTCCAGGGTGTTCAGGGACAGGTACGAGGTGCGGATGCCGGTGTAGGCGTCCAGGGTGACGCCGGGGTAGCCGTCGAGCTGCTGCGCGGCGTCGGGGGTGAGTCCGGCGACGAGGTCGACGCCGCCGCTCTGGAGGGCGGCGAGCGAGGACGAGGCGTTGGGCGCCGGGCGGAAGACCAGTTCGTCCACGTGCGGGCGGCCTGACCAGTGCTTCGGGTAGGCCCGCATGCGCAGTTCGTGGTCGCGCTGCCAACTGACGAACGTGAAGGGCCCGGTGCCGACGGGGTGGGCCGCGAAGCCCCGGTCGCCGACCTCCGCGAGGTAGCGCGGCGGCACGACGACGCCGCCGAACAGGGAGAGTTTGTCGGGCAGGATCGGGTCGTGCAGCGTGGTGTGGACGTCGATGGTGAGCGGGTCGACCACCGAGACGCTCTTCACGTACCGCAGTTCGACGATCGGTGACTTGGTCTTGGGGTCGAGCAGCCGCTCGATGGAGAACTTGACCGCCGCCGCGTCGCACACCTCGCCGTTGTGGAACGTCACGCCGGGGCGGAGCGTGAACCGCCAGGTGCGCTCGTCGCGCGCCGTCCACGTCAGCGCGAGCCGCGGGTGGAGGGTGTTGTCCTGCCCGCGGGTGGTGAGGGTGTCGAACATGTTGATCAGGGCGTTCATCGAGACCATGTCGCCCTGCTTCTGCGGGTCCATGGTCACTGGGTCCCCCGGCTGCGAGACCCGCAGGACGTTGCCCGCGCCGCTCGCCGGGTTGGCGCCGCATCCCGTCAGCAGCCCGGGCGCGGCGATGGCCGGCACGAGCAGGCCGCCGAGGCGCAGGACGTCGCGGCGGCGCGGACGGCTGCGGTCCACGGCCCGCCCTTGACGTATTCGTTCCATTGAACAACACATCCGTTCCGGCAGATGGAATGCGGTTGGGTTAAGCTAAGCGACATGTCGAAAGCGGTCAACACCCGAGCCAGCGAGCAAGAGCCCGCGAAGGGTCCCGTCGACAAGGCGATGGAGGTGCTCGAAGCGCTCGTACAGACCGGTGGCCCGCACCGGTTGGGCGATCTCGCACGACGCACAGGACTGACCAAACCGACCGTCCACCGCCATCTGAGAACGCTGGCCGAGTACGGCTTCGCCCAGCCCGCCGAGGGCGGCAGCTACCGCGCCGGACCCCGGCTGCTCGGGCTCGCCGCCGCCGCGCTGCACGACAGCCGCGACCTCGCGCTCGCCCGCCCGGTCCTGGCCGACCTGCGGCGGCGCACCGGACTGCTCGCGCAGTACGCCGTACGCCACGGCGACGAGGCCGTCCTGCTGGCGGAGTCCGAGCCCGCCAGCGAGTACCGGATGAGCGGGCGGCCGGGCGGCCGGGTCCCGCTGCACAGCAGCGGGGTGGGGCTCGCGATGCTCTCCGCGCTGCCGCCGCACGAGACGGCGGCGCTGCTGGACGCCGGGCCGCTGGCGGCGCGCACCCCGCGCACCCTCACCGAGGCCGCGGAGCTGCGCGCGCTGCTGCGGGACGCGGCGAGCACCGGTTACGCCGTGGACGACGAGTACGACGAGCCGGACGTACGGTCGGTGGCCGCGCCGGTCCTCGACGGCGAGGGGCGGGTGGTGGGCGCGATCGGCGTGCGCGGCCTGACCTTCACGCTGGACGAGCGGAGTGTGGAGATGTTCGGTCCGATGGTGCGGGCGGCGGCGCGGACGGTGTCGGGGGGGCTGGGCGGTGTGGGCGGCCCGGGTCGCGTGGGCGGCTCGGGCGGTGTGTCGGGCAGGGGCCCGGTCGGCGCGGCGGGAGGCATCTTGGGCAGCGTGCCCGCGACGCCGTTTCTTGTGGTGGACACCGAGGCGGGTGAGCTGGCGTGAGCGGGGTCGGGGACGGGGCTGACGCCGGAGTCGAGAGCGGGGCCGGAGTCGGGGCCGGGGCTGGCGTCGAGGCCGGGGTCGGAGTCGGGGCTGGCGTCGGGAGCGCGCTCGGGGAGATCGTCGCCGCCGGGCGTACGCGCCGCGCGTACTCGGGCGCCGCCTGGTCCGTCGGTACGGCGGCGGGTCCGCTGGACCGCGGCTGGACCGGCACCCGCGCCTGGGACGGACCCGCCCTCACCGGCGACGAATTGTGGGACCTGGCGTCGGTGACGAAACCCGTCGTCGGCCTCGCCGTGATGGCCCTGGTCGACCGCGGCGCGCTGGACCTCGCGGGCACCGTCGGACGGTATCTTCCGGCCTACCGGGGCGGCGACAAGGCGGACCTCACCGTACGGCAACTGCTCACGCACACCTCGGGGTTGCCGGGCCAGGTCCAGCTCTACCGCGAACACCCTACGCGCGAGGCCCTGTTGGAGGCGCTGCGCCTCCTGCCGCCGCGCTCGGCGCCCGACACCCGGGTCGAGTACTCCTCCCAGGGCTTCATCCTGCTCGGCCTCATCGCCGAGAGCGCGGCGGGCGAACCGCTGGACGCACTCGTGGACCAACTGGTCTGCGCGCCGCTCGGGTTGAAGGACACCGGCTTCAACCCGGACGAGGCGGGCCGCGCGCGGGCCGTCGCCACCGAGGACTGCCCCTGGCGCGGACGCGTGGTGGCGGGCGAGGTGCACGACGAGAACGCCGTGGTCATGGGCGGAGTCGGCGGCCACGCCGGGCTGTTCGCCCCTCTCGCGGACGTGGAACGGCTCGGCCGGTCGCTCGCGGGCGGCGCGCGCGAACTGCTGCGCCCCGAGACCTTCGCCGAGATGACGGCCCCCCACACCGACCACCTCGCCCTGCGCCGCGGCCTCGCCTGGCAGGGCCAGGACCCGGTCGGCTCCCCCGTAGGCCCCTCCCCCGGCCGCGACTCCTTCGGCCACACCGGCTTCACCGGCACCAGCCTCTGGATCGACCCCGCCACCGCCCGCTACGCCGTCCTCCTCACCAACCGCGTCCACCCCTCCCGCACCGCCGACGGCATCACCGCCGTCCGCCACGCCTTCCACACGGCGGCGGCCACTGTGGAGTGACGGGCCGTCAACTCCCCGTACGACAGGCGCGATACGGACGGCGGCGCGTTACGGACGGCCAACGAGTCCGGTCCCGGCGTCCTCTGGCGCCGCCGTCACGCGATGGCCCAAGGTGGCCCGCATGGACTGGTTGCCACTGCTCTCCACCCTGGCCGGCGCCGCGATCGGCATCGTCGCCACCCTCATAGCCGACCGGAACCGCTGGAGGCGCGAGGACGACAAAGAAGCCCTCCGGCTGCGGCTGGACATCTACACGCAGTACACCAGCACCGTGAAAGTGCTCGGCGAGACCCTGCGGGCCCTGGCCGGACGGGACCACTCCTCCGACGACGCACGGGCGTTCGCGCTGCGCGAAGCCTTCCGGGAGTCAGGCATCGCCACCGCCTCGGAACGCATGTGGCTCATCGCACCCGAACCCGTCGTCAAAGCCTCCAACAACGTCTTCCACTGCCTGCGCCGCATCTGCGACGGCTACGCCGCCGGCACCGCCCTCGGCAGCACCGAAGACCGCGCCCGCTGGGAAGCACGCGGCAAAGCCGCCGCCGACATGCGCAAACTCATGCGCGAGGACCTCCGCGTCGGCCCCCTCACCGAACGCCACACGAGCACCCTCGACGCCGACACCCCCACCGCGTAGGACCCACACGTGCGGCGGTTGGACGTCAGCACCCCCCCTGCGCCGCTGACGTCCAACCGCGGTCACACGTACACCGGTTCAGACCGAGACGGCCGTGATCGGTCGGTGGCGTCGGGCCGGGTCAGTTGGCCTTCCCGTGCTCGGTGGCGCACCACTTGCGCGCGCCGTTCGCGCCGTCCTTCAGGCAGACGGTGATACTGATGGCGGTTCCGCTGGGGATGTTCGCCGAGTCGTTCTGCGCGCAATTTCCATTGGCGCCGTCCGCGTCCTCGACCGTCACGACATTGCTCTTTCCCGAACCGATCCAGATCATCTCCGCGAAGGCGCGATAGCCGTCCGCCTGGATGTCACAGGCAAGGAGGGTGTCGCCCGCGCCGGTGTAATACGCCTCCCCGCCCGGATTGCCGTCCGTGGTGTAAATGGCGCCGGTACCGGCGCTCGCGGGTCCCGCCGCCACGACAGCCGCGGCGGTGGCGACGACGGCGACACCAGCCGCCTGCGCCAACCGGCCCGCCCGGATCCGCCGCCTTCCGACACGTGCCTCCGAGCGCCCACGCAATTTCATCGCGTCCCCTCCCTGGGGCGCACCATGCGCCCCGCGTGACCCAATCGTTTCAAGGGCCATTCGGGAATTCCAGGACGGGGCGATGACACTCAGGCCCTGATCCATAAACTGACGGTTATGACCGAAGCCGAGGACGGTAGCGGCAGGGCGAGCAGGCCGGGTCGGCCCGAACCCACTGTCCACCAGTTACGGCTCCTGCTCGTCATCGCGCAAGAGTTGCATTTCGGGCGAGCGGCGGCGCGGCTGTTCATGTCGCAGCCGGCCCTCAGCAGACAGGTGCGGGCTCTGGAGGAGCGGCTCGGTTTCCCGCTGTTCGAGCGCGGCAGCCGGAAGGTGGAGGCGACCGAGGGCTGTCTGGCGCTGCTTCCCCAAGCGGAGTCCGTGGTACTGGAGATGGACCGTCTGCGGGAGGCCGCGCGGGAACACGCCAGGGCGCCGTCGGGACAACTGGTGGTGGGGGCGATCGGCGCCGAGACGTCAATGCCGCATGCCCGGGCCGTCCTTGACGAACTCCGCCGCCGTTACCCGCGGATCACCGTGGAGATCCGCAACCTCAACTTCGTCGACCACATGACCCGGTTGATCGACGGCGAGGTCGACGTGGTCTTCTCGCGCCCGCCGGTCCCGCCGGGGGTTCAGTCGCTCCACATGGCCAGCGAGGCGCGGGTCGTCTGCCTGCCCGCCGACGACCCGCTCGCGGCCCGCACCTCGGTAGCGCTCGCCGATCTCGCGGGTCGGCCGGTGGTGGACGTTCCTCCCGAAGTACCGCGCCCGTGGTGGGACTTCTGGGTGACCGATCCGCGCCCGGACGGTTCGCCCGTCCGGTACGGCCCGGTCGCGGCCGACCTGGAAGCGCTGCTCCACACCGTTTCGGCCGGTACCGCCGTGGCGTTTCTCCCCGCGGCGGCCCGCGGCTTCTTCCCCCGTCCCGGGGTCGCGTACGTCGATCTGAGCGACGTGGCACCCTGCACCTCCGCCCTGGCCTGGTCGGCCGCCTCCCGAACTCGCCCTGCTGTGGCGGCGATCCGGCAGGCGGCGTCCGCCGTGCTCGCGCGGTAGGCGACCGGCCGTACCCGACCGGAGAGGCCAGATCCGTGATCCAGGTCACACCGGGGCCGTGCAGCAGACGGGGCCGCTTCCACGTCAAGGAGGGGTGACAGGAAGGGAGGAGCGTGTGGATCTGGAACTGGCAACCGAGCGGATACCGCGTACGGAACTGAGCGGGCCCGAGCCGGTGGAGAACGACTTCCACGCCTTCGTCGTCGCCCGGTCGGCCGTACTGTTCCACGGCGCGCTCGTCTTGACGGGAGACCGGCAGACGGCGGAGGACCTGGTCCAGGAGACTCTGGAACGGGCGTGCCGCAAGTGGCGCACCATCGCCGCCAAGGACTCCCCGGACGCGTACGTACGGCGGATCATGGTGAATCTGGCCAACGACAGATGGCGCAGATTCCGCCGTACGGTCCCGTATCAGGACGGCGTCGACAGGGCCGCTCCGGGGGACCAGTACGGACAGGTGGACACCCGGGACCAGTTGGTCCGCGCTCTTCAGGGTCTGCCGATGCGCATGCGGACGGTCGTGGTGCTGCGGTATTTCCACGACCTGTCGGACGCCCAGATCGCAGCCGATCTGGGGATCTCGCTGAGCACCGTACGGTCCCAGCTCACTCGCGGAATCGACAAGCTCAGAGGCCGGTTCCCCGCGCCCTCCGCCCCTTCGCCGCCGCAGCCCACGGAAGGAACACGATGACGTCACACGGTTCGCGGCCTTCCGGCTGCACGGGTTACACACCCTTCGAGCAGGAACTGGTGAACTCCATGAACGACTTCGTCAACGGCGCCGAGGCGCCGCACTTCGACACCGCGGCCATCGCGCGCGGGGCCCGTCGCAAGCGGGCCACGGCCATCGCCGGTATCGCCACCGCCCTCGTCGTGGCCGGCACCGGCACCGCCCTGGCCATCGGCACCACCGGCGGCTCGCACGACTCGCGGCCCGCCGCCCACACGTCCGCCACGACCGACAAGAACCGCACCACCGTGCAGTACGGCGAGATTCCCATCCAACTGGCGGGCTTCACGCTCGACTTGGCCAGGCCCGTCCTGGTGGACAAGGCCCAGCTCAAGATCGGCCGGGTCATCAAGACGGCCTCCCCCGGCTGCAAGCCGGGCACCGTCATCGCCGTCTCCCCGCACGCCCCGACCGTCGTCCACAAGGGCGACACCGTCAATCTGACCCTCTGCGCGGGGTGACCTGACGGATCGTCACAGGGGTGGTGGCCCCGCCGATACCGGGGCCACCACCCCTGCCCCATGCTACGGAGCGACCGGCTCGGGCCGGGGCGCCGGGAACTATGAGTTGCCCGTGGGACGTCGGAGTGGGCAGGGGCGTCTTTCGAGGGCTGTGGGCCGTTGGAAGGATGGGGGCGTTCGCCGAGGCTGATGGGGGTGCTGGCGGGGTGACGGGGCGTCCGACGGATTGGGATGTGCTGGATCTGGACCGGGATCCGGTGCCGGGTGATCCGTTCGAGGTGAAGGAACTCGCGCGGAAGCTGGGGGATTTCGCCGATGATGTCGCCTCGGCGCTGCGGTCGGTGCGGGGTCTGAGCGGTGACACCGTCGTCCAGGAGTGGGCGGGGCTGTCGGGTGACGCGTACCGGCAGCAGTTCGGGGATCTTCCCGGTGAGCTGGACAAGCTGGAGCGGTCCTACCGCCTGGCGTCGGGTGCTCTGGATGATTACTGGCCGAAGCTGGAGACGGCGCAGGGTGACGCGGACCGGGCGCTGGCGCAGGGGCGCACCGCCCGCCAGGAACTGGACACCGCGCAAAGCCAGTTGACGAACGCTGATGCGTGGGTGAAGCGGGCGCAGGACAAGTCGAAGTCCTACCAGGAGGACCCGAAGCCGGA